>JAJYDR010000130.1 GCA_021777285.1 Actinomycetes bacterium
GCGCCGACATCGCGGTCCTCGTCATCGACGCCACCGTCGGTGCGACTGGTCAGGACCAACGGCTCGCCGAGCGCATCGCTGCGGCCGGGTGTCCGGCCATCGTCGTACTCAACAAGTGGGAGCTCATCGCGACCGATGACCGCCCTGGCGTGCTCGCCACAGTCGGTGACAAGCTCGCCTTCCTCGGCGATGCACCCGTGCTCAAGACGACCGCCACGTCGGGCAAGGGCGTACATCGACTGCTGCCAGCGCTCCAGGAGTCGGCCGCCGATTACGTCAAGCGCGTTCCCACCGGTGCGCTCAACCGCGCCATCCGCGACCTGCAGATCAAGCAGCCTGCGCCCACGGGCAAGATCCGCTACGCCGTCCAGGGCGCGATCGAGCCGCCGACCTTCACCCTGTTCGTGGCGGGACGACTGCCCGCGACCTACTTGCGCTACGTGGAGCGCTCGCTTCGCGAGCGCTTTGAACTCGGGTCCACGCCACTGCGCGTTCGGATCCGTGTTGACTGATGGCCAAGTGGTGTGAGACCTGCGACCGACCGGTCGACGGCGATGTCTGTGAAGTCTGTGGCAACTCCGTCGAGGAACCGACACCTGAGCCGATGCCGTTACGATGGAAGTTCTTCGTGGTCGCGACGGCTATCTACCTGGTCTGGCGGCTGTATCAGTTGATCATGTGGCTGAGCCACTAGGAGGTTGCAGTGCCCATCTACGCCCTCGGTGACCGAGTTCCCCAAATCGACCCCGACGCCTTCGTCCATCCCGACGCCGTCGTGATTGGCGACGTACGCATCGGGGCGCAGTCCTCGGTCTGGCCCGGGGCGGTGCTCCGGGGCGACTACGGCACCATCATCGTGGGGGAGCGCACCTCGATCCAGGACGGGACGGTCGTGCACGCAGTGGCCGAGTACCCCACGGTCATCGGCTCGGACTGCGTCGTGGGACACATCGCGCACCTCGAAGGCTGCGTCGTCCACGACGGCGCACTGATCGGCAGCGGCTCAGTGGTCCTGCACGAGGTACACGTCCACACCGGCGCGACGGTCGCCGCGGGTGCCGTGGTCCGCAATCGCACCGAGGTGCCCGAGCGCGCGCTCGCCGTGGGCGTACCCGCGTCGATCAAGCCCGAGGCCAGTGACGTCCAGGCGATCGCCGACGGGGCCGCGCTCTACGTCGCCAACGCGCGACGCTACAAAGAGGCGTTACGAGTCATCTAGGCGTTACTGACGGCGATCAGCCGCTCGAGTGATTCGCCGGCGCGTCCACTGCGCACGCTCTCAGCGGCCATGTCAAAACCCTCTGACAAGTTCTCGGCCCGATCGGCTGTGATCAAGGCGAGAGCGGCGTTGGCGCACGCGACGTCGAACACGGGACCGGGCTCCCCGGCCAAGAACCGGTGCACGACGGCCACGTTGTGGGTGACGTCGGCGCCGCGGATCGCCTCGGCGGTGTGATGCCGGCCCAGCTCAGCGGCGGCGTCGAGACGCTCGACTCGCACGCCGTCGCCGGTGACGATGTAGACCGTCGACGGGGTGCCCAGCGAGAGCTCGTCGAGCCCGTCGTCGGCGTTGACAAGCATCGTCTTGACGACCCCACGTGCCGCGAGGACTTCGGCCATCGACTCCAGGTGATGGCTCTGGGCGACGCCAATCACACCGCGACCCACGCGCGCCGGATTGGCGAGCGGGCCGAGCACGTTGAAGACGGTGCGAAAGCCGAGCGCACGCCGGATTGGCGTCAAGTGGGCGAGGGCGTGGTGATAGGTCGGAGCGAAGAGGAAGCCGATGTTGGCGTCGCGGATGCAGGCGAGGACGCCGTCGACGGGAAGGTCCAGTCGTACGCCGAGCGCCTCAAGCACGTCCGCGGAGCCCACCGAGGAGGACGCCGCGCGATTACCGTGCTTGGCGACGGGCACGCCACAGCCGGCCACCGCGAGTGAAGCCATGGTCGAGATGTTGACCGTATGCAGCTGGTCGCCACCGGTACCCACGATGTCCACCGCGTCGGCGTCGATCGTGAAGGTGGTCGCGGCGTCGACCATCGCGTCGACGAAGCCAGTCATCTCCGCGGAGGTCTCGCCCTTCGCAGTCAGGGCCGTGAGAAAACTCGCCACGAGCACGGCTTCGATGTTGCCGCCGAGGATCGCCGCCAGGGCCTCGCGCGCGCGGCTACGGTCAAGGTCGAACCCGCGCACCAGTGGACCGAGCACATCGCTCGTGAACTGCGCCGGACTCAAGAGGGTCGACGAAGCGTCTGACATTGGACCAGCGTAGTCCAGCGTGATTCGTCGACGTCGCCGACGCTGCGACGGCCACGGCGTCAACATCGTGTCGCGCCAGGGCGATAGGTCTTGTGCCGGTAGAATTCGTCGATGGAGCGCACGTATTTGGATGACATCGTTGCGGCACACCGCCGGGTGGTGGATGGCCGGGACTGGCGTTCGCGCCTCGACGGCGCACCCTACGCGGGCCCGTCGTTCGCGGGCGCGTTGCGCCGCGACACCGTCCAGGTGATCGCCGAGGTGAAACGACGTTCGCCGTCCAAGGGGACACTCGCGCCCGACCTCGACCCCGCCACGCTCGCGAGCGCGTACGCCGATGGCGGTGCAGCCGCCATCTCGGTGCTCACGGACGAGGAGTTCTTCGGCGGCTCACTCGACGACCTGCGAGCGGTCCGATCGGCGGTCGACCGGCCGATCCTGCGCAAGGACTTCACCTTCGCTGAGAACGACGTGCTCGACGCCCGTGACGTGGGTGCCGCCGCGGTCCTCTTGATCGTGTCGGTGTTGAGCGACGAGATGTTGGCCCGACTGATCACGCTGGCCTCGGACTGCGGCCTCGACAGTCTCGTCGAGGTACACGACGAGTCCGAGTCCGAGCGTGCGATCGCGGCCGGCGCGTCAATCGTGGGCGTGAACCAACGTGACCTACGCAGCTTCGAGGTCGATCCCGAGCGAGCACTGCGCATCGGGGCATCGTTGCCAGGGGCAATCGTCACGGTGGCCGAGTCGGGACTCGCCAGCGTCGCCGACGTCGAGCGCGTCGCCGCCGGAGGTTTTGATGCGATCCTGGTCGGGGAGACCTTCGTGCGAAGTGCGTCTCCCGCAGCGCTCGTGGCCGAGTTCGCTGCCGTCAGGCGGAGTTCCCGTGCGTGACCTCGAGTGTGCCAACTTCGTCAAGATCTGTGGCGTCACGTCGATCGACGACGCGGCCCTGGTACACGGCGCCGGCGCGGACGCCCTCGGGCTGATCATCGCACCGTCGCGGCGCCGCATCACGCTCACCGAAGCCCGTGAAGTGGCCGCGTGGGCGAAGGACCGGTTGCTGAGCGTGCTCGTAGTACGCGAGCTCAACGACGACGCCATCCTCGAGGCCGTTGATCGAGTTGGACCTGACGCTGTTCAACTGCACGATGCGCTATCCACTGCGCTCGTCGAAGGGTTGCGTGAGCGTGGCCACCTTGTCATCCGCGCCCTCGCAATCGGAAGCGACGAGTTCTGGCGCTTCGATGACGTTACCGTCGACGCCGTACTGCTCGACGGTCAACGTCCCGGCAGCGGCGACGTGCACGGATGGCAGGACGTTGAGCGACGCTCCTGGACCCGGCCAGTCATCGCCGCCGGGGGATTAACGTCGACCAACGTGAGCGAAATCATCAGCCGACCGTGGGTGTGGGGCGTCGACGTCGCGAGCGGCGTCGAGGCGTCGCCCGGCCATAAGGACCGCGACGCCGTCGTATCCTTCGTCACGAACGCGCGTGATGCGTTCGCGGGGCGCCCGTGAGCGCCGTCATGGGGCCGCCCGACGCGGGCGGGCACTTCGGTGGCTTTGGCGGACGATTCGTACCCGAGGCGCTCATGCCGGCCTGCCTGGAGCTCGACGCGGCCTTTCGAGATGCTTGGGCCGATCTCGATTTCGTCGCCGAGTACCACCGGACGTTGCGCGAGTTCGGTGGACGGCCGACACCCGTGACCTACTTGGGCCGTCTCTCGGAGCGGCTGGGCCTCTCGGTTTACGCCAAGCGTGAGGACCTCGCCCACACTGGGAGTCACAAGATCAACAATGTCGTCGGCCAGGCGCTCTTGACCAAGCGGATGGGCAAGACGCGCGTCATCGCCGAGACCGGGGCGGGTCAGCACGGGGTCGCGACCGCGACCGCCGCGGCGCGGCTCGGGCTCGCGTGCACGGTCTACATGGGCGAGGTCGACACCGTTCGTCAGGCACTCAACGTCTTTCGCATGGAACTCCTGGGCGCGACAGTGGTCCCGGTCACCTCAGGCAGTCGCACGCTGAAGGACGCGGTCAATGAGGCGCTGCGCGAATGGGTGACCTGTGTGGCCGATACGCACTACTGCATCGGTTCGGTCATGGGACCGCACCCATTCCCATGGATGGTCCGCGAATTCCAGAGCGTCATCGGCGTCGAGGCGGCCAACCAACTTCGTGAATTCGGCGTGACCACCCCCGACTTCGTGGTGGCCTGCGTCGGTGGCGGATCGAACGCGGCGGGAGTGTTCGCGGGGTTCGCGGACTCGTCGGCCCAGCTGATCGGTGTCGAGGCCGCGGGTGGTTCCGCCGTCGGCCTCGGAACACCGGGGGTCCTGCACGGGATGCGCTCGCTGTTGCTCCAGGACGACCACGGACAGATCGAGGAGGCGTACTCCATCTCGGCGGGCTTGGACTACCCGGGCATCGGCCCCGAGCACGCGTACCTCGCCGACCAGGGACGTGCACGCTACGTCGCGGTGGGCGACGACGTGGTGATCGAGGCACTCCAAGTGCTCAGTGAGCTCGAAGGAATCATTCCGGCGCTCGAGACGGCCCACGCCGTGGCCTGGCTGCTACGTGCGGCGGGTGACGAGATCCCCGCCGGTTCCACCGTGCTGCTCAACCTTTCAGGACGCGGTGACAAGGACGTAGCCCAGGTGCGAAGCATCCTGCGAGGCGAGTCGTGACCCGCCTCGATACACGACTGCGTGACCTGCGCACGCGACGCAAGGCACTCGTGCCCTACTTCATCGGCGGACTCACTGCGGACTGGACGACCTACGTGTCGGCCTCGATCCTCGCGGGAGCCGACGTAATCGAGGTTGGCGTGCCGTTCTCCGATCCAATGATGGACGGTCCCGTAATCCAAGCGGGGGCATTACGCGCGCTCGGTAACGACGTGACCCTGGAGTCGATCTGTCACGATCTGTCGGTCGCCGCCTTCGAGGTACCGATCGTCGTGATGACCTACTACAACGTGCTGCACCACTTCGGTCTCGAACGCTCGGCCGAACTGCTCGCCCAGAGCGGCGTGGCCGGCGTGATCGTGCCAGACCTCGCGATCGAGGAGTCGACGCCCTGGCGCGACGTCGCCACCGCCGCCGATGTCGCGACGGTCCTCATGGTCGCGCCGTCGAGCCCCGTCGAGCGCGTGCAGCGGATCGGGGAACTGTCCCAGGGCTTCGTCTACGCGGCCGCACGGATGGCGGTGACGGGTCGGGCGGCGGACGTCGGGGACGCGAGTCGGGTCGTGAAGGCGGTCCGTGCCACTTGTGACACACCGACGTACGTCGGCATCGGCATCACGACCGCGGACCACGCGCGCGAGGCGGCCACCCTCAGCGACGGGGTCATCGTCGGTTCGGCCCTGGTGCAGCGAATCCTTGACGGCGCGTCGCCGCAGGAACTCGAGGGTGCAATTTCGACGTTCCGACTCGCGTTGGACCAGGCGACGCTAGAGGCCTGAGACTTTCTTGTCAATGGGACTAAAGTCCCTAGAGTTTCATCATGACCAGGTTAAACAATTGTGAAGTTATTCACGTATTGGCGCCCCGATAAGCCACGCCGCGCGTTTGCGCTGGTGTTTAATCGGATGTGAACCCTCAATCCTGAGGGTTCGCTGTGAACTCAAAATTGGGGGTATTTCAATGGCAGACGAACACAAGGTAGCTGATCCGGGTCCGTTGGGTCTCG
>JAJYDR010000131.1 GCA_021777285.1 Actinomycetes bacterium
GTGGGGTGCGTGAGCACGTAGAGCACCGCTAAAAGGAGTACAACAGCGGCTAAGTCGATGACCCACCAGAGGAGTGAGCTGGCGCGCAGGAGTGCAGGCCAGGCGAGCAGGTCGAGCAGGGCCGGAGCCCACCAACCCGGAGTCGTGGAGTACTTGAAGGTCCCCTCGCCTGAGGACGCGTTACCCATCGACCGAGTATCACACCTGTTCGGCTAGGAGTCGAGCTCTTCCAAACGGAATCACATGTAGGTCTCTGGCAATGGCACCGAGCAGACGTTTCCGAAGTCTCAACACATTGTCTCTGCCCCGAGTCCGCGTCATCGCCGCTGACCATTTGGCGCTGGAGCTGTCCTCTGGATACCGGTCAGGACGTCGGAAGGGTCAGTGTACGGGCGGCAGCGAGTTAGTCACACCATTGCTTGCAGACCGTATCGCGACATTTGGTGGGCAAGATTGGGCAAGAAATGGGCATGGAACAGTGGTCAATGGTGGTCACCAGCGGACAATGGTGGCTAAACCATATTCCTTGTAATTACAGGGCTTTCAACGAAACTGCTTGGAGCGGGCGACGAGAATCGAACTCGCGTTCTCAGCTTGGAGTACGTCATTGATGGGGCACAAGTTGGGGCCCAGTCGAACTCAGGTCTCGAATACTCGCATCCGTGTCCTTGCAACCTATAACGTTACACGTTATAATTAACGGGTGCTGCAGTCCTTTGGCGACAAGATCACAGAGCGAGTGTGGCACCGAGAACAGGTTCGCTCATTTGATCCAGAACTTTTGAGATCAGCAGTACGGAAGCTTCTGATTTTGGATGCCGCAGAAGATTTGCAGGATTTGAAGGTACCTCCCGGAAACCGACTCGAGAAGCTTCGAGGTGACCGCGCCGGTCAACACAGCATTCGAATCAACCAGCAGTGGCGGATCTGTTTCAGGTGGACCGCGGCAGGGCCCGAAGAAGTATCGATTGTGGACTACCACTGAGGTGACGACATGACAAAGACGATTATTGATCCCATTTATCCGGGAGAAGTTCTCAAGGAGGAGTTTCTGACGCCACTCGGCATTAGCCAGAACGCGCTAGCGCGAGCGATTGGCGTTTCTCCGAGGAGAGTCAACGAGATCGTTCTGGGCAAACGCCGCATCACCGCCGATACGGCACTGCGCCTTTCTCGATTCTTCTCGATGAGTGAGGGATTTTGGATGAATCTCCAGGATCGTTATGACCGGGAAATCGCTCGAGTCGAACTTGGCAGCGTCCTATCCTCGATAAAACCATTGACGGATACGCGGATGTCAGCTCAAGGACGCATGGCGATCTAGAAGCATGCCAATCCGATGAGCACCTCGCCCAGTCCTCCGTCTTGTCGGTCCGCTTCGGTGCGAAGACGATTCGGTCTTTGGGTTGTGGTCGCCACTCTGGTGCTGGTAGCGGCTGTTACGGTTCTGTTGGTGGACACGACGCTTCGTCCATTTGAACGGAGTGCGCTCGCGACGAAGACTGATTCAAGACGGCTGGCCTATTCGATCGGTTCTCCGATACTTGGCCCGAAGCTCTCTCGACTTCAGATGCTCAGGGCATCAATTGGGCATCAGTGAACTGTGATTGGGCATCAACGGGCATCACACAGTGGACAGTGGTGGACACTCGCGGTTAACGTGGTGTACTCGAAACACCTTGCAATCATTGGTGTTTCGCTTGAATCACTTGGAGCGGGCGACGAGAATCGAACTCGCGTTCTCAGCTTGGGAAGCTGATGTTCTGCCGCTGAACTACGCCCGCGTGGTGAACATGGTACTGCCCACGCGACCCATCGTTGTCGGTCACCAGTGTGATGATGAGTGCACCTAGCCACGCGGAGTATCGTGTCCATCGATATGGTGCTCTCCGATCGGTCGATTAAAGAGGCGCTGGCCCAAGGCCGGATCGTCATCGACCCGCTCGGCGACGGCTGCATCCAGCCGTCGTCGGTCGATCTGCACGTCGACCAACTCTTTCGGGTGTTTCGGAACCACTCACAACGAGTCATCGACGTTCGAGAGGCCCAAGAGGACCTCACCGAACTGATCGATGTCGGTCCGACGGACCCGATGATTTTGCACCCCGGTGAGTTTTTACTCGGTTCGACCATCGAGCGTGTCGCACTGCCCGACGACCTCGTCGCACGGCTCGAGGGCAAGAGTTCACTCGGGCGGCTCGGCTTACTGATCCACTCGACGGCTGGGTTCGTCGACGCGGGTTGGGACGGGCACCTCACGCTCGAACTGTCGAACGTGGCGAACCTGCCCATCACCTTGTACCCGGGTATGAAGATTGGTCAGATCAGTTTCTTCGAGATGACCACCCCGGCCGACCGCCCCTACGGAGCAGCCGGACTCGGGTCGAAGTACCGCGGTCAGCGGGGGCCGACCGCGAGTCGATATTGGGAGAACTTCCGGTCCACTTGACGGCCGGACGATGAGCGGCGCGACCCCGACGCGCGGCTCGAGATGGAGGAATAGTGGTTGCTCGGATTGTCATTGGACTGCTGATCTCGATCGTCGGGTTTACCATCGCGGGGCGCCGTTTCTGGTGGCTGTCTCGCTTGATCCGCACCGGTAAGGAGGCGCCGCGGCGGTGGAACGGATTCCGTCGGGTGTCCGAGGCCGAGCTCGTCGAGGTGGCGGGCCAGCGCAAACTGTTGCGCTGGACGATCCCGGGACTCGCCCACTTCTTCACGATGTGGGGCTTCTTCGTCCTGCTCGCGACCATCATCGAGGCGTACGGCGCGCTGTTCAATCGCAACTTCCACATCCCGTGGATCGGCCAGAGCAACTGGCTGGCCTTCGTCGAGGACTTCTTCGGGACCGCTGTGCTCGTGTCACTCGTCGTGTTCACGATCATCCGACTGGTGAACGCCCCCTCGCGCAAGGACCGCGCGAGCCGTTTCTACGGCAGCCACCTGAAGGCGGCATGGATCACCCTCGTGATGATCGCGATGGTGATCATCACGCTGTTCCTCTACCGCGCTGCCCAGATCAACACGGGGCACTTCCCCTTCCCGCGCACCGTCGGCGCCGTCTATCACTTCCCCGCATCCGTGACGCCCGCCGCCCTTGAGCACACTGCCTCACCGTGGGCCTTCACCTCACAGCTCGTCGCCCACTGGATCGCTCCGCTCGGCTACGGGGTCAACAGCGTGCTCGAAGCGTTCTTCGTGCTCGCGAATATCGCGGTGATCGCCGGCTTCCTCGTGTTCGTCTCCTACTCCAAGCACCTGCACATCTTCCTCGCACCGATCAACATCGGGTTCTCCCGTCGGCCCCGGGCTCTCGGTGGGCTCGACAAGACCCCCGACATGGACATGGAGCACGTCACCGAGGACACCGTGTTCGGCGTGGGCAAGTTCGAGGACTTCACGTGGAAGCAGATGCTCGACTTCTCCACGTGCACCGAGTGCGGCCGGTGTCAGTCGGTCTGTCCGGCGTGGAACACGGGCAAGCCCCTCAGCCCGAAGCTGCTCATCATGGGACTTCGCGACAACATGTTCCTCTCGGCTGACCGGTTGCTCTCCGGCGAGGGCGGCGCCGACGTAGCCACCTTGGTGCCGACAGTGATCGACCCTGACGTGCTCTGGTCCTGCACGACGTGTGGCAGCTGCGTCGAGCAGTGCCCGGTCGACATCGAGCACGTTGACGCGATCATCGACATGCGCCGCTACGAGGTGTTGATGGAATCGCGGTTCCCTTCTGAGGCGAGCCTGCTGCTACGCAACATGGAGAACCAGGGCGACCCCTGGGGACTCGGGTCCTCCAAGCGCACCGAGTGGCTCGGGGCGCTCGACTTCGAGGTGCCGGTCTTCGACGGACCGATCCCCGAGGACGTCGAGTACCTCTACTGGGTCGGTTGCGCCGGCTCGCTCGACGAGCGCGGCCGCAAGCAGATCGAGTCGACGGCCCGGATGCTGCACCGCGCCGGGGTGAGCTTCGGCATCCTCGGCGGGCGCGAGTCCTGCACCGGGGACCCCGCGCGGCGCATGGGAAACGAGTACCTCTTCCAGGAGATGGCCAAGGCCAACATCGCCACCCTCGACGAGGTCGGCGCGAAGAAGATCGTCGCGAGCTGCCCGCACTGCTTCAACACGTTGAAGAACGAGTACCCCCAGTTGGGCGGCAACTACGAGGTGATCCACCACAGCGAACTGCTCGCGCACCTGGTCTCCTCGGGCCGGCTCGTACCGGGCGTCTCGTTCACGGGCACCGTCACCTACCACGACCCCTGCTACCTCGGTCGCCACAACCGGGTCTTTGACGAGCCGCGCACCATTTTGGACGCGATCCCGGGCCTCACCCAGGTCGAGATGGCCCGTCACCGCGAGCGCGGCTTCTGCTGTGGCGCGGGCGGCGCGCGAATGTGGATGGAGGAGAACATCGGCAAGCGCGTCAACATGGACCGCACCGAGGAGGCCCTCGGCACCGGTGCCGACGTCGTGTCGACCGCCTGCCCGTTCTGCATGATCATGATCGACGACGCGGTCAAGGCCCAGGGGCGAGGCGACGACGTCAGCGTTCTCGACGTCAGCCAGGTCGTCGAGCGGTCATTGGCGGCGACCGACTAGCCGCGAGTTCACACGGCCGAAACACGACGCTAACCGACTCGAAATCCGGGGTTGGAAAACTGGGCTCATCGAATCGAGGTCAGCGTCGCCCTCTCGTATGAGAAGGAGGGCGCGTGTTCGCGGTCACGAATATCCCGTATCCCAGCTGGCTGAATCCCGCTGACAACACCTGGCAGCTGGTCGCGGCCACGTTGGTCGGCCTGATGAGCCTGCCCGGGTTGGCCGTCCTCTACGGCGGACTGGTGCGAAAGAAGTGGATCGTCAACACCATGCTGATGGTCTTCGTCGGCTTCTCGTTGACCCTGGTCGTGTGGATGCTCTGGGGTTACAACCTGGCCTTCGGTCCCCAGTCGCACTTCGGTCCGACCGGCTCGTTCTGGAGCGGCTTCATCGGCCACTTCACCCCGCTCTCGACTGCCGGCGCCGAGCAGGGCCAGGCGGTCTCGGGAGCGAACACGCTCATCCCCTTCCACTTCTCAACCGCGACTCTCGCCTACTTCCAGTTCGTCTTTGCGGCCATTACGCCATTGCTCTTCCTCGGCGCACTCGTCGGCCGTTTGAAGTTCAAGGCCTGGCTGTTGATCGTGCCGATGTGGATCACACTCGTCTACTGCGTGAACGCCGCGCTGTTATGGGGTGGCGGGTTCTTCGCCCAGAAGGGCGCCGTCGACTACTCCGGTGGCTACGT
This sequence comes from Actinomycetes bacterium, assembly GCA_021777285.1. The sequence goes on from JAJYDR010000131.1 coordinate 5,288, forward strand.
CATCCACCTCTCGGCCGGCGTCGCGGCCTTCGTCGGTGCGGCCATCATCGGCCCGCGTCGCTGGCAGGACCGCGAGAACGCGTTCCCGAGCAACCTCATGATGGTCGCGGTCGGGGCCGGCATCCTCTGGCTCGGCTGGAACGGCTTTAACGGCGGTGACCCCTTCTACGCCGGGGCCGACGCGGCGAGCGCCGTGTTGAACACGAACGTCGCGACGGCGGTCGGAGTGCTCACGTGGCTGCTGATGGACATGTTCTTCTCGCGCCAGAAGAAGCCGACGTTCCTCGGCGCCATCAACGGCATGCTCTGCGGGCTGGTCGCGATCACCCCGAGTGCGGGCTGGGTGAACGGCACCGGGGCCATCTTCGTCGGCCTCATCGCGGCGACGATCGTCTGGTTCGCGTGGAACTACCTCTCGCGCATTCGTCCGTTCTCAAAGGTGGACGACGCCATGGGCGTGGTCTACACCCACGGCATCGCCGGCCTGGTTGGCGGTCTGCTGGTGGGAATCCTGGCCGACCCGGGCATGGTAATGCCTTGACTT
>JAJYDR010000132.1 GCA_021777285.1 Actinomycetes bacterium
GGGTGCCGCGGACGACATCATCCGCGCCCTCGAGGCCACGATCGCCGACAAGGTCGTCACCTATGACTTCGCGCGCCAGATGGAGGGCGCGACCGAAGTGAAGTGTTCGGAGTTCGCCTCGGCCATCGTCGACCGCCTCTAGATCCCACCGGAAGGAACAATCATGACCACCCCCGTCAATGTCACCGTGACCGGCGCCGCCGGTCAGATCGGCTACCAGTTGCTGTTCCGCATCGCGTCGGGACAGATGCTCGGACCGAATACCCCCATCGTGCTTCGCCTGCTCGAGATCGAGCCGGCGATGAAGGCCCTCGAGGGTGTCGTCATGGAGCTCGACGACTGTGCCTTCCCGCTGCTCGCGGGCATCGAGGCGACGAGTGACCTCAAGCACGCCTTCACCGACACCAACTGGGCACTGCTCGTGGGTTCGATCCCGCGCAAGGCCGGCATGGAGCGCAGCGACCTGCTGAACGTGAACGGGGGCATCTTCAAGCCTCAGGGGCGCGCCATCGCCGAGAACGCGGCGAGTGACGTGCGTGTGCTGGTCGTTGGCAACCCGTGCAACACGAACTGCTTGATCGCACGCTCCAATGCAACCGAGGTCCCGGCCGACCGGTGGTTCGCGATGACCCGCCTCGACCAGAACCGTGCGGAGACCCAGATCGCCAAGAAGGTCGGCGTCGGGGTGGCCGAGGTGAAGAACCTCGTCATCTGGGGCAACCACTCCTCGACCCAGTTCCCGGACTTCGCCAACGCGACGGTGGGTGGCCTCGCCGTCCCCGCCGCGGTGAAAGACGACGCGTGGCTGCGCGGTGACTTCATCACCACGGTCCAGAAGCGCGGCGCGGCGATCATCGAGGCGCGCGGCGCCAGTTCGGCCGCCTCGGCCGCCAACGCCGCCATCGACACGGTCGTGAGCCTCACGACGCCCACGCCCGCCGACGACTGCGTCTCGGTCGCGGTGACCAGCCACGGCGAGTACGGCACGCCCGAAGGTCTCACCTTCGGTCTGCCGATCCAAGTCGACACGGCCGGCGCCTGGCACGTGAAGGAGGGCTTCGCCATCGACGAGTTCGCGGCGGACCGACTCAAGATCACCGCGGACGAACTGCTCGGTGAGCGCGACGACGTGCGCCAGTTGGGGCTCATCTAGATTCTGCGCCCTACGACCGCCGAACTGTGTCGCGGTTGTCCGGTCGTATTTAGAAGGCGGTGAATGACAGTCGCGCCGACAGACGAGCCGCTATTGCGAGCCCGTCCGTCGGCGCGAACGTTTCCGAGGTGGTTAAGGTTCTGGGCGCTGTGCCAACGGGCTATAAGACTCGCGTGGCGCTAGCGACGCCCGATCTGGATTCGCGCGTTGCGCCGCCATTCGCGGACCTGATCGAGGGGAATCCCTTCAACCGTGGAACTCACGCCGCAATGTGGTTGTTCACCGAGACATTCGCCAGGTACGCCTGAGCTGGGCCCTCATCCTGCACGATGAACATCGATACGATCGTCGGGTCGCCTAAGAATGAACTCCACTCGCTCCACGTCGCAGAGCCACTGGTCGTCCCAGGTGATTCACTCCCGTAGATGGTGCAGGATTCCGGGCCGACGAAGCTAGCCGTTTGCCAACCAGTGTTCGCGCTCAACGGACAGTCACCGGCCGATGGGAAGAGCGTGACGCCATCGGACAGAATCACCGAGAACCGCGGTGCTCCCGCACCCATGTATGCGCCGGTGTCAATCATGAAGGACAACTGGGTGACGTCACTCATCGAAAGTCCGCTCACCCCGTTCACGGTCGCGCCCGAGTACGTAGAACCGGTTGTTAGTGGATTGTTGAAGACGATCACTCGGCTCACATCGGTTGGCGTACCTCCAACGGGGTCCACGGTGCTCCAGTGAGCGTTAGCGCCGAGCCCACCTGAGAAGAACGCGAGGGAGATTCCGGCCGGCGGGGCGGCCGACATCGCCCCCGCAATCGAGAGGTTTCCGCCAACAATAATGAGCGCCGCGACAACTGATGACCGTAAGAACGCTCGCCTGTTTCTCATATTGCCTCCTTTACCGCGACATGACATGTCGTCAAATCACATGTCAAAGTCGAACTTAACGACGACATCAAAACAAGTCAATCGGCTACCTTTAAAGTTCACTTAGAGACTTTCTCGATGCGTTATACGCATTCATTGTGGCAATCTAACATCGTTACTGATCAGCGCCATTGGACGAAACCGGATAGCAATGTAGTGGGTGGCAGTAAATGTGGAGTAATGATGTTGATTACATCTCGGTAATTGACATCGATGGAGAGACATAACCGGCGCGGTGGCACCGTGTGTCTCGGCGAGTGCTCGCGGTAACTGAGTGGCGATGCACTGGTCAATCGCGTCAACGATGACGTCCTCGTTCCATCGAGTGAGAGGTCCCGAATCACCGGCGTGAGGCGGTTGTCGACGTGTTCGATCCTGTTGGACGCTGACCCTCAAGAGCGGGCGGCATCGGTAACTATCGACTGACGGTGCCGCGGCCGGTCCGCCGTCGAGGCGGATTCGTCGACTCAACTCGCGGGTGGGATGGACTGGGCGAAGGCGAAGTGGTTGTCGGGGTCATAGGTCTTCTTCACGGCCTCCAGACGCCCAAGGTTGGTGCCGTAGTACGCGGTCGCCCAGTTGGCGAGCGTGGGGTCGATGTAGTTCTGGTAGGCGCCGGTGCGCGGGTCAAAGACGTTCACGCCGAGCCAGGTCAGCCACTGCGCGCCCGCGTCAATCTCGCTCGCTGGTGTGGCGCTCGACCACGAGTACGTCGCCTGGATACAAGCCAGCTTGTCGCGATGCACGAAGGCGGTCGCTTCGGGTGCCACGCGATTGATCGCGCCCCCGTAGGCGTCAAAGGCCAGGCCACCGCCGACGGTCGGTGCGCTCGCGTGGAGGTGTTCGACCGCGGCGACGATGGCGGCGACCTGTGCGCCGTCCATGGGCTGGTCGACGTAGCTCGACTTGGCCGAGTAGGCCGAGCGTGACAGCGTGCCGCCGGGGCTCTCGGTGGCGAGATGACAGGCGGCGATGGTGAGCCCCGCGCAGCCGGCCTCGATGGCCATCGCGTCGATGTACGCCCGCGAGCCGACGAACCGGTAGGACGGGGCCGAACCGATGGCGCGCTCGAATACCGTGATCAGCCCCGAGAGTGCGGAGGGGGACCCGCAGAACACGCCACTGGTCTGGGCGAGGAAGCCGTAGGAGCCCTGGGTGAGGAGCTGGCAGTTCGACCAGAGCTCGTCGGGCGCCGTGGCGGTCCAGTGCTGCCACGCCTCGAGCATGGCGGCCGCGGCCGGCCACGGGTACTGCAGCGTGAACAGCGTGAGCTCGGGGACCGGGTGCAGGGTGAATGAGAAGGACGTCGCGACGCCGTAGTTGCCCCCGCCCCCGCCCCGTGAGGCCCACAGCAGGTCGGCGTGGTCCACGTCGCTCGCCGTCACCGCGCTCGCGTCACTGGTCACGAGACGGAGCGATTGGAGGTTGTCCGAGGTGAGCCCGTACTTGCGGCCGAGGACACCGATACCCCCGCCGAGCGTGATCCCCGCGATCCCGACGGTCGGGCACGAGCCGCTCGGTAGGAGCAGGCCGTGGCTCGCGACGGCGTTGTAGACGTCGATGAGCTTCGCGCCGGCCCCCACGGTGGCGGTGTTCGTCCGCTCATCGACCACGATCGACGAGAGCCGGCTCACGTCGATGACGAGCCCCGGACAGCTCGAGTAGCCACCGTAACTGTGGCCACCCGATCGGGCGGCGAGTGCGATGTCGTGCGCGGTCGTGAAGTCGACGCAGCGCGCGACGTCGTCGGCGCTCGCGCAGTAGGCGATCGCCTGGGGGTGCAGACCCACGAACTTCTCGTTGTAGAGCAGAGTGTCGGCGGGGTAGGCGCTGTCCGAAGGAAGGATCAGCGAACCGGTCAGTGACGCTGCGAGCGCGGTCCAATCCGACGTCGTGGCCGGTCCGAGCGTGGTCGACGTCGTCGACGTCGAGGTCGTGGTCGACGACGAGACGGTGTGGTGGCGGTTGTCCTCGAGCGCCACGGCGATAAGGGCCGCCCCGGCCACGACGCCACCCACCTGGAGCCCGCGACGCAGCATCGTTCGTCGATCGATCGGAGTGGACGGGTCCATGGTCCGACGCTATCGGTAGCGAATCGTCACGTGGGTGGCGTCTTTGCGTGAATCGTCGCCGTGGGTGGTCTCGGTATCGAGGTGGTGAGATTTCGTTGTACGCGGAGGCGAGGCTCAGGTCTCGAGGAGGCGGCGAGCGCCCTCGGCGGCGAGATAGAAGAGCTGCTCGCGAACCTCGCCGGCACGTAGCCACGACCGGTGGTCCCACTCGCCCACGAGTGAGTCCCCGGCGTAGAGCAGTTGGGCGAAGCGCACGTGGCGGTAGCGCGCGACGGCGATAAAGGCGGCCGACTCCATGTCGACCATCGAACAGCCTTCGGCGACGCGACGTTCGACGCGACTGCGCGCCTCGCGAAAGATCGCGTCGGTCGTCCAGGTGCGGCCCACGCGGTGGGCGACCCGCCGGGCGTTGAGCACGCCGACGAGCGCCGCGACGCCGTCCGGGTCGGCCTCGATGACCCGCGATGGCGGTGCGTAGTGGAAGCTCGTGCCCTCGTCACGCAGGGCCGAGTCGACGACCATGATCGCACCGCGATCGAGGTCGTCGACGAGGGCGCCGGCACCGCCACAGGCAACCACCGAGGTCATCCCGAGCGCCGCGAGCTCCTCGACGACGGCCGCGGCGAGGGGACCGCCCATCCCGGGGTGCACGACCGCGACCGGACCGCTCGGGGTGTTGAGCTCGTAGACGGGGTTGGTGCCGATCTCGCTGCGCAGTGTGTAGAGCGGGGTGAGTACCCCCTCGTCGGCGAGCCGGTTAAGCAGGTCGTTGAAGAAGCAGAGCACGACGGCGGGGTGGACCCGCGGTCGGCGGTGCAGCATCGAAGCCTCGAGCACGCCAGGCTCGGCGAGGTCGTCTTCGAATAGCGGCAGGTCGCTCACGCGGCCGGTCCTCGGGCGTGGAGCAGCCAGTCGAGCAGCGCGACGACGACGCTGACGTCGCCGCGGACCTTGATGCGACCCTCGCGAAGCGCCGTGGCGCTGTCGAGGTCGCCGCGGTAGAGCCGTGCGGCGTCAGCGAAGTCGATGCGCATGACGGCGTCGGCAGCGAGGTGGTCACCAGCGGTTACGCTCGCGCCCGAGGGCTCGAGCGTGAGCGTGAAGGCATGTGGCGCTCGGTTGGGCGCGTCGATCAGGTGGATGACGATCCGCCGCAGCGACTCGATCATCGGGACGGGTCCTGCGGCGACGAGCGACTCGTTCAGGGTCGCGAACCACTCGTCGCCGGCGAACTCGACCACGATTACGGAGCGGGCTGGACGCCCGCCTCGGTCGCCGTGCGCTTCGTGCGTCGGCCGATCTTTCGCCCGAGCCACGCGACCGGGTCGTAGTGCGCGTCCACGACGCGTTCCTTCAACGGGATGATCGCGTTGTCGGTGATCTTGATGTGCTCGGGGCAGACCTCGGTGCAGCACTTGGTGATGTTGCAGTAGCCGAGCCCCATCTCCTCACGCACGTACTCACGACGGTCGTTCTGGTCGAGCGGGTGCATCTCGAGCTCGGCGTAGCGGATGAAGAACCGCGGTCCGGCGTAGTACTGCTTGTTCTCCTCGTGGTCGCGGATCACGTGGCAGACGTCCTGGCACATGAAGCACTCGATGCACTTGCGGAACTCCTGGCCGCGCTCGACGTCCTCTTGGAACATGCGGTAGCCGTCCTCGGGCATCGGGGG
>JAJYDR010000133.1 GCA_021777285.1 Actinomycetes bacterium
CTTCCGTCCGGTGTGCTGGCCATTGTTGAGCTGCTCGAGTGCAGTCGACAGATCACCACCAAGGCACGAGGCCAGTAAGAGTGCGGGTCAGGCTGAACTCGAGCAGCGACCAAATCCAACCACAGTACGAGTCCGGGAGCTGAATCAGGATCCACCAAAAACGACGTTCATCGCGTCAATCTCAAGATGCAGTTCTGACACAACAACTTGAGGAGAGACACGATGAACGTCCCCACCACTATCGACGCTGGCGCCTGGCTTGGCAAGTACCTGGAGGGTGCCCACGGCGACACCGACCTGGCGCGGGCCATGCTCGGCGCCTTCGCCGAGGCGATCATGAGCGCCCAGGCGTCGATGCAGTGCAACGCCGCCTACGGCGAGCGATCCCCCGAGCGCGAGAACTCGCGCAACGGTTATCGCACCCGGCCCTGGGACACGAGGGTCGGCACGATCGAGCTCAACGTCCCCAAGCTGCGCCGCGGCGTCTACAGCCCCGAGGTGCTCCTCAGCCCGCGCCGGCGGGCCGAGCAGGCGCTCGTGGCGGTGATCTGCCAGGCCTACGTCGAGGGGGTCTCCACGCGACGCGTCGACGACCTCGTCAAGGCCATGGGCATCGAGGGGATGAGTAAGTCCGAGGTCTCGCGCCTGGCCGGTGAGCTCGACACCGTCGTCACCCAGTTCAAGGAGTGGGCGGATTCAAGTAGACAGCGCAACTAATTCGGTGAACTTCTCCAATGGTGTCATATAGCCGAGGGTCTTGCGCGGACGTTCGTTCAGACTCAGTTGAATGCGGGCAAGGTCATCCTTGGAGTACGTCGAGAGGTCGGTGCTCTTGGGCATGTATTGGCGAAGCAGACCGTTCGTATTCTCATTGGCTCCCCGTTGCCACGGGCTGTGCGGGTCGCAAAAGTAGATGGGCACGCCGGTCGCCACGGTAAACGTCACGTGCTTGGCCATCTCGCTTCCTTGATCCCACGTCACCGAGCGAACGAGCTCGCTGGGCAGTGAGCTGATGGCGTCGCGCATCGCCGCCTCGACGGCGTCAGCCCCGTGGTTGTCGGGTAGATGCAGTAAGAGCAGCAGTCGAGTCTGGCGTTCGACCAGCGTTCCCACCGCACTCGCGCCATCTTTGCCGATGATGAGGTCACCCTCCCAGTGGCCCGGCACCGCACGATCGTCGACCTCCGCGGGTCGCTCGGAGATCATCACCATGTTGGGTATTCTCCCGCGAGTCTCGACGGGACCACGAACTCGGCGTTTCGTTCGTCCCGAGCGAAGACACCGGGTCAACTCGCGACGCAACTCACCACGTCCCTGCACGAACAGTGACTGGTAGATCGTTTCGTGGCTCACGTGCATGGTCGGATCATCAGCAAACTGTAGGCGCAGGCATGCCGAGATCTCCTCGGGCGACCAGAACCTCTCCAGCCACTCGCTGACCTGGCCGCACAGCACTGGATTGGCCAGTTTGCTGGGCTTGGGGCGCTTGGTGTTCTCTCGTGCGCGCTGGTGAGCGGGCCACACGTGGTAGTTCTCACGCCCTCCGTTGGCCTTCACCTCCCTGGTCACGGTGGAGAGTGAGCGGCCCAGTTGCCGCGCGATTGCGGTCATCGAGAGATCGTCGTGAAGAGCCAGCATGATCACCTCACGTTCGTGCACCTGCAGGCTCGTCGAACGCGGCGTCCAGACATCTGGCTTGGCCTCACGCGCTTGACCACGCAGCATCACGTCGATCCCCGAGTGGCTGCAGCCGATCTCCTTAGCGATGTCGCGAAGACTCATCCCACCGGCTCGAAGGCGATGAGCTAACGCTCGTTGGTCTGTGGTCAGATGTGCGGTCATGGAACGCCCTTTTTGGTCGGTCAACTCATCTTTGTTGATCCACCAAATATTGCGCTCACCCCTTGAACTCGCCGTGAGGTTCCCCAATGAAAGTGGACACCCAAGAGCCCGGCTCGCGAGTCGGGTGGGAGGATGTCACCATGGGAATAACGAGAAGGAAGTTCACTCTCGAGTTCAGAACCGAGGCAGCTCACCGCGTCATCGACACCGGCCGGACGGTGCGCGACATGGCGAAGGAGCTATCGGTTCTGGAGAACTCGCTGAGTACGTGGGTGCGTGACGAGCGTCGACGGATGGAGGCGCTGCAGGCCAGCAGCAACGAGCCACTGAGCGTCGCCGAACGGGCCGAGCTGCTGCGGCTGCGCCGTGAGGTCGCCGAGAAGGACAAGGACCTGGCATTCTTGGGATTATGGGGAAACCCTGCTTATGTGGAAACGGTCACGAGAGTCCTTTGTTCGACGCAGATCGAGCAGAAGTTTTCCGCATAATCACAGGGCATCGAGTATGGCCAGCAATGCGTCAGCCGGTCGATAGCGGCCGCGAGTCTTGCCGATCGGGGTGGTGCGGTCGAGAGCCTGCTCCTTGAGCGCGAGATCCGCGTGGACGTAGATCTGAGTCGTTTCAATTGATTCGTGACCGAGCCAGAGTGCAATCGAAGCAATGTCGCTTCCCGACTGCAGAAGCCGCATGGCCGCCGTGTGGCGAAGTACGTGCGGCGTCACGTCCTTTGAACTGAGCGAGGTGCAACATTCGCCCGCTGTCCGTGCGTGTCGAGCGACCAGCTTGCTCACCGCGCTGCGACTGAGCGGGCCCGAGCCGTGGGTGTTGGCAAAGAGTGGCGAGTCGAGGGTGCCGTCGTGTTCTGCCAGCAGGCGTTTGATCACCGACGCGGTCTTCTTCGTCAGCGGCGTCGTGCGCTCCTTTCGACCCTTGCCGGTGCAGCGCACGTGGGACCTCACGTCAAAGACCACGTCGCCTCGACGCAGCCCCACCAGTTCCGAGACTCGCATCCCGCTCTGCAGGGCGAGCAGCAGCAACGCGTGATCCCGACGTCCGATGAACTGGGTCTGATCGGGCGCCGCGAGCAGGGCCGTCACTTCGTCGTCGCTCAGAAATGAGACGAGCGCTCGTTCGAACCGTTTCGTGGGAATCGCAAGCACCCGTTGAATGCTCTGGGCGTGTTCGGGGTGCCGCAGGGCGGCGAATCGGAAGAACGAATGGATGGCCGCGAGTCGGACGTTTCGAGTACGCGCGCTATTGCCTCGATCGACCTCCAGGTGGTGCAGGAACGAACCCACCAGTGCGGCGTCGATGTCCTCAAAGCCGAGTGTCGATGGCGCCTTTGCGCTGCGGTCCTGGACGAAGGCGAACAGGAGCTTGAAGGTGTCGCGGTAGGCGTCGATCGTGTGAGGACTCACGTGCCGTTGGCCCATGAGGCGTTCCTTGAAGAAGGCCTCGAGCGTGCGTGCGAGAGCGGTCGAGCTCACGAGGTCGCCTCGTAGGTCGATTCAAGGCGCGTCACGGCGTGCTCGAGCAACTGGGGCGACGCGGACAAGTACCAATACGTAGACGCCGGATTCACGTGACCCACGTAGGTCGACAACGACGGCATCAGTGCGCGGACGTTGGCGCCTTCGTCGTGCCATCGCACGAGTACGTTGACGCAAAACGTGTGCCGCGCGTCGTGGATGCGAACGTGACCCGACGGCGGGGACGCAATGGGAACCTTCGCCACCAGTGCGCGAAAGTCGGTGAGAAACCGGTGATAGGGAATGCGGCCACCGGTGTCGGACACGAAGAAGGCCGAACTGGTTGTTCGAGGCATCAATTCCTCGCGTCGTCGCTCGTAGGCGAGGAGGGCTGCGACACACGTGGGATGCAGCGGCACTTCGCGGGACCGGTCGAACTTCGAGTGACGAATCCTCAGCACGCCTTCGTTCAAGTCCGCGTCACTGCGCTCGAGTCCCAGGGCTTCGCCGATGCGTAGACCGCTCGCGAAGAGCAGACCGAGGATGGCCTCGGTCGTCACGGCGCGCAACTTGGGTGAGAGTTCTCGTGCCGCCCTCATCAGGGACCACGCCTCTGCGGACGAATACAGGTAGGGCGCGGGGCGTCGGTAGCCGTGGGCGAGCAGGTGCGTCGGAGGAACGGTGGTCCGCGGATCGAGCGCCTGTAGGAAGCGGGCAAAGCCTCGCACCGCGCTCAGTCGCTGGGCGTGATAGGCCGCACCGCAGTTCGTAGGCTGGGTCGCCCAGGCGAGGGCCAGTTCGCTCGTCACCACGTCGGCGCGTTGTGCGTCGCAGTAGTCCACGAAGTGACCGAGCCAATGCTCGGCGTTGGCGAGGGCGTAGCCGAACTGGCGCCGCACGACGAGGTAGTCAGCCAGTTGTTGGCGCAGCGACGTCACGACGAGCTCACGAGCGACGCGGGTGCTGACGCACGGAGAGTTGATCCACTGGGCCAGGGCTGGGCCGCGCGGATCAGCGTGGCGTGATCGGCCTTGGCGTAGACGCTGGTCGCGGAGACATCCTGGTGACGCAGCACCTGAGCGATCTCGCTCAGGTTCGAACCCGAACGCAGCAGGTGCCTCGCGACACTATGGCGCAGCGCGTGCGCCCTCGTCACCGGGACCTGCGCTCGATGGCACGTGGCGGCGACGACCCCCGACACGCCCGTGCTCGAAAGGGGACCTAACGGCGCGACCAATCGGCAAAACACGTGGCGGTGCGTGCAGGGTGGTCGCCCCGTCGCCAGCCAGTCGGCGAGCGCTTCGCCGACGTCGACGGGCAGCGGCAGGGCGTCGAGACGTGGCCCCTTGCCGCGCACCGTGAGCTCACCGCGGCGCCAGTCGATGTCCGAGAGTTCCATGGCTGCCACTTCCTTCGCGCGCAGTCCGAGTCGGGCGAGCACGCTCAGGATCGCGAAGTTCCTCGAACCGGAGGCCGTGGTTCGATCACAACTGTCGAGCAGTCGGTGGACGTCACTCGGCGTCACGCTCTTGGCGAGCGACTGGCCAGCGTCGGCGACCGCGGGTATTGCGTTGGCGAGATTGACCTGGGTCAAATCACGCACAAAGCAGTAGCGCAGGAAGGCTCGCAGGCCGGTGACGACGGGACCCGGCACGTGACGACGACACTCGTCAGTGACGAAGCCCAATACCTGCGCGACGCTCAGTTGATCGAGTCCGTCAACGCGGTGGTCATCGAGGAACCGTCGCGCCACGCGTGCGTAGTCGCGGGCCGTGCTTGGAGCGAGACCCCGCTCTTCGATCACGTACTCACGAAAGTTCACGAGGAGTGTGTCGACGTCCGAGTCGCGAGCCACTAGCGGCCCGGGAATCGCGCCGGACGCCCGCAGGTAGCTCAACACTGGAGCCACGCCTTTGCCTGAGAGCAATCGAGCGTAGTCCTCCGTCTTTCGCGCGCGTAAGAACTCCTCGACGTGCGTCGACGTGAAGTCGATCGGCGCGAGCTGGTGCTGCTCTAGCCAACGACTCACGTGGGCGAGCAATTCGACGTGGTGACACACCGAGTCCCTTCGGTAGCCATCCCCCTCGAGCATCACCACGAATCCGTCAACGTAACGAACCAACGGGCCCGTCACCTTCACGTTTGCCAAATCTCGACTCATCATTCCTCCTCACTCGAACTGCACTTGAGGAGGAATCTTTAGCGACTGCGGTTCGCGAGGATTATGCGGAAAACTTCTGCTCGATCTGCGTCGAACAAAGGACTCTCGTGACCGTTTCCACATAAGCAGGGTTTCCCCATAATCCCAATTATGGAGAATTCTCCATAATTGGGAAAAGCAGCCGCGTACTTCGCTTCGAAGCCACCAAAGCAGAGAGATTTGCGTTGATGGCCGCGGAGTGCGCGAACTTCGAGGTCACTCGCATGGCCCGACTCCTGGAGGTCTCGACCGCGGG
>JAJYDR010000134.1 GCA_021777285.1 Actinomycetes bacterium
TGGGGCAACACCGTCACGACGGTGCTCGTGCTCGGCCTCGTCGAGGCGCTCGCGGGCGCGGTGGCGGGGCTGCTCGTGCGGCGCCGCTTCGACCACGACGCCCGCTCGACCGTCCCGCACCTCTTCGAGCCCCTCGCGCGCACCTTCGTCGACGACGTCGACGCCCTCGAGTACGCGCGGCGCGTGGCCGAGCGCGGCGGCGCCGGCGCCGTGGTCGGCGGGGCCTCGCGGCCCGCGCTCGCCTTCCTCGACCGCGGGGTGTGCGCGACGCCGGGCCCCTCGCGCACCGTGATCGTCGAGCGCCACGGCCTGCTCGGCCTGCCGCCGGTGTTCACCTCGGTGGACCGGTTGGGCATCGTCGAGGTCGAGGCCGCGAGCACCGTCCAGGTCCGGCTCTACACCGGACAGAGCCCGCTTCGCCGCGGCACCCTGCTCGAACGGGTGGTCGCCGGCTCGCCGGTCCAGCCCGAGCTCAACCTTGACACCGCGATGGTCGGCGCCTGGCCGACCGGGAACCCCTACCCGGCGAGCGTCGACGGTCTGAGCGCCCAGCGCCGCCAGCGCGCAATCCGGCGCCTGGTGAGCGGGATCATCTTCCTCGACGGCCTCGTCAACCTCGTCGTGACGGCCGTGGCGCCGCTGCGCAGTCGGCTGCTTGCGGTCGAGACGTACCTGCCACTGGGCGCCGCGAAGTCGGCGGCCGCCCTGACCGCCCTCGCGGGGATCCTCATGATCATGGTGGCGCGCGGGCTGCGTCGGGGCCAGCGCCGCGCCTGGACGGTCGCGGTGGTGGTGGTCGCCGCGACCTCGATCGCCCACCTCATCCGCGCGGGCAGCCTCGTCTCGCCCCTGCTCGCCGTGGCGATCCTCACCCTGCTGCTCGTGGAGCGTCCGCACTTCCTCGCCACCACCGACCGCACGACCGCGCGCGCCGCGCTGCCGCGCCTCGCGCTCATCGGGATCGTCGTCGTGCTCGCCGCCTCGCTCGGCCTCGAGGCCTCCTCGGGCCGCCACCACTTGCCGGGCTTCTTCACGGTCGTGCTCGCCTGCGCCGAGCGGCTCATCGGGATCACGACGATCCCCGTGCCCGACCGGATCGGCGACTTCATCAACCCGACGCTCACCACCGTGGGCGTCGCGCTGATCGTCTCGGCGCTCTACCTCGTCACCCGGCCGGTCGTGGACCGGCGGCTCTCGAGCACGACCTCGACGCGCGAGCGGCGCCTCGCCGAGTTGCGCGCGCGCGAGATCGTGCGCCGCCACGGGCGCGGCACGCTCGACTACTTCGCGTTGCGCGACGACAAGCAGTTCTACTTCTTTCGCGACTCACTCGTCGCCTACGCCGTCTACGGCGGCGTCGCGCTCGTCTCGCCCGACCCGATCGGGCCCGAGGCCGAGCGACCCGAGGTCTTCAGCGCGTTCCGCGCCTTCGCCGAGTCGCGCGGGTGGACGATCGCGGTCATGGGCGCGGGCGCGGAGTGGCTCTCGATCTACCACGCCGCCGGCCTGCACTCGCTCTACCTCGGCGACGAGGCGATCGTGGACTGCCAGACGTTCAGCCTCGAGGGCGGCAAGATGAAGGGCCTGCGCCAGGCCTGCACGCGCCTCGCGCGCAAGGGCTACACCGTCGAGTTCCTCGACCCGAGCGCCATCGACCCCGCCCGGGTGCCCGCGTTGGTCGAGCTCATCTCGATGCTGCGCCGCGGCGAGGGCGAGCGGGGCTTCTCGATGATGCTCGGCCGGCTCTTCGACCCCAAGGACAAGGGGCTGCTGCTCACCGTCGTGACGAGCCCCGACGGCCAGCCGGCCGCGGTCTGTCAGTTCGTGCCCTCCCCGGCGATCAACGGCTACTCGCTCGACCTCATGCGCCGCGACCCCGGCGAGCACCCCAACGGGCTCATCGACTACGCCCTCTGCTCGACGATCGAGTACCTGCGCGGGCGCGGGGCGCGCGGACTCAGCCTCAACTTCGCGGCCTTCCGCTCGGTGCTCGACGGCGAGCGCGGCGAGGGGACCTTCACCCGCGTCGAGCGGTGGGCGCTGAAGCGCCTCTCAGGGGTGCTGCCGATCGAGTCGCTCTGGCAGTTCAACGCGAAGTACTTCCCGGCCTGGCTCCCGCGCTACCTCGTCTACCCCGCCGCCGAGAGCTTCGTGCCGGTGGTCGCGGCCACCTTCCGCGCCGAGTCGCTGACCGAGATACCGGTGCTCGGCCGGTTCCTTACCCACGACCCCGCGAACCGTCCGGGCACCGTCGTGCCCGAGGCGGTCCTCGAGGCCGCAGCGCGCGCCAAGCACCACCCCTAGACGGCGACCATACCCTTCGTGTGATCAGGGGGAGGTAATAACACACCTCTGGGGTGGCCTGTTCGAGGTGGTCTGACCCTCGGTAGCGAGGCTCACGATGCCCCGGTCCGCCCGCAGTGTGTGGTGCCGCACGTTCATCTATCGGTGGGCGAGGCGATACGGCCTCCGAATCCTCACTGATATGTCCAAGTCACGACGCTCATCACGCTAGCCCCGATCCTTCACGAGGCCGCGTGAATCACTGACCCTCATCCGCAAAAATGCCCTCCGCGTCAGGGAAACTGGAGTTGCTTAGACAACAATTTTCCAAAACACGAAGGGCGCTTCTGAGATGAACGCTACCGCAACGATTCGCGCCAGTGTGGAACCCGGTGGCGCGGGGGTCGTCGCCCACGTCGGACTGCACGCCGTGGGCGCCTTAGCTGACCGTTTACAGCTCGGCCATTTGCTCTCGTCACGCATCGGGCCTCGAGGGGAACGCGCACCGCTGCACGATCGGGGCAAGGTCCTCACCCAGATGGCCCTGGTACTCGCCGGCGGGGACGAGAGCTGCGCGGACATCGAGCACCTGCGCCTCCAGCGCGACCTCTTCGGCTTCGTCGCGAGCCACTCGACGGTGCATCGGACCTTTCACGAGCTCAACCCTAGGACGCTTCGCGATCTACACGGCGCGGTGGCTCACGTGCGCGCGAAGGTCTGGGACCAACTGGGACTGACCAACGCCACGGATCCGGTCGTCCTCGACATCGACGCCTCGCTCGTCGAGATCCACTCCGAGAACAAGGAGGGCGCCGCGCCGCACTTCAAGGGCGGCTACGGGTTACACCCGATGCTCTGTTTCGCCGACACCACCGGCGAGGCGCTCGCCGCCCAGTTACGCCCGGACAACGCCGGGGCCAACACCGTGGCCGATCACGTCATAGTTCTCGACGACGCGATTGCTCAGCTCCCCGAGGTGATTCGTGCGGGACATCACCTCGGGGACGACACCGCACTCGTTGAACACGACGTGATCGTGCGCGCGGACTCAGCCGGCTGCACCGAGGGATTCCTCGCGGCCGCTCGGGCGCGCAACGTGGGCTTCTTCGTGACGGCGCGCTCGAATGCCCAGGTCACGAACGCCGTCTTTGACGCCGAGGGCTGTGACGTGTGGCGCCGCCCTCACCCAAGAGAACGAGGAGCGTGACGGCGCCGCGGTCGCCGAGCTCACCTCGCTGATCGAAGCGCGCACTGCCCGCGGGCACCCGGCTCATCGTGCGACGAGCGCCGCTGCACCCCGGGGCCCAGCGCAGTCTGATTCCCTCCCTCGACTATCGCTACTGGGGCTTTTACACCGACCAGCCCGGTGACCCCCGAGACCTCGACGTCATGATGCGCGCCCACGCCCACGTCGAACAGCACATCGCGAGGCTCAAGGACTCCGGACTCACCTCGTTTCCCTTCACCAACTTTGCCGCCAACGAGGCCTGGCTATTCGCCGTGCCTTTGTCGGGCGACCTCGTGCGCTGGTTCCAACTGCTCTGTCTCGAGGGACCGTGGAGGAACGCTCGCCCCAAGACGCTTCGCTGGGGGCTCTTTCACGCGCCCGGTCGTCTTGTGCATCGCTCGCGCCGACTCGTGGTGCGCGTCATCGACGGTTGGCCGGGCACCAACGTTCTGCTGCGTGCCTACCAGCGCGTTCATCTGCTCGCCTGAGCCGTTCACTCTCGCTGTCGTCCAGGATGACCTCTGCGGCACCGAACACGTCCCTCGGGTCAAAAACCATTGCCAAAATCGCGGCATGAACGTCGACGGGACCTCAACAATGGCTATGTCGAGGTCGCACTCGCTCGGGAGTTCGCGAATATGCGTCTGACCGGCTCAACGGACTTCTCGTGAATGATCGAGGTCAACAGACGTCAGGTCGTCAGTCGATCTCTCGGAATGCGCAGGCATCGCGGCAGGGATTTCAGGGGTGCGAGACACGAGAGCCGCTCGTTGAGTGTCAACCCAAGGTCGGTCGGAAAGCCGAGCCATACGAGCACATCGTCGGGATCGCGCTCGCCTTCCAGAAGGAGGACGACCTCCTGGCGGTCGCGGGTGACAGAGGACCATTCCCCAACCCCCAGCCTTGCGGGGTAAGTGATCCGCACCGCTCGCCCGACAATCAATTCAATCACGGTCTCGCCGGCGCACCACCTGATTCCGACCCCGTTCGACGAGGTCACCCAGGACCAGTTAGTCGCGCGCAACTCGCTACAGCCCCGATCAATAAGCGCGGCGACGCGCGCGACGGGCCAACCGTCGACCCCGAAAGCTTCGCCACCCACGAGAAGCGATACCGAGCTTTGTGGATAGCTCCATCGGTGCGCACCCCACCAACCTTCGATTGACTCGGCGACGACGACTGCCACTCCAGGAATCGGCAACACGTCCGCGCCCTCAGACCGCTCGCCCCCGACGGTGACAGTTAGCTTGGAATCTTCCCTCGAGCGGCAAGGTGGCCACGCGGCCGGGAATAACAGACCGTCCGCTTCTGCACTCGCCAAGATTCCGACCGGAGCCACGAGTCTCACCGGCGATGTTCAGGACCCGATCGTAGCGACACATGGCTCGCTGAGAAGCGTTGCAACGGCTTGCGGTACTCCACTGGTTGCCGTGTCGTGTCGCCCACGTCATCCGCCAGTCCCACTCGATGCCTCCGCTGTCGCGATGGAGCAGGACCCGATAACCAGTCGGTGGTCTTGATCGATCGAGATGACGTCGGCGGGCTCCATCGCTCGTCTGCTCACTCTATCCCTCCCGAATATTGCCAGTGCGCGGCACGTAAACTCTGAACACTTCCGCACATCGAAGTCAGTATCCGCGTCGGGGGGTCACCACCATCAGAAGTCGCTCGCCAGACGTGGTTTCGGTGCCCAAGACAGTTACGGGCGGAAGGTGCGCGCGATCACCGATATCAGTTTCCAATGACTTCCCAACTACCGCACACGGGTGCTGCTCTTACCGCACACTGGTGCTGCTCTACGCCGGGATGTCAAACTGGGACCTACTCGCAACCGTCTTTTCCGTTCAAATGCGAATATCCACTCAAGTGGCCCATGATGCATCGCTAGGAACGCGGCCCGTCAACCCGCTCCCGTGGGAGTTAGGACCATGGGATCACACGGGAACATAGCTTCGTCAATGCCGATGACGTCCACAACAGACCAATCTACTGGACGTCATCGGTATTGACGAATCACGACACACTCAAGAGCTACATTCCGGCCACTCCCAATCGTCTCTACTTCACCTTTCCCATTGGCAGTACCGTGCGACCAAAGGTGTGTGCAATAACATCACCGGCAGCGTGATACCAAGCGAGTACTGCAAATGCGAGTGTCACCCAACCACCTGCTTCAGTAAATGAAGTACTCGCCTTGCCCGCTCCTATGGCTA
>JAJYDR010000014.1 GCA_021777285.1 Actinomycetes bacterium
GCGAGGCCCATCGCCATGGCCGCGCCCTTGCCACGATCGCCCAGCGCCGGGACGATCGCCGCGCCGTGGTGCGCGGCCACGGTGGCGGTGTCGTCACTCGAGTGGTCATCGACGACCACCAACTCGTCGACGTACTCGCTGCGGCGGATCGCGGTGATCACGGGGCCGATCGTCGCCGCCTCGTTCTGGGCCGGCACGACGACGGCGAGGGTGGTGGCGCTCGCGAGCTCGGCCACGCGGCGTGGGTCGTAGGCGTCGCGCTCGTAGGTCGAGGGCACGTCGTCGAAGGCCACGAGGACGAGGCTAGAGGCGCGACGCGTCCAGGCGCACTTGACAGCCTCGGGCCGATCGGCCACTATGGAGGGGTCATCAAGAGCGACTGAGGGACGGGCCCTGTGAAGTCGCGACAACCAGTGTGGGGGTGTTTTTTCCCACACCAGGTGCCAAAGCCCGTGCGATGAGAAGGGAATCATGAGTTTCGCCACTGGTCTGATATGCCGAGAGTGCGGTAGCACCTACCCCACCGAGGCTCGCTATTCGTGCGACTTCTGCTTCGGCCCCCTCGAGGTCTCCTACGACATCGAGGCCGCGCGCGCGTCGATGACGCGCGCGTCGATCGAGGCCGGTCCCGCGTCGATCTGGCGCTACGGCGCGCTGCTGCCCGATCCGGGC
The DNA here is from genome assembly GCA_021777285.1 of Actinomycetes bacterium. The sequence continues at coordinate 673 of JAJYDR010000014.1, forward strand.
GAGGAGCCGGTCGACCTCGGCGCGGGTTGGACGCCGCTGCGTCGCGCCCACCGCCTGGGCGAAGAGCTCGGCCTGCGCGAGCTGTGGCTCAAGGACGACACCCGCAACCCGACGGGATCCTTCAAGGACCGCGTCGTCTCGGTGGCGCTCTCGAGTGCGCGGCGCCTGGGCTTTTCGACGGCCGCGTGCGCGTCCACGGGCAACCTCGCCACCTCGGTCGCCGCCCACGCCGCGGCGATCGGCTGGCCGAGCGTGACGATCATCCCGAGCGACTTGGAGAAGTCCAAGATCGCCATGGCCGCCATCTTTGGCGGCACGGTGCTCGGCGTCGAGGGCAACTACGACGACGTGAACCGCCTGTGCGTCGAGCTCGTGGCCGAGCACGAGGACTGGGCCTTCGCCAACGTGAACCTGCGACCGTACTACGCCGAAGGATCGAAGACCCTCGCCTACGAGATCGCCGAGCAGCTGGGCTGGCGCGCGCCGGACCAGGTGGTGGTGCCCGTCGCCTCGGGCAGCCAGTTCACCAAGGTCGCCAAGGGCTTCAAGGAGTTCCTCGAGCTCGGCCTCATCGAGGGCGAGCTCCCGGTGCTCTTCGGGGCCCAGGCCAAGGGCTGCTCGCCGGTGGCGACGGCCTTCTTCGACGGGGCCGAGGTCGTCACGCCCCAGCGCCCGAACACCATCGCGCGTTCGCTCGCGATCGGCAACCCCGCCGACGGGCCCTACGTGCTCGACGAGCTGCGCGCGCGCGGCGGCGACTGCGGGTCCGTCGACGACGAGGAGATCCTCGAGTGCATCGGCCTGCTCGCGCGCACCGAGGGCATCTTCGCCGAGACCGCCGGCGGCGTGACCATCGCCTCGCTGCGCCAGATGGTGCGTCGCGGCACGATCGACCCCGACAAGTCGACGGTCGCGATCATCTCGGGCCACGGTCTCAAGACCCTCGACGCGGTGGTCGACACCGCGACGGTCACCGCCACCATCGCCCCGACGCTCGCCGCCGCCGAAGAGGCCCTGCGCTTCCACTCGTTGGTGGCCGCGTCGTGAGCGTCATCGTCCGTCTGCCCAGCCAGCTGCGCGTGCTCGTCGGCGGCGTCGGCGAGGTCACGGTCGAGGCGACCACCGTGCGCGGGGCCATCGAGGCCCTCGAGGCCACGCACCCGGGTATCGCGCCGCGCGTGCTCGACGACCGCGGGGCGCTGCGGCGCTTCGTCAACGTCTTCGTCGCCGACGAGGACGTGCGCTTCCTCGACGGCCTCGACACGATCGTCGAGGCCGGCCAGACCGTCTCCCTGGTGCCCGCGGTCGCGGGCGGGTAGCCGTTAGCACTCTCGTAGCGAGACTGCTAATATTGGGACGCACCACTCTGGTGCCCCGATTTCCAGGAGGACACAGTGGCGAAACTGATCGCTTTTGACGAAGAGGCACGTCGCGCCCTCGAGCGCGGCATGAACAAGCTGGCCGACGCGGTGCGCGTGACCCTCGGGCCCAAGGGCCGCAACGTCGTGCTGGACAAGAAGTGGGGCGCCCCCACGATCACCAACGACGGCGTCTCCATCGCGAAGGACATCGAGCTCGAGGACCCCTACGAGCGCATCGGCGCCGAGCTGGTCAAGGAGGTCGCCAAGAAGACCGACGACGTCGCCGGTGACGGCACCACCACCGCCACCGTGCTCGCCTGGGCGATGGTGCGCGAGGGCCTGAAGAACGTGGCCGCGGGCGCGAACCCGATGTCGCTGAAGAAGGGCATCGAGGCCGCCGTCGAGGCCGCCGTCGCCTCCCTGGCCGCGCTCGCGACCCCGGCCGACACCAAGGAGCAGATCGCCCAGGTCGCCTCGATCTCCGCGGCCGACACCGAGATCGGCGCGATGATCGCCGACGCGATCGACAAGGTCGGCAAGGATGGCGTCATCACCGTCGAGGAGAGCCAGTCCTTTGGCATGGACATGGACCTGGTCGAGGGCATGCGCTTTGACAAGGGCTACATCTCGCCCTACTTCGCCACCGACACCGAGCGGATGGAAGCGGTTCTGGAGAACCCCTACATCCTGCTGATCTCGAACAAGGTCACCGCGGTGCGCGACATCGTGCCGGTCCTGGAGAAGGTCATGCAGTCGGGCCGTGCGCTTCTCATCATCGCCGAGGACGTCGAGGGCGAGGCTCTGGCCACGCTCGTGGTGAACAAGATCCGCGGCACGTTCAAGTCCGTCGCGGTCAAGGCCCCCGGATTCGGCGAGCGTCGCAAGGCGATGCTCCAGGACATGGCGATCCTTACCGGTGCGACCGTCATCGCCGAGGAGGTCGGCCTCAAGCTCGAGAACGCCAGCGTCGAGCTGCTCGGCTCGGCCCGCAAGGTCGTCGTGACCAAGGACGAGACGACCATCGTCGAGGGCGCGGGCGACGAGGACGACATCAAAGGCCGCATTGCCCAGATCAAGGCCGAGATCGAGAACACCGACTCGGACTACGACCGCGAGAAGCTCCAGGAGCGCCTGGCCAAGCTCTCCGGCGGCGTGGCCGTCATCAAGGTGGGCGCGGCGACCGAGGTTGAGCTCAAGGAGAAGAAGCACCGCATCGAGGACGCGGTCTCGACGACCAAGGCCGCCATCGAAGAGGGCGTCGTGCCCGGCGGTGGCGTGGCCCTGCTGCGTTCGCGCAGCGCGATCGAGGACGTCGTGGACTCCCTGGTCGGCGACGAGGCCACCGGTGCGCGCATCGTGGCCAAGGCCGTCGAGGCGCCCCTCACCCAGATCGCGGTGAACGCCGGTCTCGAGGGCGGCGTCATCGTAGACCGCGTGCGCAACCTGCCGACCGCCACCGAGGGTCTCAACGCCGCCACTGGCGAGTACGAGGACCTGATCAAGGCGGGCGTCATCGACGCGGCCAAGGTGACCCGCTCGGCCCTGCAGAACGCGGCGTCCATCGCGGCGCTCTTCCTCACGACCGAAGCGGTCATCGTGGACAAGCCCGAGGAGAAGGCTCCGGCCATGCCCGGTGGAGGCATGGAGGACTACTAAACCCTCCGCTTTCGACGACGACGCCGCGGGTTCGCCCGCGGCGTCGTCGCGTTCGGGGCGAGAACGCGGGCCGTAGCATGGGGCCATGACTCCTGAGCCCCTGACCCCCTCGCGTGGCCTCAACGTGCTGCACCTCTTCTGTCGCGTCGACGGCGAGGTCGAGCGCGACGGCCTCGCGGCCGCGATCGAGAACGCCAAGGGCAAGGGCCTCCAGGTGGTGACCGCCGCGATCCTCGGCGCCAAGGGCGACGTCGCCTTCATGATCCTGGGCGAGAACCTCTGGGACCTGCGCCTCCTGCAGTCCTACATCCAGGCCGCGGGCCTCACGGTGGCCGAGAGCTACGTGTCGCTCACCGAGGTGAGCGAGTACGCCGCGGGCATGCCCGAGCAAATGGTCAACGACCGTCTCTATCCCGTGCTGCCCCCCGAGGGCAAGACCGCCTTCTGCTTCTATCCCATGTCCAAGCGGCGCGGTGAGGTGAACAACTGGTTCGGCCTCGAGTACGAGCGACGCGAAGAGCTGATGCGTGAACACGGCAAGTCGGGCAAGAACTTCCGCGGACGGGTCCTGCAGGTCGTCACCGGCTCGACCGGGCTGGACGACTGGGAATGGGGCGTGACGCTCTTCGCCGTGCACGTCGATGACCTGAAGGACTGCGTTTACACGATGCGCTTTGACGAGGCCTCGACCCTTTACGGCGAGTTCGGCCCCTTTTACACCGGCATCGTCGCCGAGCTCGACGACGTCCTCGACGCGGCGCTCGCCTAGGCGTAGCGTTCCAGCGTGATCCCGTCGGTTCCGGACAAGACTCTGCTGCGCTGGGCGGAGTCCCTCGCGGGCGTGGCGCGCACGGGGCTCGGCTTCACCGAGAGCCAGTACGAGCGCGAGCGCTTCGAAGAGGTGCTAAAGATCGCCGCCGACATCAAGACGGCCGCGCTGGAGGGCCTCGACGACGTGCTCGACGCCGACGGCCTCGTCACCGAGTGGATGCGCGAGGTGGGCAGCGGCGTGCCGGGATATGCCACCCCCAAGGTCGCCGTCGGCGCCGCGGTCTTCAACGACGAGGGCGAGCTGCTCCTCATCCAGCGCGCCGACTCCGGGGTCTGGCTCTATCCGACCGGCTGGTGCGACATCGGCTACTCCGCGCCCGAGGTGGTCGTGAAGGAGGTTCTCGAAGAGACCGGCGTCGAGGTCGAGGTCGAGCGGCTCATCGGCGTTCTCGACGGCATGCGCCTGGGCGCGTCGCGCATTCCGCTCTACTCGCTGCTCTTTCTGTGCCGCGCGACCGGGGGAGAGCTCAACGCGCACCCCCTCGAGGTGACCGATCTCGGGTGGTTCACCCGCCACGCGTTGCCCTCGCCGACGCTCGGCGCCGAGCGCTGGGCCGATCACGTCTTCGCCGCGATCGCCGGCGAGAGTCGCGACGTCTTCTACGACGACTTGCGACGTCCTGTGTGGCGAGGCAAGTCATGACCCTCACCATCGAGATCGTCGAGAGCGCGACCGACGAGGTCCGCGACGCGCTCAACTCTCTCGTTCCGCAGTTGTCCTCGCGCGCGGTGGCGATCGACAACGCGAAGCTTGCGAGCATCATTGAGAACCCTTCGCTCACCCTGCTCGTCGCGCGCGAGAGCGGCGCGATTCTGGGCACGCTCACGTTGGCGGTGTTCCCGATTCCCAGTGGCGAGATCGCCATGATCGAAGACGTCGTCGTGGACGAGTCGGCGCGCGGGCTGGGCGCGGGCGAAGCACTCGTGACGGCGGCCATCGCGCACGCCGCTTCGCTCGGCGCGCGTGAGGTCGATCTGACCAGCCGACCATCGCGCAAGGCGGCGAACGCGCTGTATCAGAAGATCGGCTTCGAGCAGCGTGAGACGAATGTCTATCGTTTTTTCATAGAAAGTTGACGCGCAGACGGTCTTCGCCTCGTGCCCGCACTGGAACTTTCTTCTGCAACTGCCGCGTAGGATTCCGCAGTGAACGAAACCCTCTCCGCTCATGACTTCTCCCAATTGCCTCGTTCAGAGTTTGCTTTCCCCGGTTCACTTCGGGACCGTCTGATACGAGCCATCCTCGATGGTCGCAAAGTGGCGACCACGTCACTGGCCCTGGAATACGAAATCGGACATGAGACCATGCCATGCATAGGTCAGCGCTCTGTGGTGCTCGACTCTGACAACCAACCTGTGTGCGTGATTGAGACCGTGGAAGTAACCATCGTTCCACTGGGAGAGGTGGATTTAGGACACGTAGTGGATGAAGGCGAGGGGCACGCGACGGTGTCGGACTGGCGCAAGGGCCACGAGAACTTCTGGCGCAGTAGGGAAATGGTCGCTTCCCTCGGAGGTGTCGCTCCTATCCTCGACGACTCGACACTCGTCGTCTTAGAACGTTTTCGGGTAGTGGAGCGACTGCGCTCAACCGCCAGCTGATTCTCTAAACCTCCCGACCATTGTGGTGAGTGAAGGTCCGTGAGATCATCAGAGAACTGGAGCGCGACGGCTGGGTACAGGTCCGACACAAGGGGAGTCATCGGCACTACCACCATCCGACGAAGCCTGGGACGGTGACGGTGCCTGGCGCGATGGCAGACGATCTGCACCGAGAGCTGGCGAGTTCAAGCGGTCAGAGCAACGACAGCAGCATTGTAGCGATCTTCAGCTGACGCCCACTGGAAGATTCTCCGAGGCATGGTGTTGATTCGGTGGCCGATCACGTCGAGGTCGTCTTGTGAGTAGACCGAGAGGTCGGTGCCCTTGCCGACGTAGCGTCGAAGTGTGCCGTTGAAATTTTCGTTGGACGGGCGCTCCCACGGACTGTGTGGATTGGCGAAGTAGATGTCGATGCCCACGGCGCTGTCGAGATCCTCGTGACAGGCCATCTCACGACCTTGATCCCACGTCAGTGATCGGCGCAGCTCCACGGGCACGCGTTCGAACAGTTCAATGCAGCACGCCAGCACGTTCTCGGCCCCGTGACCACCGGGCAAGTCGCCGATGAGGTTGAAGCGGCTGGCGCGGTCCACGAGGGTAACGATGGCCGACTTGCCTCCAGCCCCAACAATGAGGTCGCCTTCGAAGTGACCGACCTCGCGACGGCCACTCGCGATCTTCGGACGGCTGTGGATGAGGTTGAAAGTCCCCAGTGGACTGGCCTTCTTCGAGGTTTCTCCGCTCCGACAGCGTCGCCGGCGCCGACCGCGCTTTCGGTGCAGGTGGCGCCCGAGACCCCTCACGAGACCCCTCGTGCCGTGGGCGTAGACGCCCTGGTAGATCGTCTCGGGCGAGACCGTGTCACCCTCGATGCCGCCGGCGCGCGCCAGTTCAATGGCGATGGTGGTCGGTGAATCCTTGGCCAGCAGTCGGTATTCAACGTGACGAGCCAGCGACTCATTTCTTTGGAACGTCGTGGCCTTGGGTCGGGACCGAAGTCGTTCGCTTCGTCCCTGGGCCTTCACCGCGCAGTAACGCCGGCGTCCGCCGTTGCGTTTCACCTCCCGGGCGATGGTCGAGGGAACTCGACCCAACCGCCGGGCTATGTCGCTCAGGGACTCCTCCGCCTCAAGTCCCACACGGATTTCCTCGCGCTCGTGCGCGCTCAGTACTGCACCTGCCATGATGAGTTCTCCAACGGTTCGCTGTTCTGGGTGACCCAGCCATCATGGCTGGTCCGTTGCAGCGACCGTTGGAACTCGCCGCTCCTCAGTAGCATTATGAGACAGGCGGGATTAGAGAGGAGAAAGCGATGATCGAGTACGCGGTCGTAATTGAGCGCTCTCCGAACAACTACGGGGCGTGGGTTCCCGATCTCGATGGATGCGTCTCGACGGGCAAGACACTCGAGGAGGTCAAGGAGCACATTGCCGAGGCCATTCAAATGCACATCGAGGTCATGCGTGAACACGGCGAAGTTGTCCCACCACCAACCGCACAGGTGGCGGTTGTGCAAGTTGCCTCGTAGCCGGAGCCACTGACGTCAGAGTTCGCCACACGAACGTGTACCGCTACGTGATCGAGGACTGACGATCTTTCGACCGTTGTGAGGTCGTGAAGGTTCGCGACATCATTCGAGAACTCGAGAAGGAAGGTTGGTTCCTCAGCCGCCAACGGGGAAGCCATCGACAGTTTCGTCATCCGACCAAGGAAGGTTGCATCACGGTTCCCGGAGCGTTGGGCGACGATGTCGCCAAAATGACCCTCGCTAGCATTGTGAGGCAGGCTGGATTGGGAAGGAAAGCCCGATGACCGAGTACACCATCGTGATCGAGGATGCCGGAGCAAATTTCAGCGCGTACGTCCTGGGGCTTGATGGCTGCATCGCCACCGGCCAGACGGTGGAGGAAGTTGAGTTCAACATGCGTGAAACCATTGAGTTTCATCTCGAGGGGATGCGACTACACGGTGACGATCTACCTTCCCATATGCCAATTGTGAAGACGGTGCAGGTTGCTTCATAGGGTGAATTGACGTCCACGAACAGTCGCCAGACGAACGTGTGTCGGTTCCCACTCGCATGGTCGGCATGGTGTGATGTCATACTGAGGGCGTGCGACGACCTTCACTCTTGTTCGCAATGACTGCCGTCGTCGTCGCATCGTATTGGGCAACGGTCAATGTTTCTCGTGCTTCTGCGGGCTCTCTGCCGACGTGTACGAGTTCGTCAGTGAGAATCACTGAGTACAACGGCGTCGGCGGTGTCGGGCACGTCAACGACCTCTTCTGGATTAGGAACGTGAGTCATCGTGCGTGCACACTGCGCGGATACGTCCGAGCGGCGTTCGATGGTGTCTACGGAATCGGTACCCCCTACAAGGATCCCCACAGGCTGGAGGTTCCCGAGACGCACCTCTACGGGCGTGGCGGCAATGCCCTTGGAGGCATCAATGACGGGCGACCGATTCCCACGGTGACGGTGCAACCAGGCGGCGTGGCGTCGTTCTGGCTCGACGGCATGGATATTCAGGTCGGCAACCCGCCGGGTCGATGCATCAACTCCCACCTGATGGTGGTGTGGCTTCCCGGTTCGGCGACTTCACGTGTCGTCCAACCTCTACGCGCCAACGGTTTCTACTGGTGTGGGGGATTTTCGGCGTTGCCGATCCTCCCGGGTGAGTCGGGGTCCGAACCCTCGAGACCTCTATCCGTCTTTTTCGGCACGTCTGGTTAGTGATCCTCGTCCGGCGGGCACCACTTATGCCAGATTCCTCTCGACCAACGTCGACCGGTCCGTGATCGAGGACGAGACCATCTCGCGTCGCGTGGTCGTGACAGACGGTCACGTCGAGTACGTCGAGGGAGAGCGCTGTCAGGACGGTGGATAGTCTCTCGACGATGATCGACGTCCCAACTCTCGACACGCCTCGCCTCACCCTTCGGGCATGGCACGACGACGATCGACTCGTCTTCGCCGCGATGAACGCCGATCCGCACGTGATGGAATACTTCCCGCGCCCGCTCACGCTTGAAGAGTCGAATGCGTTCGTGGATCGCATCATCGAGCATTGGCGGCGAGGGTTTGGTCTGTGGGCCGTGGAACGACGAGATTCCGGGACGTTCATCGGCTTCGTCGGTTTCTCCCAGCCGGCGTGGAGTGCGTCGTTCACCCCGTGCGTTGAGATCGGCTGGCGGTTGACGTCGAGCGCGTGGGGCCAGGGCCTCGCCACCGAGGGTGCGACGGCGGCTCTCGCGTGGGCCAGAGATCACGTCGACTTTCCTCGTGGCGAGGTCGTGAGCTTCACGACTGTGGCCAACGCCCGATCGAGGCGAGTGATGGAGAAGCTGGGCATGACTCATGACGAATCGGCCGACTTCGACCACCCACTGCTACCCGAATGGCCCCAGCGCCGTCACGTCCTCTATCGCATGGCCATACGCCCCAACGCGCGCTGAAACCGATCGGCTCGCCAACTCGAGATCCGCGAGTCGGGTCAGTGTCCAGCGTTGACGTGAGCTTCACCAGGGACGGGGCCGCCGGGCCTGCGTCAACCTACCGATCGAGGGCGGGGCCGAGCCAGACGACGCTGTGACGAGCCGCGTCGAGCGCGGTCTCGGACGTCTCGTAGGTGCGACTCGAGTAGTAGCTGACCGGCGTCCATGCGCCCATGTCCTCGGGGTCTCGACGGAACTCCTCGAATCCAAAGGTGCCGTCGGGACGAGAGAAGAGATCGACGCATCGATCGGCCTCGGCGCTCTCGTAGCTCTCGTGGACCAGCCAGGAGCGATCCAGTCTCGACGACATGCTCGACATACTAGGAAGCGTCGATCAGAGGGTGCGCCGATGCACTGACGCGGGGCCGCACGAGGGCCGCTCCGGCGAGCGTGTGGCGCCCTACGTGGCCTTTGGAGAGTGCGCCTCGATGAGTCGCAGTACTTCGGCGGGGCCGTCGGGTGTGATGCAGGGGTGGACGTGGCGACCCAGGTCGAGGTCGATGCCGGTCGTCTTTCGCGGCCGCGCGCCGTCGAGGTTGTACCAGTGGGTCAGGTCGGTCGATCCCCAGATGCGCAGCCTGCCTCGCAGGATTCCCAGATCGAAGGGGGCCGCCGCACGGATGCGCCGGTAGGGGATCCTCTGCGCCCCCCACGGGTAGTACCGGCCGATGAAGAGGCCCTCGTCGTCGCAGCGAATGCGCCCGTCGTCGTAGAGCGGCCTCACGTTGTTGACGTTAGATCCGATGTGGCCAGACCGCCCCGCGAGACCGCCGTGCAGCGGCTACTCCTCGCGATAGTTGGTCATCCAGCGGATGCCGAACCGGTCGAGGCACACGCCCCAGTAGCCGAAGAACATCTCCTGCATGGGCGAGGACTCGTCGCCCCCGGCGCTGAGCTCGTTGAAGAGCCGGTCGGCCTCGTCGCGCGAATCGACCTCGAGGCTGATCGTCGTGTTGTTGCCCACGCGCACGCTGTGGCCTAAGGACTCGAGGGAGTCCGTGGCCATCAGGACGTGACCGTTCAAGATGGACAGCTCGACGTGGAGGATCTTGTGACGGTCCTCCTCGCTCGTCTCGGGCATCCCGTCGTAGTCGGCGAAGCGCGTCAGTCCGACGACTTGTGTGCCGAAGACCCCGGCGTAGACGTTGAAGGCCTCCTCGGCGGATCCCGGGAAGTTGAGATATGTGTTCACTCTGCTCACTGCCCCTCCTCTAGCGCGGCGATCCCGCCTCAATCCCACGCACGCCCGGGCGGCGGGCCCGCCGCGAACTGCATTAATCTGCCGCCGTGACCGAACAACCGCCCGTCTCCGGGCTCTCCCTGGGCGACGCGCGCGACGCCGCGCTCGAACGCACCGCCCAGTACGTGCTGCGCGCGTGGAACGAATTCGACCACGCCCGCGAGCGAGAGACGCTGCCCGACGCCGCGCTCGCCGAACTGCTCCACGCGCCGCTACCCGAAGAGGGCGGCGACGTGCTCGCCATGATCGATCACGCGGTCGAGGTGCTCGACGCCTCCCTGGCCCAGTCGCGGCCGCGCTACTTCGCCTTCATCGGATCGAGCGGGCTCGAGGTGGGGGCCCTGGCCGACCTGCTCGCGCACTCCTACGACATCAACCTCGCCGTCGACGCGCGCGCCGCGACCCAGCTCGAGTGGCAGGCGGTGCACTGGCTGGCTGAGTTTCTCGGCTTTCCCGCCGCGACGGGGTCCTTCACGAGTGGCGGGACCATCTCCAACATCACCGCGCTCGCCTCGGCGCGCGAGGCGGCGATTCCCGGCGCGCGCCGGCGGGGCCTGGCCGGCGAGCGGCCCACGATGTACTGCTCGAGCGAGGCGCACTACTCGATCACGCGCGCAGCCGAGGTGCTCGGCATCGGCGCCGACCACGTGCGCGCGATCGAGATCGACGACGAGCGGCGCCTGCGCCCTGACCGGCTGCGCGAACGCCTCGCGGCCGACGTCGCCGAGGGCTTCACTCCCGTCGCCATCGTCGCTACCGCCGGCACGACCCTGACCGGCGCTGTCGATCCGATCGACGAGTTGGCCGACGTGGCGAGAGAGTTCGGCGTGTGGCTGCACGTCGACGGCGCCTACGGCCTGCCCGCGGCCACGGTGGCCTCCACCCGCGACCTCTTTCGCGGCGTCGAGCGGGCCGACTCGATCACCGTGGATTGTCACAAGTGGATGTTCGTCCCCAAGGCCTGCAGCGCGGTGCTCGTGCGCGACGGGTCGACCCTCACGCGGGCCTTCGCCCACGACGAGGCCTACATGCCCCACGAGGGCGAGCAGTTCAACGCCGTGGACATCACGCTCGAGTACTCGCGGCCCTTCCGTGCCCTCAAGCTCTGGCTGGCACTCGCCACTCACGGCGCCGGCGCCCTGCGCGACGCGGTCGCGCGCAACTGCGAGCAGGCACAACTGCTGTACGCGCTCGCGCGCGAGCACGAGTCACTCGAGACCCTGGTCAACCGTCCCCAGCTCTCGATCACACCGTTACGCGTGGCGGTGCCGGGATGCGCGGACCTCGACGCGCACAACGAGGCGCTCTGTTCGGCGATGCAGGCCGACGGGCGGGTCTACGTCTCGCCGGCCACGATCGATGGTCACGTCTGGTTGCGCCCCTGCTTCACGAACTTTCGCACCAGCGACGACGACGTGCGCGTGCTCGTCGACGTCGTGGTGGAGCTGGGCTCGAGGTGTGCCATCCTGCACACCTGAATCGGGACTTTGTTCCCGTCGTGGCGTCGGAAGCGACCGATACTCTCGGTTCATGATCGTCTGCGTGCCCGTGACCGGTGACGGACAGGTCGACCCCCGCTGGGGCCGGGCCGACCGGATCGCCGTCGCCGAGGTCGACAATGGTGAGATCACTCGCTGGGACGAGTTCGAGGTGTCCTGGAGCCGTCTCCACGACGAGGGGACGTCCGCCCAGCACCACGCCCGGGTGGCGCGCTTCCTGCGCGAGAACCACATCGAGGGAGTCGTGGCTCATCACGTCGGCGACGGCATGGTGCGCATGATGAACGTCATGAAGTTGCCGCTCTTCCTCGACGCGGCGGGCGACGCCCGCGCCGCCGTTCTGACGGCTCTCGCCCCCTCGGCGTAACACGTCGTCCCTCTGGCAGTATGTCCCTATGTCGTCATCCGTGACGCCCGAGAACTACCTCGAGCCGGGCTGGTTCACGCGCCACGTCTTCAACCGACTGGTCCAGTTCCTCACCCGCGCCGGGATCAGCGTCTGGGGCTCGCGCACTCTGTCGGTGCGAGGGCGAACGAGCGGTCAGTGGCGCTCGACGCCGGTGAACGTGCTCACATACAAAGACGTGGACTATTTAGTCGCGCCGCGCGGGCTCACGCAGTGGGTACGCAACCTTCGTGTGGCCGGCACCGGCGAGGTTCGCGTGGGGCGGCGTCGGCGCGCCTTCGACGCGGTCGAGCTCGACGACGACGCCAAGGTCGAGGTGCTGCGCGCCTACCTACGCCGCTGGAAGATGGAGGTGGGCGTCTTCTTCGACGGCGTCAGCGCGGCGTCGCCGGCGAGTGAACTGGCAAGGATCGCCCCGCACCATCCGGTCTTTCGTCTCACCTATCACGAGTGACGCCGGCCTCGCGTGGCCCACGCGAGGGCCGAGACGTCGGGCCGTGCCACGACGATTGCGCGAACGTCAGCTGAGGTCGACCCCGGCGAGGGTCGCGTGCACGACCTCCGGGTCGCCGGCGACGTTGAGGCCTTCGAGGGGGCGCCGGCGGTGCAGGTAGAGCACCAGGTCGGACGCGTTGGCCGAGATCGTGGTCACCTCGCCGCTGCCGATGGTCCAGGAGGCGTCGGCGTCGCTCGCGTGGAACGTGAGCGCCCTGTCTGCGGGCACTACGAGGCTGGAACGATGCACATGCAGGAACTCGGGGACGCCATCGAGGGCCGCGTCGCGCGGCAGCGGCGCCGCGACGCCCAGCGCGTTGGCGGCGTCCCACGCGTGCACGATGGCCTCTTGGACCTGGTGGCGGGCGACGGCGCCGGCACTCTGGGGCTCGCCCCACCACGTCCAGCACGGTGCGTCCTCCTCGAGGCGGTCGAGGGCGTCGATGAGCTGAGCGGTCGAGTCGCGACACCAGGCGGCGAAGGCCCCCGACTCGCTCACGATGTCGTCGTCGATGGTCTCCAGGGGCGCCGAGGTGTCACCCGCCAGCACGTTCACCGCCCAGAACCGCTGGACGACGCCGAGATGCCAGGCGAGCTCTTCGAGCGTCCACTCGGGGCAGGAGGGAACGGTCACCGGGCGGGTGTCGTCGGTGATCAGAGCCGCGACGGAGTCGCTGGCGTCGATGATCGCGCGTCGCCGTGTCCACGAATCCATGGCGTCACCCTAGGCGAGCGCGTCGCGTCGGCGCCCGTGGCGTCAATAGAGTTCTCTGGGTGAGACGAAACCCGACATTCGACAACCCGTACCGCCTGGCGACGACGATCGTGCCGACCGCGTACCGCCTGCGCATCGAGCCCGACCTCGACAACGCCACGTTCGTCGGGCGTGTGGAGATCGACCTCGACGTGTCCGAGGCGGCGACCTCGGTGACGCTCAACGCCCTCGACCTCGAGATTGACGCGGGCGTTGTGCGTGTGGGCGATCGGCGTATCGCGACGTCCGAGCCGCGCTATGACGCCGAGTTCGAGACCGTGACCTTCGACGTCGCCGAGGAGATACCGGCGGGCTCCGCAACGCTCGAGGTCACCTTTCGCGGGGTGCTCAATGACCAGCTGCACGGCTTCTATCGCTCGACGTATGACGACGCCGAGAGCGTGACCCACACGATCGCGACCACCCAGTTCGAGGCCACCGACGCGCGCCGGGCGTTCCCCTGCTGGGACGACCCGGCCTTCAAGGCGACCTTCGAGGTGACCCTGGTGGTGGGCGAGGGCCTCAACGCGTACTCCAACAGCGCCGAGGTGTCGAGAGTCGACCTCGGCCAGGGGCGCCGCGAGGTGCGCTTCGCGCCGACGATGGTCATGTCGACCTACCTGGTGGCCTTCATCGTCGGCCCCTTCGAGGCGTCGCCGGTGACGACGGTGGCCGGGGTGCCGGTGCGCGTCATCCACCCCATCGGCAAGGGCCATCTCACGCGATACGCCATGGAGGCCGCGGTGCACGCGCTCGAATTCTTCACCGAGTACTTCGACCGGCCCTACCCGGGCGACAAGGTCGATCTGGTCGCCGTGCCCGACTTCGCCTCCGGGGCGATGGAAAACCTTGGGTGCGTGACGTTTCGCGAGGAGTACCTCCTGATCGACCCGGCCCACGCCAGCCAGCGCGAGCGCGAGAACACGGTGCTCGTGGTCAACCACGAGCTCGCCCACATGTGGTTCGGCGACCTCGTGACCATGGAGTGGTGGGAGGGGATCTGGCTCAACGAGGCCTTCGCCACGTTCATGGAGTCGATCTGCACCGATCACTTCAAGCCCGAATGGAAGAAGTGGGTCAGCTTCACCGCGTCGCGAGACCGCGCCTTCACGGTCGACTCCCAGCACTCGACGCGACCGATCGAGTACCGCGTCGTCTCGCCGAACGAGTGCCGGGGCATGTTCGACGTGCTGACCTATGAGAAGGGCTGCTCGGTGCTGCGCATGCTCGAGCAGTACCTGGGCGAGGACGTCTTTCGCGACGGCGTGCGCCTCTACCTTTCACGACACGCCTACGACAACGCTGTCACCGCCGACCTGTGGTCGGCGCTCGAGGCCGCCTCGGGCCAGCCGGTGGGTTCGATCATGGACACCTGGATCCTCCAGGGGGGATTCCCCCTCCTCTCCTACGACGGCGCGACCCTCGCCCAGTCGCCCTTCTACTTCCGAGAGAGCAACGGCGAGTCGAACATCGGCGCGAGCTGGCGCGTGCCGGTGCTGACGCGTTCGCTCGGCGAGAGCGACATCCAGCGCGTCCTGCTCGAGGGCGAGCGCCGCGCGCTGGCCACTCGCGGGGTCAGTCTCATCAACGCCGGCGGCGCCGGCTTCTATCGCACCGCGTACGCGTCGGCGCACCTCGCCCTGATCGCGGCGCGGCTTTTCGACCTCGACGAGGCCGAGCGCGCTGTCCTCTTCTCAGACACCTGGGCAGCCAACCTGCTTGGGCGCTCGAGCCTGGCCGACCTGCTGGCGCTGGCGCGCGGGCTGACCCACCTCGACGAGCCGACCCCGTGGGGGATCGTGGCGCGCGCCCTCGGACTGGTCGATCGCATCGCCGACGACGCGACGCGCGACCTGCTCGCTCGTGTGACCGAGGGCCTGTTCTCGCCCGTCTATGCGCGCCTGGGCTGGGACCCGGTACCCGGTGAGAGTACCCAGGCCGGGGAGCTGCGCGCCCTGGCCCTCCGTGTCCTGGGCACGATCGGCCGCGACGCCACGATCGCCGAGGAGGCCGCGGCGCGCTTTGACGCGGGCGAGCTGAGCGGCGACCTGGCCGACGCCATCGTGGTGATCACCCTGCACCAGAATCGCCCGGGCGACGCCGTCACGTGCGAGGAGCGTCGCACGTCGGCGCCAACGCCCCAGGAGGAGCAGCGCTACCTCTTCGCGCCGGTCAGTTCGCGCGACCCCGACGTGGTGCTGTCGGCCTTTGAGCGTGCCTTCGGCGACGTGCGCACCCAGGACGCGCCGTATCTGATCCGCGGCCTGCTCACAAACCTGGTGGCCGGACGCGAGGTCTGGTCGCGACTCGCCGCGCGATGGGACGAAGCCCTCGAGCGCTTCCCGGAGACCTCGCACGCGCCGATGGCCGGGGGCGTCGAGTCCTTCATCGGCGACCCCGCCTTCGCCGCGTCGGTGCGCGCGTTCCTCGAATCGCACCCGGTGCCCACGGGCCAGCGGCAGATCGCCCAGTTCCTCGACGTGATGGACGTCAACGTGGCCTGGGCCGAGCGCACGCGTGCGGACCTCGCGGACACCCTGGGCGCCTTCCTCGCATGAGCGAGGCGGTGCTCTCGCGTCCGGCGGTCGCGCGGGTGCGCGCGGCGCTCGAAGCGGCCGGCGTCGCGGGCGAGATCCGCGTGCTCGCCGACAGCACGCGCACTGCGATCGACGCCGCCGCCGCCCTCGGGGTGACGGTGGGTCAGATCGCGTCCTCGATCGTCTTTCGCACCGCGGAAGGCAAGCCCGTACTCGTGATCACGAGCGGCGCGCACCGCGTCGACGCCGACCTCGTCGCCGCGACCCTGGACCAGACGACCCTCGAGCGCGTTGACGCCGACTACGTGAAGGCGGTCTCGGGCTTCTCGATCGGCGGGGTGAGCCCGCTCGGATGGGCCGACGGCGCCGAGCCGATCGTGCTGATCGACGAGGACCTCGCCCACTACGACGTGATCTGGGCCGCCGCGGGTCACCCCCACGCCGTCTTTGCCACGACCTTCGATGAGTTGCGCGTCGCAGCCGAGGCGCGCGTTGCGACCGTCGCGCGCGCCGGCGCGTGACGTACGCTCACGTCGTGGCCCCTTCGCGCTGGCAGCAGTGGCATGATCCCTACGAGGACCCGACGTCGTACCTGTCCC
Organism: Actinomycetes bacterium; assembly: GCA_021777285.1. The sequence goes on from JAJYDR010000014.1 coordinate 17,148, forward strand.
ACCGGCTCCTCGAAGTCCAGCGCCAGACGGCGATGGTCCTCGACAGCTGTCCCGCCGGGCCGATCCAGGTGCTGTCGATCTGCGCGGGCCAGGGCCGCGACTTGATCGGCGTGCTGGCGACGCACCCGCGCGCGCGTGACGTTTCCGCTCGCCTGATCGAGCTCGACGAGGTCAACGCCGCCTACGCGCGCGAGTCGGCGCGGAACCTCGACCTCGACAACGTCGAAGTCGTGGTGGGCGACGCGTCCGTCACCGACCACTACGCCGGCGCGGTGCCCGCGGACCTCGTGATGGTCTGCGGGGTCTTTGGCAACATCTCCGATCGCGACATCGCTCGCACCATCTCCTACCTGCCGTCGCTGTGTCGACCGGGGGCTCGCGTCGTGTGGACGCGCCACCGCCGGGCGCCCGACGTGACGCCGTCGCTGCGCGCCTCCTTCGAGCGCGTGGGATTCGTCGAGGAGCAGTTCGCCGCCCCTGAGGAGTTCGAGTACACCGTCGGCACGCACCGCCTCGAGGTCGCGCCAGGGCGGTACTCGCCGGGGCGGCGTCTCTTCACGTTCCTCGATTCCGAGCGGACGGACGACGCGTGATCCTCACGGTGTTTCGCAGTCGGCTCCGTCTGGGCGTTGAGGCCGAGTACCGGCCGCTCGCCGTGGCGATGAGTGAGCTCGCCCACACGATGGAGGGCTTCGTCGACGAGGCGTTCTTCGCCGCACCCAACGGGGACCGCGTGACGATCGTGCGCTTCGCCGACCGGGCGAGCCACGACGCCTGGGCCCGTCACCCGGCGCACCGAGAAGCGCAGCGTCGCGGACGCGACGAGTTCTACGAGTCCTACGAGATCTCGATCGCCGAGGTCGTCGCCGAGCGGCACTTCAGCGCGGATCAGTTCCCGCGCTGACGAGTCGCGCAAGGGCGCGCGCGGCGCCCGCGCGCACGCGCGCCACGTCGTCGACCTGGCAGCGGGCCGCGGCCTCGAGTGCCTCGTCGAGGCGATGGCGGGCGATGACCTTGAGAGCCATCTCGCGAACCCGCCACGCCGGATCGGTGGTCGCGGCGACGACACTCGGGATTGCACGCTCCTCGAAGACGTAGAGCAGGCCGCGCAGCGCCCAGACGCGCGCCCAGTAGCCGGCGGGCCCGCCCTCGCCGCCGGCGAGCACGCCCTCGCCGCCGGCGAGCACGGTGCGCGAAGCCGGGCCGGCGAGCACCTCACCCAGGTCGGCGGAGAGTTCGTCGCCATTCAACAGACCGATCAGGGACGTGATCAGGGCGTGTTCGCCCACGAGGTTGCAGTAGCGCGCGATGCTCGTGCGCGGCGAGTCGGCCCAGCGACTGGTCACGGGCCGAGTCTGGCACCGTGATGTCACGCGCGCCATCTCCCGCTAGCGTTCGTCGTGATGGGCGACACATCCCGTGACGAGGCCGCGCTCGAGTCCCTCGGCGAGGCCGGAGGCGACGAGGTCTGCTGGGCGCACCTGCTCTGCGAGGAGTGCGGCATGATCCTCAACGAGCGCAATGAGCACCGCCCGGGCTGCTCGCTGGCCCCTCAGGCACTCGACTGATCGGCCCTACACTGATTCTCGACGGAGGGCTCGTGACATCGGGCGGGGCCCGCGGGGCGAGGACGACACGTGACACAGCGCGAGGGTAGCGAGCGTCAGCGGGTCCCCCAACCACTGATCAAGCGGCGCATCGCCTCGGGACGCGGCGCCATGGAGCAACCCAACGTCACCCACGACGGCGCGACGGCATTGAACGGGCCCTTTTGGGTCGCGCTCATTCTCACCGGTGTGGCGACCGGCCTCTTGGGAGACCTCTTGATGTGGGTCCTCGCTCTCGCCGAGAACGCCGCGTTCCACTACCGCAGCGGCAGCTACCAGGACGCGGTCGCCGCGGTCTCAGGCGCGCGCCGGGTGACCTCGCTGCTGGTGGCGAGCGCGATCGGCGCCACCGGTTGGTACCTGATCCGTCGGCTGCTGCGCAAGGAGCGCGCCGAGATCGACGACGCGCTCTGGCGTGGCGACGGCAAGCTCTCGTGGCGGCGCAGCATCCTGACCTCGCTCGTTTCGGAGGTCGTGATCGGACTGGGCGCCTCGATCGGACGCGAGGCGGCGCCCAAGCTGATGGGCGGGGCGTCGGCCAGCGTGCTCGGCGGGTGGTTCCACCTCTCCAACGCCCAGAAGCGCCTACTGGTCGCCTGCGGCGGGGGCGCGGGTCTGGCCGCGGTCTACAACGTGCCCCTGGGGGGCGCGCTCTTCACCGCGGAGGTCCTCTACGGCAGCCTGACCCTGCCGGTCGTCGCACCGGCGCTCGTCTGCTCGGGACTCGCGACCTTCGTGGGGTGGCTCTACCTGCCCAACGGCGCGACCTACTCTGACGTGCCGCTCTATCGATTCAGCGGGGCGATCATGACTTGGTCAGTGCTCGCGGGCATCGTCACCGGTCTGGTCGCGGTTATCTACGTGCGCGCGATTGGGTGGGTCTCGTACCATCGCGCCCCTGGCGTGCACCTCTTCTGGGCGATGCCCGCGGTGTTCGCCCTGGTCGGGGTGCTCGGCATCTGGTACCCGCAGCTCTTTGGCAACGGCAAGGACATGGCTCACATGGCCTTCCTCGGCGTCGGCGGCTTCGGGCTGCTCTTCGCCCTCTTCGCGCTGAAGCCCTTCGTCACCGCGCTCACCCTGGGCAGTGGAGCGGCGGGGGGCGTCTTTACCCCGTTCCTCTCGACGGGCGCGGTGCTCGGTGGCGCGCTCGGCATCGCGTGGAGCCACCTCTGGCCGGGCACGCCGGTGGGCGCCTACGCGCTGGTCGGCGCGGCCGCGATGATTGGCGCCTCGATGCAGGCCCCGCTGGTGGGCCTCGTCCTGGTGCTCGAGATGACCCACACCGGTTTCGAGCTGATGGCCCCGATGATCGTGGCGACCGCCATCGCGACGATGATCGTTCGCTACATCGACGGCTACTCCATGTACTCGGCGAGGCTGCCACGTCACGAGCCGGCCGAGGGCGGCGACGCCGCGCGCGCGTGAAACAATTGGATCATGTACAACCCACCCGCCTTCGCCCAGGACGCTGACGCCAGCTGGGGCATTGTCGAGCGCGCCGGTGCCGGCCTGCTCGTGGCACCGACTTCGTCGGGGCTCGCCAGTGTGATGGTGCCCATCGTCGTCGAGGATCGCCGACGGCTGAACGCCCACGTGGCGCGCGCCAACCCCTGGTGGCGCGAGGTGCCAGAGTCCAGCGAGGTCCTCGCCCTCTTCCTCGTCGCTGACGCCTACGTCTCGCCGCTCTACTACCCGTCCCTCGCCGAGCAGCCCGGCGCGGTGCCGACGTGGAACTACGTGCTCGCCGAGGTGCGCGGCACGCTGCACGTCCACGACGACCGCACCTGGGTCGAGTCCCAGGCGCGCGCCCTCGTCGAGCGCCACGAGGCCGATCGGGATCCGCGCTGGTGGGTCGACGACGCGCCCGCGGACTACATCGACAAGATGGCGCGCGCGATCGTGGGCATCGAGATCGAGGTCATCTCCATCGAGGGAAAGGCGAAGCTCTCTCAGAACCGCGAGGCGCGCGACGCGGCCGGCGTGCGCGCCGCCCTCGCCGACGGGACCCTCGTGGAGCAGGCGATCGCCCGCGAGATGGGTGAATGAGCCTGCGAGTGCGCCGCGCCGGTGTCACGGACGCCGCGGCGCTGCGCGCGATTCGCTTAGAGGCCCTGGTCGACTCGCCGGGCGCCTACGGCGCGACCTATCGCGACGTGGTCGACTGGGACCTCGATCGCTGGGCCGATCTGCTGGCGGCCAACGCCTACTTCCTGGGCGAGGTCGACGGCGTGGTGCGCGGCATGGCCCAGGGCGGGCACCACGACGACTTCCCCGGCCAGACCTGGCTCTTTGGGATGTTCGTTGGCCCCGACGCGCGCGCGAGCGGACTCGCCGACGCGCTGGTCGACGCGGTGGAGGGTTGGGCGCGCACGGGTGGCGCGCGCGAGTTGTACTTGGGCGTCGCACTCGAGATGACCCGTGCCATCTCCTTTTACCGGCGCCGCGGCTTCGTCGAGGTCGGTGACGTGCGCTACATGAGGCGCGATCCGTCACGCCAGATCCAGACAATGGTGTGTCGCTTTGACTAGCGGGGAGCTGCGTGTGAACCTGGTGGCGGCCCGCGAGCTCTACGACCTGCGCCGACGGGTGCTGCGCAACAACGATCCCGCGGTGAACGTCGCGAACGCAGCCGACGAGGACCCCGAGGCACGCCACTTCGCCGGCTACGTGGACGGAGAGCTCGTGGTGAGCGCCTCCTTCTTCGCCGGCGAGGTGCCCGGTGTCTTGCAGCTGCGCTACATGGCGACCGACCCGCGGGTCCAGGGGCACGGATACGGCGCCGCGGTTCTCGCGGCCGCCGAGCGCCATCTGGCTGACGAGGGCGCGACGGGCCTCTGGGCCAACGCGCGCGACAGCGCCTTGGGCTTCTACCGGCGCCTGGGCTGGCGCGTGATCGAGGGCAGTGAGCACATCAGCGTCGAAACGCAGATCCCGCACACGGTGATCGAAAAGGACCTCGACCGCTAACGCCGCGGGGCGTTTACTACATTGGGCAAATGCGCAAAGTCCTCGCGACCATCGTCGTCCTCGTCCTCGCCGTGGGAGTCGCCCTCGTGGCGAAGAACCTTCACTCGAGCCCTTCGCCCGGAGTTGCGTCGTCTAACCCAACGACCAGCGCGCCGAGCTATCCGATCGCGCCCTTGACCGGGCTGCCCGATCCGACCCACCTGGCCGCCACGCGCCCCGCCCTCACCATCAAGGTCGAGAACACGCCCGAGGCGCTTCCCCAGTGGGGCATCGACCAGGCCGACGTCGTCTACGAGGAGATCGTCAACGGCGGCATCACCCGCCTGGCCGCGGTCTTCAACTCCCACGCACCGGCCAAGGTCGGCCCGGTGCGCTCGGTGCGCCCGACCGATCAGCAGATCGTCTTTCCGATCGGGGGCATCTTCGCCTTCTCCGGCGGCGCCCCCTACGCGATTGCGTCCATCTCCCAGGCGCCGGTGAAGCTGATCGACGAGTCCAACGCGGGCGCGGCGATGTTCCGCGACCCGAACCGACAGGCCCCCCACAACCTCTACGCCAACGCGGCTGCGCTCTTCGCCTTCAAGGGCACGCCGACGCCGCCGCCCGCGCTCTTCCAGTACCGTGCCGCCAACCAGGCGCCCCTGGGGCCGAGCATCGCGCACTTCACCGTGGGCTTTCCCAGCATCTACCCGGTGACCTGGACCTGGAACAGCGCCACCGCGTCCTGGGACCGGACGCTCTTCGGTCAGAAGATCATCACCGGCAACGGCGTGCAGGTCTCGCCGAAGAACGTGTTGGTGATGTTCGTCAACTACGTCAACGGTGTGGGCACGTTCACCTCGTACGCGAACCTGCAGGGCTCGGGCCCGGTGTGGGCCTTTGTCGGTGGACACGAGGTGCGCGGTACCTGGTCGCGCGCGGCCAAGGCCGACGTCATCTCCTACACGCTCGCTAACGGCAAGCCCCTGCTCGTCACCCCGGGCCAGACCTGGGTGGAGCTGCAGTACACGGGTGGGCCCATGTCCGTCACCCCCGCCGTAGGGTGAGCGAGATGGGCTACCGCGAGGAGATCATCAGGACCCCAGACGGACGTGCGCTCGAGGTCGCGCGCGTGGGCGCCGACGACGGCGTGGCCGTCGTCTTTCATCACGGCTCGCCGGGCGCCGCGTCGCTCGCGCTCTCCCTCGAGACGATGGCCGAGCGCCACGGGCTCTTCGTCGCGACGAGCTCGCGCGCGGGATACGGGCACTCCGACGCGCGCCCCGGGCGCGACGTGGCGAGCGTGGTTGAGGACGTCGCGGCGCTGCGCGCGCACTACGGCATCGAGCACTACGTCGCCGTCGGCTGGTCGGGGGGCGGACCCCACGCGCTGGCCTGCGCGGCGAAGGACCCCAGTTGCGTGGGGGCGATCAGCCTGGCTGGCGTGGCCCCGATCGACGCCGACTTCGACTGGACCGAGGGGATGGGTCCGGAGAACCTCGAGGAGTTCGCCCTCGCGCGCGAGGGCGGTGCGGCCTACGTCGCGCATATGGAGGCCCTCGCGCGCGTGTTCGCGGCGGCGACGAGTGATAACATCGTGGGCCTCTTCGGCGGTCTGCTGAGTGCTCCCGACCTCGCGGTTCTCGAGCGCGAAGGCGAGCGCGAGTGGTTGGCGCGAGAGTGCCGCGACGCCTTCAGCGTCTCCTCGGCCGGCTTCATCGACGACGACCGGTCGTTCTTCGCACCCTGGGGCTTTGACCCCGCGGCGATTGAGGTGCCCGTGGAGATCTGGTACGGCGACCTCGACCTGATGGTGCCGCCCACCCACGGCAAATGGCTCGCGCGCACGATCCCCGACGCCAGTCCGGTCCACCTGCCAAACGAGGGGCACGTCTCTCTCGTCGTCGCGCACGCCGACGCTCTGGCCGAGGCCATCCTCACCCTGGCCGTGGCGCCGTGACGCGCATTGGCAACCTCTACGGGCCTGACGCCACCTTCCTCGGCGTGCCGGGCGCCGACCCCGACGAGCGCGCGAGCTGGACGGGCGCGGGCGCGGCGATCATCGGCGCGCCCTTCGACGGGGGCACGTCGCACCGCCCCGGTACCCGTTTCGGCCCCCAGGCGCTGCGCACGACCGACTACCTGCCCCACGACGGCATGCGCCCGAGCCTCGCGCTCGGCGTCGACCCACTGATCGCCCTCGGGGTCGTCGACCTGGGCGACGTGGAGATGCCCTCGGGTGAGACGCAGCGCTCCCTCGCCGCGCTCGAAGAGCGCGTCACCACCGTGGCCTCGGCCGGCGTGCTGCCGGTCATCCTCGGCGGAGACCACACGATCGCCCTGCCCGACGTGACCGGCGTCGCGCGCCACGTGGGCTGGGGCCGGGTCGCGGTGATCCACTTCGACGCTCACGCCGACACTGGCGACACCCAGATGGGCTCGCTCTACGGTCACGGCACGCCGATGCGCCGTCTGATCGAGTCCGGAGCCTGCCGGGGAGACCGCTTCATCCAGATCGGCCTGCGCGGCTACTGGCCCGAGCCCGAGACCTTGGCCTGGATGGCCGAACAGCACATGCGCTCCTTCGAGATGAGCGAGATCGTCGCGCGCGGCCTCGACGGGGTGCTCGACGAGGCCCTGGCCCTGGCCGCGGACGACTGCGACGCGGTCTTCCTCTCGGTCGACGTCGACGTGGTGGATCCGGGGTCGGCGCCGGGCACCGGCACGCCCGAACCAGGGGGCCTCTCGAGCCGCCAGCTGCTCGACGCGGTCCGGCGCATCGCGATGGAGTCGAACCTGGCGGGACTTGACGTCGTAGAGGTTTCGCCGCCCTACGACCACGCGGAGATCACGGCATACCTGGGCAACCGCGTGATCCTCGAGGCGCTGGGCGGCGTGGCGTGGCGTCGCCACGGCGGGCGCACGCCCGCCTCGCCACTGCTCTCCTAACGCATTGTCTCGAGCACCTGGCGCACCAGCGCCTCGTCGGTGTCGGGGTGAAGAAAGGCGAAGCGGGCGATCGTCTCGCCCTCCCACTTGGTGGGCGTGACGAAGGCGACCTGGTCGCGAAGGAGCTGGTGACTCCAGTTGACGTAGTCGGCGTCACTCCAGCCGGGCCGGCGAAAGAGGACGACGGACAGGCTCGCCGGGCGCACCATCTCGACGTGGTCGAGCTCGTCGATGATTTCGCTGGAGCGCTCCGCGAGATCGATCGCCGCCTGGACGGCCGTCTCGTAGGCGTGGGTGCCGTTGGTCACGAGCGAGTACCAGAACGGCAGGCCGCGCGCGCGTCGCGAGAGGTGGATCGCGAAGTCCGAGGGGTTCCACTCGTAGTCCTCGTCGTCGCTGCCGTGCAGGATGTCGAGGTAGCCGGCCTGCTGGGCGAGGATGCGCCGCGCGACGTGGGGTTCACGATAGATCAGCGCCGCGCAGTCCAGGGGCGCGAAGAGCCACTTGTGCGGATCGACCACGAAGCTGTCGGCGTGGCGGATGCCCGCGAGCAGGTGGCGGTGCGTGGGCGAGAAGAGCGAGGCGCCGCCGTAGGCGCCGTCGACGTGGAACCACAGCTCGTGCTCTCGCGCGTAGGCGCCGAGCCCCTCGAGGTCGTCGACGATGCCGGCGTTCGTGGTGCCCGCGGTCGCCACGACGCCGATCACGCTCTCGGGGTGGGGGTCGGCCGCGAGGGCCGCGCGCAGACCCTCGATAGTGAAGCGGTGGTCGTCGGCCTCGACCACGAGCGCCTCCATGCCTAGGACGTGCAGGGCCTTGCCCACGCTCGAGTGCGCGTCGACCGAGACCGCGTAGCGCAGGGTGTGTGCGGGGATCTCGGGGCGGCGCGCGCGGCCTACGTCGCGGCCCACCGTCAGTCCCGACAGGTTGCCGGTCGAGCCGCCCGAGACGAAGGCGCCGCCCGAGCCCGAGGGCATCCCCGCGAGGTCGGCGAGGAAGCCGAGCGCCTGGTTCTCGGCCACCACCACGCCGGCCGACTCGAGCCAGCTGGTGCCGTTGAGCCCGGAGCAGGCGACCACCATGTCAAAGAGCAACGAGTTCTTGGTCGGCGCGTTGGGAATGAAGGCGAGGAAGTTCGGCGCGTCAATGGAGATGACGGCGCGGGCCAGCTCGTTGGAGAAGAACGACAGGACCTCGCCGGGGCTGCGGCCCTCGGGGGTGATCAGTCCGTCGAGGCTGGCGAGGGGCTCGGGGGTCAGGCTGCCGTAGTCGAGTGGCACGGGGTCCATCGCCAACCGCTCGCGGCAGTACGCGAAGATCATCTCGGTGACCTCTTCGTTGTACTCGAACATGTGGTGCCCCATTGCGCCGACCTTTCAAATTTGTCCCTCGATAGCCTAGGCACTGTCGTGGGGGCCCATCTTTCGGCCCACGCGTCCCCAGGTAGTCTCTCGACATGACGACGACGCGCGTGGGCTTCCTGGGACCCGTCGGATCGTTCTCTCACGAGGCGTTGCACAGTCTGGGCGAGGTCGAGGGCGTCGCCATGGACACCCTGGCCGACCTGCTGGCCGGCGTGGCATCGGGCGACATCGACCTGGCGCTGGCGCCGCTGGAGAACGCGATCGAGGGGACGGTCTCGGCCACCATCGACGGGCTGGTCTTCGACTACGACCTCTACATCGAGCGTGAGGTCGTCTTACCTATCCACCTGCACCTGCTCGCGCGCCCGGGTGTGTCCCTGGAGGACGTGACCAGCGTGCTGAGCTATGTCCACGCCCTGGGCCAGTGCCGCGAGTTCCTGGGTCGCCTGTCGGCGTCGAGCAGTCAAGCGACCTCGACCTCGCAGGCGGCACGTCTCGTGGCCGAGTCGAGTGAGCCTTGGGCCGCGGTGGGCTCGGCGATGGCCGGCGAGCTCTTCGGTCTCGTCCAGCTCGCCTCGGACATCGAGGACCACCCGGGCAACGCCACGCGATTCGTCGTGGTGGGCCGCGACTCCATCGCTCCGCCCTCGGGGCACGATCGCACGACCATCGTCTGCTTCCAGGACGCCGACCGCCCAGGCTCTCTCTATGGCATCCTGGGCCGCTTCGCGGCGCGTGACATCAACTTGACCAAGCTCGAGAGCCGTCCGACCAAGAAGGGTCTGGGTGACTACTGCTTCGTCATCGAGTTCGAGGGCCACGTGAGCGACGACCTGGTGGCGGACTGCCTCGCGGACCTGCAGGCGCACCTCGCGCGCGTGAAGTTCCTCGGCTCGTACCCGGTCGAGGGCGAGGTCGCGGCCGAGCGCCGCGACGAGGTCTCGCTCGCGCGCGCAGCGGCGGCGACGTGGATCGACGAGCTTCGCGCGAAGGTGCGAGAGCGCTGAATTGTTGGCGCGTTGTGAGAGCGCGCGACGACAACGCACGTAACGAAAGCAGCGCGCGAACATGTACGCGTGTCCTGAAGTTGTCCGCGCGTTGTGAGGGCTCCCCGATAGCGTCGTCAACGATTAGTTGATGAGGTGATGGTGAGCATCGATCACGAGACGACGCCGAGCACGAAGAGACCGTACTTGCGGGCCGACGCGCGCCGCGAGATGATCCTCGAGGCCGCCGAGCG
>JAJYDR010000135.1 GCA_021777285.1 Actinomycetes bacterium
CAACATGAGTCCAAGCTGAATCGCCTCGGATTTCCACGTTCCGATGACCGCGGGAGGCCCAACCAAGACCGTGAGGTCTCGTCGTGCGCGTCCGGTGCGCCACAGTCGATCGCGCGCGGCGCGAACGAGGTGCGCACCCATGAGCGTCTTGCCCGAGCCCGTCGCGTCAGCGACCAGCACGCTCCCCACGGTCTCGGAGATCCAAAGCGCTTCGGCGATGCCCGATCGTTGTGATGGCCAAAGAGGACGGTCGACTGACGAAGGCTCGGCGAGGTAACGCGAGGCCCAGTCACCCTCAAGGAGATTGGCGCAGGCGCGCGCGAGTGCTTCCTCCCAGGAGACGACGCGAAGCAGTTGGTGGAGAAGTAGGCGAAGCTCGTCATCCCAACTCTCACCGGCGGCCCAGTAGTTCTCAGCGACAGCGACGAGCTCGCGGTAACGCTTGGGCTCATGGATGGCGTCGAATCGTGCGTTGGCCTCGTATTGATCACCTAGACCGAAACGCGTGAAGTTGCTCGAGCCGACCGTAGCCGCATTCTCTCCAACGAAGATCTTGGCGTGGAGCCGATGGGAGCCGTGGATGAATCGCGCACTGAGTAGCCCGCGTTCCAGCGCCTCGATTGTTTGAAGCACCTGCGCTGAGGCGCGCAGAGAGACCCCCTGTTCCTCAAGCCAGTACTCCTTGGCAATGTCGGTGAACTCAGCTCGAACGGACCGGAATTCGTGTTTGGCAGACGTGAAGGGTTCAGCGCCGAACACCAAGCGAACACAGGCGCCATCGTCGTGCGAGGACGTCGTCCAATCGGACACGAGATGAACAAGTTCACCAAGAGAAGAGAATCCAGCGATGAGGAGTGGGGACGACGAACCAACCAGGTCAATCCACACAACATCGCGAACACGAGATCGGCCGTGATTGATAGGAAAGCGAGTGGCTTCCGGCCACGTCGCTCCCTTGAGGGTTACCGCCGCCCGGCTTCCACCTTCAATCTCAAACAGCGGAAGCTGTCCGCCACGAACTTGAGGGAAACGTCGGGACACTTCATGAACCTACATGACCAGTGTCACAGTCCGACAAGGGCGAATCGTCTTGGCCAACACCCATGCGCTGGCAGAATGGGTGGCCACTAGTTGAGAGTTTGGATTGTTGCCTGGCGGTTCCTCGCGACCTGCATCGAGTGGATGTGGTTGTCAACAAGACCGACAGCAGTCCCTGAAGCCATCATCGATCTTCCACCACCTCCTCTAGATTCCGGCGCGTGTTCTGGTGCGGGAAAGGAACCGTGACCATGTGTTCACCTCGTTCGACCACAAGGTGGAGGAGTCAGTCGCTACGAGGGCTCCTCGGTCTGGCCCTTCTCGCAAAGGAACCGTGGGTAGAACCAGCTCAGCAAAGCCCGAGAGTGTCGAGAGCCAATTCACCTGAGTTTCAGACCGAGGTCGTGTCTCACGAAATTCACATCGGTATGCAAGTTGGAGAGATCGGTATCGAATTTTGTCGAGAAGGTACTGACGTCTACATTCGGTGTTAAGCCGAATTCGGCTTAACACCGATTAAGCCGCGGTTTTCGTTAAGCCGAGGAATCCTGATCTGGCCACGTTACGCGGCCTTGCTCGCATGATTCCTCGGCTTAACGTTTCGGGGCTATCGCAGGCTGTAGAGGGCTTGGAGCTGGTCCTCGGTGAGGCGGTCCTCGGCGGGGACGTCGATTGCGGGGGTGGCCGCGTTGACAGCGACGCGCATCATGTCGACCGTGGCGAACGCGTAGAACGCCGCAGTAGTGGACGCGTTCTCGTGACCGAGGAGTCGCATGATGATGGGCAACGGAATCCCTTGCTGGTAGAGGTCCATGGCCTTGGTCTTGCGCAACATGTGGCAGTGGACGCTCTCGGGCACGCTCGGGCAGATCCCACGGGCCACTGCGGCAGCCTGCTTGAGCACCGCCGAGACAGTGTCGACCGCGAGCCTGGTCACTTGCCCATGATGCGGGCTGTAGAACAACGGCTGTGTTCCAGGCAGCGTCGCGGCGTTCGGGTGGAACTCCTTCAGGTAGACGCGCAGATGCTCGACCGTCTTGTCGGTCAGCGGCACGACGCGGCTCTTGTCTCGTTTCCCGGTGAGCGTCACGTGTCCCGGCACGGCGAGCGACAGGTCCGCCAGCGTCAGAGCGGTGATCTCGCCAACTCTGGCCGCGGTGTCGTAGAGCAGGATGAGCAGCATCCGGTTGCGGCGTGATTTCGCTGTGCGGCCGCTGAACGCGGCGAGGACGGCGCGCGTCTCGGGCTCGGTGAGATACTCGATCGGCTTTCGCGGCGCGGTAGGAGCCTTGAGGCTTCGCGCCGCCTGGCTGAGTGCGACGAGGGTGACGTCTTCGGCGCCCGCGTAGGCGAGGAAGGCCCTGACGGCGCTGAGTCGCAGCGTGATGGTCCGTATGGCGTAGTGCTGGTCGTCGCCGAGCCAGGTCAGCCACGCCTTGAGACGGGCCCGGTCGAAGTGGTCGAAGCTCACCTTCGCACGCTCAACGTGCTCGCGGTCGGTAAGGAAGGTGAGGAAGCACTCCAGGCTGATCCGGTAGGCCTCGATCGCTCTCGCCGACAGGCTGCGGACCGTGGGCAGGTAGGTGCGCAGGTAGTCCCGGGCGAACGTGAAGAAGTCAGCCGCGTCGGTTGTCTCGTCTCGTCTCATTCGAAGCCAACTTCGGGCAGCGGCGAGCCGCTCTCGGCCGTGATGCGCGCGTAAGAGTCCATGAAGTCCGGCGAGGTGTGAACGTAGTAGTAGGTCGAGTCCACACTTGCGTGTCCCATGTAGGTCGACAGGTAGGGCAGCATCGCGGCCACGTCGATCCCGTGGGCCATCCACCGTTCGAGGTTGGCGTAGGCGAAGTGATGGCGGAAATCGTAGGGTCGGGGACGTTGAGCACCCGCCGGGCGCGCCAGCCCGGCCTTATCCCAGATGCGATTAAAGATCACGCCGACCGCCGCTGGCGTGACGGGGTTGCCGGTGGAGGACACGAAGAATGACGTTCGCGACTGGCCGAACCTCGACGATGACGCGTCGTTGCAGGCGGCGAGGACTTCCGTCAGATCGCCGGTGACCGGAAGCCTGCGGCTGCGGCCGCCTTTGGACCACAGCACGTCAATGTGCTGGCCGGGCAGGTCGACGTGTTCACCCAGCAGACCACGGGCCTCGCAGGTCCTGATCCCGCACGAGTGCATCAGCGCGAAGAACGCAACGGCCTGCCAGCGCCACGGCGAGGACGTGTCGAGTTGCGCCGCGGCGCTAAAGAACGCCTCGATCTCGCACTGGGTGAGCAGGTAAGGGTGGGCTGGCACGAACCGGGCTTTCCACTGGTCGGACAGCACGTAGGCGTCGGCCTGTCCGCGCGCGCGAAGCCATCGGCCGAAGTCACGGATGTAGGACATCCACGACCGGTATTGGCCCGAGGTCGCGAGTTGGGCGGTCACCCACCCCTCGACGGTTTCTTGGTCGAAGATGCCGAGGGCGTGTTCGGCGCAGTACGCATCGAACCTTCTCAAGTACCAGATCCGCGAGGCGCCGTTAAACCCCATGGCGCGCTTGAACTCGACGTATTCGTCGAGGCGCGAGCCAAACGCGCTGGTGAAGTTGGGGCCGCTCACGGCCGTGCGCCTTCGGGCACCGCCAGCACGCACTCGAGCAGTCGACTCTCATCGATGCTCAAGTACTGTCTGGTCGACTCCTCACTGGCGTGACCGAGGACGGCCGAGATCGTCGGCAACGGCGTCGCGGCCCGCAGCATCCTCGACGCTGCGTTGTGGCGCAGCACCCGGGTTCCGACCTTCGCGTCGACCACGCCGGCGACGCGGAACACCTCGGTCGTCACCCGATGAATCGTGGCGTGATCACCCAGGCGAACGTGCGGGGCGACCTGGCGAAGAAACACGTGGTCGTCACTCACTCGGGGCCGGTCGTGCAGGACGTAGTCGGCGAGTCTCGAGACGAGCAGTTCGATCAGCGGCACGCTCAGCGGGTTGCCCGTCTTGCGCTGCACGAGGGAGATCGTTCGCCCTCGCCAGTCAACGTCGGACAGTCGCAGGTTGACGATGTCACAAGCCCGCAGCCCCGTCGACAGGGCCAGCAAAGTGATGGCCGCATCTCGGGCGCACACGACGCGCGACGCACACGCCGCGACGACCAACCGCTGATCATCGTCACCCAGGACCGGCACGATCGGGTGCGAGCGCCGTGCCCCAGCAAAATTCACCGCGTCGACGAGGTCGCCTCGGCCAGTAAATGCCAGAAACGGCCGAAAGTTCGACACGACCCAGAACAAGGACGTCGTCGCCCACTTCGGCGACAGTGACGCCAAAAACGCCAGCACGGTCCCGCCGTCAGCGCCGTCTAGGTCGAAGGTTCCACTCGATTCGAGAAAGCACAGGTAGCCGCGGGCCACCCGGCCGTAGGCCTCGCGCGTCGCCACCGCGAGGCCACGATCGGCCATGGCCGCCTCCCACGACGCGTCCAGCGCGCTGAACTGGCTCGACGTTGGCCGCGCACCGCCGCCTCCGCGTGTGCGAACCGACAGATCTACCCGACCGGTTGCCAGGTAGGAGTCGAACACCGTCACCAGCCGCCGATAGTCGAACCGCCGTTGGGCGCTGAACCGGCCCGTGCGCGGGCTGGTCGTCAACGACGCGAAACTGGCCCCCAGCACCGGCGTGTACATGTCTGTACCTCGCCGTCGTGCGTAGCCCGCCAGCGCCCTGATCGTCTTCTCGTAGTTGCCGATCGTCGACTCCTGGTAGCCAGCCGAGCGCAGCTCAGCCACAACAGTCGCACCGATCGTGGAAATCGTCGTATCCATCGCCGTCTCCTTCATATAGGGGTAGGAACACGGCAGACGCTAACGACGCCGCAGAACGTTAAGCCGAAGAATTTCCTCCAACCTCATGCCGCGTAGGCGCGTCCAGGATTCCTCGGCTTAACGAAAACCGCGGCTTAATCGTGATGGAGAGTAGTGACATGAGATCCGCACCAGTGGGGAGATACCCGCAATGAGCTTGCGGACATCTGATCGGGACTTTCTGGGCCAAGTCTGAACTATCAACTCATTCTGAAGCTTTCGAAGCGCCGCAATGGCGGGCTCAGTCTGCTTCGTCACGATGGACTGGGTTGTTGAGCTGCCCCAGTGGCTGGCATCTGTGGCGAATCGACCGAGCGCGAGATTGACCGGAGTTACATCAGCGAGGTACCTTTTGGCCGCCTTCTTTACGAACGATGAAGCGCCCAAAGGACCTGCAGTGAGAGTCATCATTACGGAAGTAATCGCTACTCCGCTCGCGATCTTGCGCCACATTATCTCACCTCATTTCCTCGATTGACGAAGGATAACAGAGTAACCGTGAATGGTGACGGGCTCGTGTTGAATGGTGTCTCCTCTATGGGCTGTCAGACAGACCGTTTGCGGGTCCCACTGCGGGAGGTTCTCCGCTCGTCCCGACAGCAGTCCCGTCCTCCGATTCGAGCTTCCTCTATCTCCGTTCGTCCGCACTCTGAGGTCAGGTGCGAACGCGATAGATCACGTCCCGTCGAGTGGTGTAACTAAGAGGGTCCGTCACGAGGGCGGGCCACCGGAGTAGTTCTGACGTGTCAGTCCAATGGCACGAAAGGAAAACTCCGGTGACCCACCTAGATATTGATGCA
>JAJYDR010000015.1:0-3489 GCA_021777285.1 Actinomycetes bacterium
CATAATCCCCCCGGATTCCGGTGCCGAAGCGGCACCTGGGGTCATGATAGCGATGCCCGCGCAGCCGAACATCGACGTTCCGTCGTGGCGCGGGCCCTACATTCGCTCGGGGGCGGCGATGCCGAGCGCCTCGAGCCCGAGGGCGAGGGTGCGCGCCGCGAGGTCGCACAACGCCAGTCGTTCCACGCGCACGGCGCCCTCGGCGTTGAGCACCGGACAGGCCTCGTAGAAGGTCGTGAGCCGCTGGGCGAGGTCAAAGAGGTACGTGCAGAGCCGGTGGGGTGCGGCGCCCTCGAGCACAGAGGCGACGGCGTCAGGCCAACCGAGCAGCGCGAGCGCGAGCAATCGCGAGGGGCTGTTCTCGAGTGCGAAGGTCACGCCGCGAAGATCGACCTCCCCGGCCCGGCGCAGGATCGAGCGCAGCCGCGCGTGGGCGTACTGCAGGTACGGTCCGGTGTCACCCTCGAAGGCGAGCATCCGATTGAGGTCGAACACGTAGTCGCGCTGTCGCTCGGTCGAGAGGTCGGCGTACTTGATCGCCGCGCGCGCGATCTGGGTGGCGAGCTCGCGACGCGCCGCGTCGTCGAGGTCGGTGCCGCGCGCGACCAGCGCCTCGTAGGCCCGCTCAATCGCCTCGTCGAGCAGCTCGACCAGCTTGACCGTCTCGCCGCTGCGCGTTTTGTACATCTTGCGGTCGCTCCCGAGCACGCTGCCGAAGGCCACGTGCTCGCAGCGAACCGTGTCGGGCAGCCAGCCGGCGCGACGCGCCACGGCGAAGACCATGGCGAGGTGCTGAGCCTGGGGGGCACCCACCACGTAGAGCAGCTCGTCAGCGTGGAGGTGCGCGACCCGGTCGCGCACCGCCGCGAGGTCGGTCGCGGCGTAGCCGAACCCCTCATCGCGTTTCTGGACGATGAGGGGCAGCGGCTCGCCGTCTCGATTGGTGAACCCCGGCGGGAAGACGCACCGCGCGCCGTCGCTGTCCTCGAGCAGCCCGAGCGCGTCGAGGTCCGCCACGACACCCTCGAGCACGTCGTTGTAGTACGACTCACCGACCACGTCCTGTGGCGTCAGGGTCACGTCGAGCTTGGCGTAGACCTGGCTGAAGTACGCGACGGACTGGTCCACGAGGATGCGCCAGAGCCGGCGGGTCTCCGGGTCACCACTCTGGAGCAGGACGACCCGGGCGCGGCTACGGCGCTGGAACGCCTCGCTCGCGTCGAAGGCTGACCGGGCGCCCTGGTAGAAGGTGTTGAGGTCCCCGATCGACAACTCGGCGATCGCCCGGTCCTCGCCCAGGTCGAGCAGGTACTCGATGAGCATCCCGAAGGGGGTGCCCCAGTCACCGACGTGGTTGCGCGCGATCACGTGGTTGCCGACGAGTCGTTCGGTGCGCGCCAGCGCGTCGCCGATCACGGTGGATCGGAGGTGACCGACGTGCATCTCCTTGGCGACGTTGGGGGCCGAGTAGTCGATGACGACGGTCTGGGGTGGCGCGACGAGGGCGAGCCCGAGCCGCTCGTCGGCGAGCAGCGCGCTCAACTGCGAGGCGAGAAAGGTCGGATCGAGCGTGATGTTCAAGAATCCCGGCCCCGCCACCTCGATCGTCGCGACACCGTCGAGGTCACCGCTCGCGGCGATCTCGGCCGCGACGTCACGCGGGGGGCGACCGAGGGACTTTGCGACCGACATAACGCCGTTCGCCTGGAAGTCGGCGCGCTCGGAGGTCCGAAGCACCGGGTCGCTCCCCGGCACCTGGCGATCGAAGGATTTCGCGAGCCGCTCGACCAAGATCTCGTAGGTTGAGCCCATCGGGCCAGTCTCCCACGCGCCGCCCCACCACCGAAGACGGGACCTCGCCAGAGGGGGCAGAATAGGGGGATGACCTCACTCAACTCCTTCGGTTCCGCCAGCACGCTCACCGTCAACGGCCGAGCCCTCACGTACTACTCGTTGCGCGCCGAGGCGCTCGCGGGCTTCGGTGTCGACAAGCTCCCCTACTCGATCAAGGTCCTGCTCGAGAACCTGCTGCGCCACGAGGACGGCCACAAGGTTCGCGCCGCCGACATCGAGGCCCTGGCGCGCTGGGCCGAGACGCCGACCCGCCACGGCGAGGCGGCCGGTGACGACGCCCGCGAGATCGCATTCACCCCCGAGCGAGTCCTGATGCAGGACCTCACGGGCGTGCCGGCGGTGGTGGACCTGGCGAGCATGCGCGACGCGATCATCGCGCTCGGTGGCGACCCGGCGAAGATCAATCCCCTGGTTCCCGTCGAGATGGTGATCGACCACTCGGTCATCCTCGAGCACACCGGCACGGCCTCGAGCTACGACGAGAACGTCGCGATCGAGTACGACCGCAACGTCGAGCGCTACACCTTCTTGAAGTGGGCCCAGAGCTCCTTTGACCGGTTCCGCGTCGTACCCCCGGGGATGGGCATCTGCCACCAGGTCAACCTCGAGCACCTGGCCCGCGTGGTCTTTGAGAACGAGGGCGTCGCCTACCTCGACACCGTCGTCGGCACCGACAGCCACACCACGATGGTCAACGGCCTCGGCGTGCTCGGCTGGGGCGTGGGCGGCATCGAGGCCGAGGCCGGCATGCTGGGCCAGCCGACGTCGATGCTGATCCCGCCGGTGGTGGGCCTGCGCCTGACCGGCGCGACGCGCGAGGGGGTCACCGCGACCGACGTCGTGCTCACGATCACCGAACTGCTGCGCCGCCACGGCGTGGTGGGCAAGTTCGTCGAGGCCTACGGCCCCGGCGTCGCCGCGCTGTCGCTCGAGACCCGCGCGACGATCGGCAACATGTCCCCCGAGTACGGCGCAACCTGCACGATCTTCCCCATCGACCAGGTCACCCTGGACTACCTCGCCTTCACCGGCCGCAACGCCGAACACCTCGCCCTCGTCGAGGCCTACGCGAAGGCCCAGGGCGTCTGGCACGACCACACCGTCGCCGAGCCCACGTACTCCGAGTACGCCGAGCTCGACCTGTCGAGCGTCGAGCCGAGCCTCGCCGGCCCGAAGCGCCCCCAGGACCGCGTTTCGCTGTCCGGTGCTCGCGGGGCGTTCCGCGACGCGCTCGGCCGCGAGCCGATCTCCGTTGAGGGCGCCGAACACGCCACGTCCCTGCGTGACGGCGCGGTCACCGTGGCGGCGATCACGTCGTGCACTAACACCTCGAACCCCGCCGTCCTGGTGGCCGCCGGGCTCGTCGCCCGTCGAGCCGTCGCCAAGGGCCTGAGCGCCAAGCCCTGGGTGAAGACCTCGCTCGCGCCCGGTAGCCGGGTCGTCATGGACTACCTCGAGCGCGCCGATCTCGTCGACCCGCTCGACCAGCTCGGCTTCTACCTGGCCGGCTTCGGCTGCACGACCTGCATCGGCAACACCGGTCCCCTGCTGCCCGGCGTCTCGGACGCGGTGAACGCGCACGACCTTTCGGTCGTCTCGGTGCTCTCGGGCAACCGGAACTTCGAGGGCCGCATC
>JAJYDR010000015.1:3499-26810 GCA_021777285.1 Actinomycetes bacterium
CTCGTCGTCGCCTACGCCATCGCCGGCACGATCGACATCGACCTGTCGAGCGAGCCCCTCGGCGTCGACCGCGACGGCCAGCCGGTCATGCTCGCCGACCTCTGGCCGACCGACGCGGAGGTGGCTGAGGCCGTACGCGCCTCGCTCACCCCGGCGATGTTCCAGGAGCGCTACGCGAGCGCCTTCAGCGGCGACGAGCGCTGGCAGGCGGTGCCGACGACCAACGCGATCACTTACGCGTGGGACGACGACTCGACCTACGTGAAGCTGCCCCCGTACTTCGCCGGTCTCACCCCCGAGCCGGGCGTCGTCACCGACGTTGTCGGCGCGCGCGTGCTCGCCAAGCTCGGCGACTCGGTCACGACCGACCACATCTCGCCGGCGGGCAACATCCGCGCGAACGTCCCCGCGGGCCTCTACCTCACCGAAAAGGGCGTCGCACCTCAGGACTTCAACAGTTACGGTACCCGCCGAGGCAATCACGAGGTCATGATGCGCGGCACATTCGCCAACATCCGGTTGCGCAACCAGCTGGCCCCGGGCACCGAGGGCGGCGTCACGGTGAAGTTCCCTGAGGGCGAGCAGACCTCGATTTTCGACGCGGCCGTCGCCTACGCGACCGAGGGTACGCCGCTCGTTATCCTCGGCGGCAAGGAGTACGGCAGCGGCTCGAGCCGCGACTGGGCCGCCAAGGGTACCAAGCTCCTCGGCGTGAAGGCCGTGCTGGTGGAGAGCTTCGAGCGGATCCACCGTTCCAACCTCGTCGGCATGGGCGTGCTCCCTTTGCAGTTCCTGCCTGGTGAGAACGCGGCGACCCACGAGCTCGACGGCACCGAGGTCTACGACGTGCTCGGACTCGACTCGCTCAACCGCGGCGAGATGGTGCCCCGTGTCACCGTGCGCGCGACGCGCAGTTCGGGCGAGGTCGCCGAGTTCGCCGTCCGCCTTCGCATCGACACCCCGACCGAGGCCGAGTACTACCGCCACGGCGGCGTCTTGAACTTCGTGCTGCGCCAACTGGCGGCCCAATAACCAATCGGTGACGATACACCTGCACCGGCGTACCCGTACGCCGGTGCAGGTGTATCGTCCGATCATGGGCGAGCGTTCCCACGAGCAGTTCGACGACGCGGCCATCGAGGCCTTCGTATCCCAACCGGCGCAGCACGCCGACGAGGACGAGGTCATAGCGCCCAACGAACCGCCGGTAGCGGTGCACACGACATGGCGAGCGCGTCTCACCCGCTTCTTTTTCGAGAAGAAGGCGAGCCAGTACTCCTCGATCTCCCCGCGCACGCCCGACGGGCGGCGCACCAAGCCCTTCTTCTTCAACGGCAACGGCCGTGGGCGCTAACGCGCTTCTCCCTCGCCCCCACTACGATGACGCCCGCGAGGCGGGACTCGTGCTTCGGGCGCGGAACCGGTTGCGCGACCGTTCCTGGAAGATCGTGGTGCTCGGCGTCCTCGTCGGCCCATTCGCCGCGCTCACCCAGGCGGGACCGGACGCCGCTGGCGTGACCGACCTCCACCGAGCGCTCACGTCGATGATCGTCGTCGCGGCGCTGGTGCTCGTCGGTGAGGTTGCTTCGATCCTCTACTACCTGCACGACCTTCGACGCGCGCCCTGAACGCCAGGGCGAGACCGCGTCTCGATACGGAATCGGTGGGCACGAGCGTGGGTTCCTTGGTTTCGCGCGTTTATCGCCAACCGGCGAGTGCTCGTCATCCCGCTCAAGTTCGTCATGGTCGAGGACCCCACGACGTGCGATAACGTGCGACATCCCTTGGGCGTCACGAGCGTGGTTGTCACCCCGAACTACCTGGCGTCGTCGCGCGACCGTTGGTCACCCGATGCGGTGTCAGCCGCGTCACTCGTTCCGGCGAGGCTCGAGCGAAGCAGGTTCAGCCCAACGAGTAGGAGCACGACCACGCCGACACCGACCCCGACTGAGATCAGGGTGTTGGAGAAGTCGCGTTCGCTCAAGCGGCCGCCGATGGTGAGGTGCGCCGAGGCGCTGAGGATGTCCCGCACGCCCGCGAGCACGCCGATCTCGAGGAACGGGCGCACCGGGAACGAGGCGGAGCGGAGCCTCCCGAAGACCGTGTGGGCGATGTCGAGCAGGATGACCACGACGAGGATGCCATCGATCGCGTTGATCACCACGCCGGCGAAAGACCCCTGGTGGCGCAGGAACTCCACGACGGTATGGACGAGCACCACGCTCGCCACGAGCAGCAAGCTGGCCACGATCGCGTACTCGACGATGACGATGGCCCAGCGCAAGCACCGGTCGGGCAATGTCTCCTCGGCGTCGGCGTCGGGGAAGTTCCGCATCCCAGCGACCCTAGCGGCCGAGCGGGTGTCTTCGCTAGGTCCAGCGCTCGAGAACGTCGTTCGAGGACACGACCGTGGCGAAGGTTCCGTCGAGCGCCGCGAGGAAGGCCGCGTGGACTTGGTCCGCCTCGACGCGTACGCCATTGAAGTTCTGGTCTCTCGTCGCGCACGCGTCGGCCGCGACCACACAGTCGAAACCTCGTTCACTCGCGGCGCGGGTCGTCGAGTCCACGCACATGTGCGTCATCATCCCGGCGATCACCACCTCTGTCGCCCCGATCGCCTCGAGGTGGTGAGCGAGGGTCGTGTCGACGAAGGCGTTCGGCCGGTGCTTCTCGATCACCACCTCACCCGAGGCCGGTTCGACTGCGGGGTGGATAAGCGCGCCCTCAGTGTCGGGTAGGAAGAAGGTTGCACCGGGTCGGTCTGCGACGTGTCGCACGTGCAGGACCGGATGTCCGAGCGCGCGACAGCGCGCCAGCAGCGCTGCGGCCCGGTCGGCCGCCGCTTCGGGCCCGGTCAGCGCCATGCGCCCACCCGGGAAGTAGTCGTTCTGGATGTCGATGAGCAGCAGCGCTGTGGTCACGGGATAACGCTAGCGGCGCCACACTTGCTACTTGTCCATGGCGTGCGTCGCGGCCGCATCCACGCTGTCGAAGTGCTTGAGGCCACGAACCCGACGATCGACGGCGTTTGCCAGTTGGCGACGCACGGTGTCGTTCGCGCGCGCGACCAGCACCTCGAGGTCCTCAGCGTCGAGGTCGGCGACGATCTCGCTGAGCGCCTGCAGGCCGGTGTAGTCGATGTCGGACATCGCGACCGCGTCGAGCACGACGTGCTTGGTCGACGGGTTCTTCGCCAACAGCTCGTGGAGCTCACGGCGAAAGACCCCCGAATTGGCGAAGTACAGCGCCTCGTCGAAAAACACGGCGAGCACGTGGTCCACGTGCTCGACGTCGTGACGACCGAGCGGCTCCCAACTCGTGGTGCCCCGACGACGTCCGAGTTCGACCATGTGCGGGCGGGCCGAGCGCCACGTCCGCATGGCGATGGCGAGTCCCACCGCCACGGTGATGCCGAGTTCCACCCCGAGAACGATCACCCCGAAGGCCGAGACGAGCGCCACGACGAACTCGGCGCGACTCGCGCGCCAGATGGCGCGGAACTGCTCGACCTTGATGAGCCGACCAGCGATGAAGAACAGCACACCGGCCAGTACGGCCATCGGGATCTGATGGGCGTAGGCGGCGAGGGGTGAGAGCGCGAGCGCGACGATCGCGGCAACCACGCCCGGTAGGCGCGTGCGCCCACCGGCGAGCTGGGTCACCGTGGTGCGCGGCGGGCTTGCGTCGACCGGGAATGTCCCGAGCAGCCCCGCCGCGATGTTGGCGACGCCCACACCGAGGAAATCGCGACTGAGGTCTTCGGCGACGCCGATCTCATCGGCCGAGACCCGCGAGGTCATCGCACTCTGGGAGATGATGACGATGGCGAGGGTGATCGAGGTCGCCACCACGACGCCCCACTGGTGGACCGAGAGCCAACGCAGTCGCCACGAGGGCACGCCGACGATCACTGTGCCGAGCTCGAGGACCCCGTGGTGGTTCAGTGACAGCACCGCGGTCAAGACGGTCGCCACCACCACGGCGAGCAGCGCCATCGGCCAACGGGGGTTGATCCACTCACCGATCACCATCAGGACGACGGTGCCGAGCGCGAGCGCGAGCGGCCAGCCCTGGACGTGGGCGAGCTCGCCGGCGACGGCCTGCAGACGCGCGCCGACCGTCTCACCGCCGCCGAGGACGCCGAGTGCTTTGGGCATCTGGTGCACGATGATGATGACCCCGATACCGGCCATGAAGCCGGTGATGATGGGCGCCGAGAGGAAGTCCGCCATCCAGCCGAGGCGCAATAGTCCCACGCCCGCGACGAACAGGCCGGTCACGACCGCCGTCGCCGCGACGAGGGTGAGGTACTGTGCCGATCCGGTGACCGCGAGGTGCGCGATCGCCACAGCGAAGAGTGGCGCGATGGTGGAGTCGGCACCCACTGAGACGATCGGGTTCGAGCCGACGAGCGTGAAGGCGAGTGTGGCCGCGATGAAGGCGATCATCGCGAGGAAGGCGGGCACGCCCGCGAGCTGTGACGTCGCGAGTTGCTCGGGGATCGCAATGGCGAGCAACGTGATCCCCGCGAGGGCTTCGCGCGGCGCGCTGACGCGCGTCACACCGCGAAAGAGGTCTCCGAGACCGTACGTGGCGACGCGCCGCGCAACCGGCGTGCGCGGCGCGGGGTGACGCTTGGATTCGTGACCCACGACGTCACCCTAGGCCCGGTGTCCGACCGAGGTCGGAAACCGGGCCTAGGGACTAGGTCAGTCGTTCGGCGCGATGCTCACCAAGGTGAGAACGTTGTTCGACATCGTGGCCGCCACGGAGACGTGCACGCCAGTGGTGTACCCCTGCAAGGACGTGGCGTCAAAGCCTGTCGGAACGGTGATCACGATTGGGGACGCGCCGTCGCCCGGCAGGATAGTCAGTAGGCCACCGAGGTAGCTGACGAAAGTTCCGTCGATGTGCACCATGCCGGTCTGGCCACCCTGGTCGCCCTCGGGCTGCTGGACTCGGAAGCTCACCAACGTGAGTTCGCCGTTGACGAACATGCCCCTCGCGTGGACCTTCGCACCGGAGGAGATGCTCGACACGTCAATGGTTGTCGGAACCACGAAACTCACCGTCGCACCGTCGCCGGTCAGGACGACGAGTGTGCCCGTTGTGTTAAGGGTCGCGTTTGATGTTGAGACGGAGAGCACGCGACCCTCGGTCTCGGTGGTCATCGAGCCCCCGCCCTCGGACTGCTGAAGGCGGACCGAGACCACGGTCAGCGTGGTTCCCGACACCGTTGCGGTCACGTGGACGCGTGATCCGACCTGGAGGGAGGGCACCATTACGGTTGTCGGCACCACGAAGTTCATCGCCGCCGCGCCATCACCGGGCTGGACCGTGAGGGTTCCCGCGACGGGTGGTGTCGCTGACGAGTTAGCTGCGGTGAACGAAGTGACGAGACCCTCGGCCTGGATGTAGCCCGCACCATTCTGGTCCATGGACACACCGTCGTTGGACTGGGTCGCGGCGATGCTGTCGTCAGTGATCGTCACGAGTGTAAAGGTCCCGTTCGCGTAGGACGTGAGTAACTCCACCTGGTCGTTGGCCTGGACCGTTGGCGGGATGACGATCGACGACGGGATCGTCACCGTGGTCGTGGCACCGTCTTCGACGTTGATCACGAGCGAGGTCGCTGAGATGCTGGCGAGCGTTCCCTCGAGACCGATGAATCCGCTCTGACCGGTCTCGGTGATCGACGTCGCGTCGAGTCCCGTTGGCTTGACGATCACGCCCACGCGGACGTCGGTGCCGACGCCGAGCGACGAGCCCGACGCGTGGCTCTGGCGACCCTTGTTGCCCTTACTCGCAACGGTCGCGACCGCGCTACCTCGGTCGACCGAGAACGTACTGCCACCCGCTGAGAGCACGAGCTGGGTCGCCGCGGTGCTCACGACGGTGCCATGGAGCGTCGCGCGATCGACGCGGCCCTGTGCGTGCGTGGACAGTGCCTTGAACGTACCGTCGGCGAGACGTGAAGCGCGCACGGTCATCCGGGTGCCGAGTGCGACCTTCGCGACGGCGCCCGCCGTCTGGAAGCGCACGGTGTCCATCGCATTGCCCGCGGCGAGCACGAGCGTGTGCCGAGCGGTGTTAGTCGCGACGACGGTGCCGCGCACGGTGGTCGCCGTCGTTGCTCTACTAGCGCTCGCGGCGAGCGGCGCCAGGGGGATCGTCAGTGCCAGAGCGGCCGCAAGGCTCGCCGCCCGGGCCACTGGCTTGTGGTACTTGGTTGCCATAGTCGGTTCTCCATTCGAGTCTGCGCCAGTCGGCGACAGACGAATCGTACGGAGACAATCTCAACCGCTCCCGTGAGAAGCCTGTGAGTTCGATGTGAATCGTTAGGCCGTGGTGACGACCTTGAAGCTCTCGGCCAGGCGCTTCTTGCCGAGCCCGAACCGCTTGGCCGTGGTGCGAGCCCACTGGCGCACCATCACCTCGAGATCGTCACGGTCGCCGACCTGGGAGACGTGGCGGCCCAGCGCGGCGATCTTGCGAGTAAAGGTCTTGGTGATGTCGACGGTCAACGTCGGGTCGACCGAGCTCGCGAGCCAGACCGTGGTCACCGCGTGGGGCTCGAGGCCCTCGGCGAGCAACTCGGGGAAAGCGTGGGGGTTACGAGCGTCGGGATAG
Source organism: Actinomycetes bacterium (assembly GCA_021777285.1). The sequence continues at coordinate 10,130 of JAJYDR010000015.1, forward strand.
ACCGCGCGCAACGTGGCCTCGCCGGCGGCGAGGTGGTCGGGATGGGACGCGAAGATCCGCTCGTAGTTGCGCTCGGGACTCTGGCAGATCACCAGGTCCGGTCTTGTCTGGCGGATCACCCGTGCGATGGCCTTACGAAGTTCGAGGGTCACCTCGACCCGTCCGTCACCGAAACGAAGGAACGTGAGGTCACTCACGCCGAGCTCCTGGGCGGCAGCGCGCTGCTCGGCCTCTCGAGTCACGGCTCGCTCCTCAGGCGTCGAGCGCGACGAGTCGCCCCCGGCGTCACCGGAGGTCACGAGGCAGTAGGAGACGTCCACGCCGTCACGGGTGAGCCGCGCGACGGTGCCACCCGACCCGAAGTCGACGTCGTCGGGGTGCGCCATCACGACGAGTGCGCGCTTGATGCGAGGGTCCTTCTTGTAGCGGTCGATGTTCGACTTCACAGAACGGATTCCTCCATCGTCGGCTCCCACGCGGCCAAGTCGGTGAGGTGGGGATTGTTCGAGAACACTTCGACGATCGGACGCTTTAAGGCGAGGCGGCGCATGATCACCTGAGCCTCGATGATCTGGTTCCAGAGCAGGAGGGACACGACGACGCCCGTCGAACCGGCGCGCGCGGTGCGCCCGGAGCGGTGCAGGTAGGCCTTGTGGTCCTCTGGCGGGTCGTAGTGCATCACGCAGTCCACCGCGTCGATGTGCAGACCGCGCGCGGCCACGTCGGTCGCGACGAGGACCGGAAGCTTGTCCGCGCTGAAGTCCGCCAGCGCCTTCTCGCGCTGGCTCTGGCGAAGGTCACCGTGGATCGCGGCGGCGCGTACGCCCTCCTTCTCGAGCTGCTCGACCAGACGGTCGGCGCCGCGCTTGGTCCGACAGAAGATGATTGTCTTGTCAAAGGACCGACAGATCGTCGCGGCGACCTTGATGCGGTCCATCTGGTGCACGTTCAAGAAGTGGTGGGCCATCTGGGCGACCGTCTGGGTGTCGCTTACGACCTCGTGGAAGACCGGGTCGGTGAGGTAGCGCTTCACCAGTCGGTCGATCGCGCCGTCGAGGGTCGCCGAGAACAGGAGGGTCTGGTGGGGACGGGTGGCGATGCGTCGCAGCACCCACTCGACCTGGGGCATGAAGCCCATGTCGGCCATCCGGTCGGCCTCGTCGAGCACGAGCACGTCGAGTCCTTCGACCTTCACCTCGCCGCGGTCGCCGAGGTCGATGAGTCGACCCGGCGTAGCGATGATCACGTCACTGCCCTTGCGCAGATTCTTCACCTGTCGCTCGATGTCCGCGCCGCCGTAGACGGCGGTGACGGCAAGCCCGAGGGCGGCGCCGAGCGGCTCGAGGACTTCGTGGACCTGCACGGCGAGCTCCCGGGTCGGCAGCAGGACGAGTCCACGGGGCCGCGCCGGACCTGAGCCGGTGGGACCCGGCGTCGCAACGATGCGTTGGAGCATCGGCAGTCCGAAGCCCAGGGTCTTGCCCGAGCCGGTCTTGGCCTTGCCACAGACGTCTCGACCAGCGAGCGCGTCGTGGATGGTCAGTGCCTGGATCGGGAAGGCGGTGGTGATGCCCTGGCTGGAGAGGACCTCTACGAGACGGGCGTCAACCTGAAGCTCGGCAAAAGTCTTATTGGTGGCGTATGAGTCGGTCGATACCGACTCATCGGTTTGGCTACTCACGGAACATCCGTTTTCTCGGCTGGACCCGAAACCGGCGTTCGTAAGGAAAGGTGGGCCCGAGCTCAATCCTCGAGCTCCGCATCTAGTCTAGGTCCGATTCCAACTGAACGTACGGAGGCGCCATGAAACTCGAGATCGGTGGCCGCGCGCCGGCCTTCACCCTAAAAGACCAGTCGGGTGCACCGGTGCGCCTGGCGGACTTCGCGGGTCAGCGCGTCGTGCTCTACTTCTATCCGGCCGACGACACCCCCGGCTGCACCACCGAGGCCTGCCAGTTCAACGACGAGCTGGCGAGCTTCGTCGGGCTCGGGGCCATCGTGATCGGCGTCTCACCCGACGACGGCGCTTCGCACCAGCGATTCATCGACAAGTACGGCCTCAACTTCGTGCTGCTCTCGGACCCCGATCGCAAGGTCATGGCCAAGTACGGCGCCTACGGCGAGAAGAAGCTCTACGGCAAGACCGTGACCGGCGTGATCCGCTCGACCTTCGTGATCGGTCCGACGGGACGCATCGAGCACGTCTGGTACGGCGTGCGCGCGAACGGGCACGCGGCGAAGGTCCTCGCGTCGCTCAACGGATAGGGGACGGTGCCGTCTCAACGGGTACCGGACCGGCAGACGAGTTCGGACCAGCCTTGCGGGGTCAGGACTGCGCGACGTAGCCCGAAGGGCACCGTGGCGCGTACGACTGAACGCGACGAACGAGTGACCCGCGCCGACAGGTGAGCACGGACATCCGCGGTGCGGGTGCGTACCCGACGACGCTGGTCGACGAACCGTAGGCGACGACCCGCACCCCGAATCGCTCCGTCGACGTCAGACCGCCAAACCAGCAGCCCGTTGAGTATGTGGTCTCGCGGATCGACGTCGGCGTCGCCTCGCCGCGCATCAGCGTGCAGACATAGTCGATGGCGTTGGACCGTGCACTCCACGTCGCGAGCAGCGTGGATGCGGTACGCGTGAGCTGAACTGGTCCCGATGACGTTCGCGTGTCAACCAAGTTACCGAGGTCACGTAATGGCAGTCCCCAGATCTTGGAGTTGAGCCAGTCACCGGCGTACAGCACGCCACCGGACACGTCCAGAGGCTCGATGCACTGGAACGATGGCTCGGCCCGCGTATCGGCGATCGGCACCACGCCACCGTTACCCACCGTCGCGGGGGTTCTGCGGGCCATCGTCGCCAGGGTCGCCGTGTGCGTGATGACGCTGATCGCCGGGTGCGGTGCCGCCAATCCCACGCAGGTGGAGACGTAGAGGTTGTCCCTCGCATCGACCGCCAGACCATTGGCGCTCAATCGCGGTCCCAGATTCGCTATCTCCACCGCGCCATGCCCGACTTCGGCGACCGCTCCCGTGTTGGCGAGCGACGCCGCGGAGATCGAGTAGACCGCCCCGCTCAGGCCCGTCACGTCGAGGTTTCCCGATTGGTCCATCACCAGCGACTCCAGCCGGTCCCCCGGTGACTTGAACACGACGCTCACCTGGAGATCGGCGAGGGACACTCGATAGACCTTGCCCGTTCGATCATCGGCCACGTAGAGGGAGTGCTGCCCGGGCGACAGCACCATGCCGGTCGCGCTCATCATGGGATTCGACGGAAAGGGCAGCGATCGAAGCGTGTGCGTCGCGCCCACCCACGTCCAGATCGTGGAGGAGGATCCGGTGTCGAAGTACGTCATACCCGACGTCGACGTGGCGATGCCGGCGATCTGGCGCCCTCTCGAGACCCGAAAGACCAGACGTTGCGCTGGGCCCGACACCGGCACACCCGCCATCGCCGTGATGAGTTGTGACCGCGTGTAGATATCCAATTGACCGGGCTGGGAAAAGCCGAGCAGGTTCCCCGCCCGATCGACGCTGAGTCCTAACTGTCGGCCACTCGACGCGACCGTCTGCCACTCGCCGATGGTCGTGGTCACGTTGCTCGACGATGCCGCACCCGGTCCACCGAGCAGCGTCACGGTCGCCGCGACCGCGACCAGACCGGCGAACGTGCGCGCTGCGGTGACGATTTGCCTCATCGCCTGGGAAGGTTACCGGACCGATCACTGCCGGCTGTGTTCGGGCACCCGTTCTGGTCGCCGTCTCTACTTCGCGTGACGCCCGCGGCTGCTCGACGCGCCCGCGTTGTACCGGCGAACCGTGCGCACCCTGTGCCAGAACGCCCACGCGAGCGCGAGCACGATCAGCACGATCATCGGGTTCTGCAGGAGGTGAAAGTCGTGGCTGACCCGAGTCCAGTTCGACCCGGCGGCGTAGCCGAGCACCGTGAGCAACCCGATCCACACCGCCGACCCGATGACCGTGAGGATGGCGAAGGGGCCGCGCTTCATCTCGGCCACGCCGGCCGGCAGCGAGATCACGGTGCGCACGACCGGCAGCACGCGTCCGATCAGGACTGAGGCCGCGCCGTAGCGGGCGAACCACCGTTCGGCCGCGTCGAGGTCGCCGTGGGTGAGCAGGATCCACTTGCCCCAGCGGTCCACGATCGCCCGACCGAGCGTGCGACCGATCTCGTAGGCGATGACCGAGCCAATGAGCGAGCCGATTACCCCGACGACGATGATGCCGAGGATGGAGAACTGGGCGTGGCCGGTCACGGCCGAGGTGGCCAGCGCGCCGGCGAACCCGAAGGTGACCTCCGAGGGGATCGGGATGAGGGCCGATTCGGCGATGGCGAGGATGAACAGCGCGAAGTAGCCGTAGTGCTGGACGAACGAGGACATCCGAATATTCTCGCCCAAAATCGCGCGAAGCCCGATGTTCCTACGAAAATCTTACCTTGGCCAGGGCCCCGACACGAATTCGCCTTCCTGCGGCCCCGCGCGACACCGCCGCGCGTCGCTCGACGCGTGTTCGTGGGTTTCGCCGTCGTTCGCTGGCTCGGTCGCGAGTCAGGCGATGGGTTCGAAGCGCGCAAGGAAGAAACGGAGGTCGTCGGGCTCGTAGGCGAAGCGCAGCCCGGTGATCTCGTCGGCGTGCTCGAACACCTCGATCACCGACTCGGCGACCACGTCCATGTGCGCCTGGGTGTAGACCCGTCGCGGGATCGTGAGGCGGACGAGTTCCAGCTTTGGGTGGTGGTTCTCCCCCGTCTTCGGGTCACGGCCGGCCGACACGATGCCGCGCTCCATCGAGCGGACACCGGAGTCGACGTAGAGGGCGCTCGCCAACGCCTGGGCCGGCAACTGCTCCTGGGGGATGTGCGCGAGGATCGCCCGGGCGTCGAGAAACACGCCGTGACCGCCGATCGGCACCACGATGGGCACGCCCGCGTTGAGCAACGCATGTCCCAGGTACTCCACCTGTCCGATGCGCGCCGCGATGTGGTCGTCGGTGTCGACCATCTCGCGGATCCCCTGGGCGAGGGCCTCCATGTCGCGCCCGGACATCCCGCCGTAGGTGTGCAGACCCTCGAAGGCCACCAACAGGCCCCGTGCGCGGCGGGCCAGCTCGGCGTCGCGCAGCGCCAGGAAGCCGCCGATGTTGACGAGGTTGTCCTTCTTTGACGACACGGTCGCGCCGTCGGAGTAACTGCAGATCTCGCGCAGGATCGCGCGCACGCTCTTGTCCTCGTACCCCGGCTCGCGCTGCTTGATGAACCACGCGTTCTCCACGGCCCGTGTCGCGTCGAGCATCAGGTAGATCCCCTTCGCGCGGCAGAGCTCGTAGGTCGCGCGCAAGTTCGCCATGGAGACCGGTTGGCCGCCCGCCATGTTGACGTTGGTCTCGACTGAGATGTAGGGGATGCGCTTCGCACCGTACTCGTCGATGACAGCCTGAAACTTGGCGAGGTCGACGTTGCCCTTGAAGGGGTTGGTGCTCGCGGGATCGTGGGCCTCGTCGACGATGACGTCGACGAAGGTCCCGCCGGCGCGCTCCTGGTGGTAGCGGGTCGTCGTGAAGTACATGTTGCCCGGCACGACGTCGCCCGGCTTGATGAGGATCTGGCTGAGGATGTGCTCGGCGCCACGGCCCTGGTGGGTCGGGATGAGCTCCTCGTAGCCGTAGACCTCGCGAACGGCGTCCTCCAGGTGGTAAAAGGACCGACTCCCGGCGTAGGCCTCGTCACCGAGCATCATGGCCGCCCACTGACGGTCGGACATCGCGTTGGTGCCCGAGTCGGTGAGTAGGTCGATGTAGACATCCTCGGACCTGAGCAGGAAGGTGTTCCAGCCAGCCTCGGCGATCGCGCGTTCGCGATGCGCTCGCGTGGTCACCGTTATCGGTTCGACCATCTTGATACGAAAGGGCTCCGCCCAACTGCGCGTGCGGCCCTTCGCGTCTGCGTCCTCCATGGGTCCTCCTCCTGACAGGTCAGGGGGCACCCAGTCGCGGCCTCACTGACGCACTGAACCACTTCACCTGCAGCGTAGGTCGCGCCGGGCTCGCGGTGAAACCCGTGATTTCGCCCAGCGCCTAGCGCTGGTGCACGCTGCAGAAGTACGTCGTTCGCCCGCCGATGGTCTCGATGCGCATCGCGGCGCCGTCGCGCGGACACAGGCCGCCGGGGAACCGCGACACCATATGGTCACCCGTGTGGGATCCCCCCCGACGTCCGAGGGTTCGCATCGTCTGGGTGAAGGCCCGGTAGAGCGCCGTGCGCTGGGCGGGGTCGAGACGCCCGACGGGGGTACGCGGGTCGACGCCGGCGCGAAAGAGCATCTCGTCGGCGAGCAGGTTGCCGACGCCGGCGATGCGGGACTGGTCGAGGAGGCGAGCCTTGATCGCGGGCCCCTCGCCACGCGCGCCGAGCGCCACCTCGAAGGCCGGTCGCGAGATCGCGAGGGCGTCCACGCCCAGCTCGTCGAGGTCGGGGTCGATCTCGACGCGCGCGAGACGCCGCGGATCGTGCACGACGAGCGAGCGGCCGTCCTCGAACTCGAGGCCGGCGCGCACCCAGTCGCTGCGGTATTCGTGGGGGCCGTAGAAGAGCCCCTCGAGACCGGCCTCGCCGTCGAGCAGCAGCACCCCGGTCATCCCGAAGCGCAGCGCCAGGGTCACCCCGTCGGTCTGCAGCACCAGCAGCTTGCCGCGCCGGTCGGTGCCGGTGATCGTCAGACCGGCGACGACGTGCGCCCACGCGCTCGGCGCGCTCAGCTTCTTCGCCGCGTACTCGTCGGCCCACCCGCGCAAGACGCTCGCGCCCACGACGCGCTCGGCGAGACGTCGGTACGACTCGATCTCCAGCACTTCGGGCACCGCGCCAGGGTAGCCGGATGCAAGGGGCACTTCACTAGCATGATTGGATGGTCGACAAGCCCCAATGGCGAGAACTGTTCAGCGAAGTCGTCACCACGGGGCTGTGCACGGGCTGTGCGGCCTGCGTGATCGCGTGCCCCCACGACGTGCTCGACTACGACGACCAGGACGGCCACTACAAGCCCTGGCACCTCGACATCGACGGTGGCCGCGAGGACTGCACCCACGGCATCAAGGGCTGCACGATGTGCACCCGGGCCTGTCCGCGCTTCCGCTCCTGGGAGGCGGAGATCGACGTCCACCGGGTAGGGCGCGAGCGCACCGAGGAAGAGGTCTACGGCGTCGGCGACGTCGTGCTCGCCCGGGCACTCGACCCCGAGGTCGCCTCGACCGGTCAGGACGGCGGCGTCGTGTCGGCGATTCTGCTCTACGCGCTCGAACACGACCTGATCGACGCCGCACTGGTGAGTGCCACCGCCGGTGACGGGTCGTGGCGAGCCGAGCCAGCGGTGGCGCGCACCCGCGACGACGTGCTCGCGACCGCGGGCTCGCGATACACCTACAGCGCCAACCTCCTCGCCTACCCCGAGGCCATCGAGGGCGGCGCCGAGCGCATCGCACTCGTCGGCATGGGCTGCATGGCCTCGGCGCCGGGCGCGATGCAGGTTCGCAAGTCCGGCAAGATGGCCCGTCGGCTGAGCCTCACCATCGGCCTGCTCTGCTCAAAGACGTTCGATGACCGTATCTTCGAGGAACTCTTCGAGGCGAAGTACGGCCTCAAGCGCGCCGACATCGTCAAGATGAACATCAAGGGCGTCTTCCAGATCTGGACGCGCGACGGCGTACTGCACGAGGTGCCACTGAAGGAGGCCCACGCCTTCACCCGTGAGGGCTGCGTGCAGTGCCCCGACTTCGCCGCCGAGCACGCCGACATCTCGGCGGGCGGCATCGGCGCCTTCGGCGACTGGACGTTACTCATCGTGCGCACGGACCTCGGTCGCATGTTGCTCCAGGGCCTGCTCGATGGGGAGCGCATCGAGGTGCGCCCGGGCGACGACGACCCTGGCGCGGTCGCCCTGTTGCACAAGCTCGCCCAGGTCTCGCGCCGGCGCTGGCCCGAGACGGCCGACCCGAAGCCCCGACGGATCCCGGTGCGCCCCTCGTGACGCGCACCACGTCCACGGTGTTGCTCGTGCGCCACGGTCAGACCCCGACCACGGGGTCGGTGCTCCCCGGTCGTGCGCCGGGACTGCACCTGAGCGACCGCGGTCGCGCCCAGGCCGAGCGGGTCGCCACGCGACTCGCCGAACTCGCGTCGGCGCCCGTCGCCATCTACAGTTCGCCCCTCGAGCGCGCGCGCGAGACCGCCGCGCCGATCGCGCGCGCGCTCGGGCTTCGCACGCGCAGTGACCGCGGGCTGCTCGAGTGCGACTTCGGCGCCTGGACCGGCCAGTCACTGTCGCGCCTGCGCCGCACCCGCGAGTGGCGCGCGGTCCAGCACGCCCCGAGCACGTTCACCTTCCCCGACGGCGAGTCCTTCGCCGCGATGCAGCGGCGCATCTGGCTGACCATCGAGCGTCTCGTCGACTTGCACCGCGGCGAGTCGATCGTGCTCGTGAGCCACGCCGACCCCATCAAAGCGGCGGTCACCTTCGCCCAGGGGGTCCCCCTCGATCTCTTTCAGCGCACGATGGTCTCGACGTGCTCGGTGAGCGCGATAGCCCTCGGGGACCAGCCGACCGTGCTGTGCGTCAACTCCACGGGATCACTCGCCGAGGCGGTCGGTCGATGAACTACGTCTTTGACGCCCCGGACCGCGTGATGGTCGGCGCCCACGGCGAGGTCGGCCAGCGTCGGTTCCTCCTCCAGGCCCGCCAGGGACGGAGCCTCATCGTCGTCAAGTGCGAGAAGCAGCAGCTCGCCGCGCTCGCCGAATGGATCGCCCAGGTGCTCGACACGATGGGACGCCCGGGCAACCTGCCCGATGACCTATCCCTCGAGCCCGAGTTCGAATCCGACTTCGAGGCCGGCGATATCACGGTCGTCGTCGACGAGGACACCGACACCATCAGCGTCTCGATGGAGTCGCGTGAGGGCGAGGACAGCCTCGAGCTCACGCTCACCAAGGAGTGGGCGGGCGCCCTCGCCATCGCCGTCACCCGACTCGTCGAGGCGGGACGACCGCCGTGCCCCCTCTGTGGCGGCCCCCTCGACCCCCGCGGCCACGACTGCCCGCGCACCAACGGCCACCGCGCGCCGATCGCCTAGCCGTGGAACGCGCCGAACAGCGCGAACTGCTGGCCCACGGGGCCATCACCGTCGAGGGACGCATCGCCGGGTCGTCCAACCAGGCTCTGCTCGTCACGGTGCGCCTCGGCGAGTCCCAGGCGAGCGCCTGCTACAAGGCCGAGGCCGGCGAACGGCCGCTCTGGGACTTCCCCGACGGCCTGTGGCGCCGCGAGGTCGCCGCCTACGAGCTCGACGTGGCGCTCGACACCGACCTCGTGCCCACCACGGTCGCGCGCGACGACGCCCCCTTCGGGCCGGGATCGCTGCAGTGGTGGGTGAAGGACACCAACGAGGACCACTACTTCACCCTGCGCGAGCGACCCGAGTTCAACCAGTGGTTCGCCACCCTCGCCGCCTTTGACGTCGTGGCGAACAACGCCGATCGCAAGGCCGGCCACGTCCTCTACGACGGCACGCGGTGCTGGGCCATCGACAACGGCCTGTGCTTCCACGAGGAGGACAAGCTGCGCACCGTGGTCTGGGAGTACGCCGGACTGCGGGTCGAGGACGCGTTACTCGAGCGCATCGACCGCTTCGCGCGCGGCGACGGCGCGACGCTTCGCCCCTGGCTCGCGCCCCACGAGGTCGCCCTCGCGCTCAACCGCGCGAGCGCGCTCGTCGAGTCGAGCCGCTACCCGACCCCCGACGAGGACCGCGACTGGCCACCGTACCCGTGGCCGTTGATCTGACGACGAGGCGAACCCGCAGTGTGGAGCGAGAACTCCTCGTTAGAAACTGCCGCGGTCGGACACGCAATGGTGAGATCAAAGGAGCACCATGCCCGCTTCATCACGAACCACCCGCGTCATCGTCATCCTCGTCGTTCTCGTCCTCGTCGCTTCGGGATTCGCGCTCTGGGCACGGTCGGGCCCCTCGGGCACCATCGAGGTCACCGGTTCGGCGAGCGCGTCAGGCGTGCCCGACACCGTCGCCTTCTCGATCGGCGTGGTCACCACCGGTGCCTCCACGGCCGCCGCGCTTCGAACCAACAACGCGCGCACGCGCGCACTCGAGACGGCCCTGCTCGCAGCGGGCGAACTGCGCAGCGGCCTCGCCACCTCGGGACTCAACGTATCCCCCGTCACCAACGCGCACGGTCAGGTGACTGGCTACCAGGTCGACGACCAGCTCACCGTGACCAGCCACCGCGTCGAGCACGCCGGGGCACTCATCGCGGCCGCGCTCGGCGCCGCCGGCAACACGGCCCAGCTCTCGGGTATCACGTACTCGATCACAAACCGCTCGGCGGTGCTTGCGCGCGCTCGCGCGGTGGCCATCGCGAACGCCCACCGGGCCGCATCCCAGCTAGCGGCAGCCGCCTCAGCCCCCCTCGGCGCGGTAAGGACGATCGTCGATGACGAGACCAGCCCGCCGGTCGTCTATCCGGGCGTCTACGGGTTCGCCGCGGTCAAGGCGGCCTCGGTTCCCGTGCGGCCCGGGACCCAGTCGGTCTCGGTCACGGTGCGCGTGACCTACGCGCTCGGCTGAGTCACGCGCCGGCTGCGCCCTCGACGGTGAGCTCGGGCGCACCCGACTCGAGCACGATCATGGTGAAGATCGACCCGGCAAAGAAGATCCCCGCCGCCCACCAGAACGCGATCGAGTACCCGTGCAGTGTCGCCGCAGCGGCCCGGGCGCTCGCCGTGGCGCCGCTCGTGTGGGTGAAAGCCCTCCCCGCGACGGTGACCGCGATCGTGTTGAGTAGCGCCGTGCCGACCGATCCGCCGATCTGCTGCGAGGAGTTCACCATCGCCGAGGCCACCCCGGCGCTCGACGGCGCGACGCCCGCCGTCGCGCTCGCGGTCGCCGGTGCGAAGATCAGCCCGAGGCCCAGTCCGAGCAGGATGAGACTCGGCAGTACCGTGCCGAAGTAGTTGGCGCGCTCGGGCAGCCGGGTCAAGAGGACCATCGACAGCGCCCCAAGCAGCATCCCCGCGGGGATCAACGGTCGAGGTCCCGAGACCGCGAGGATCCGCGCGCTCGCGAGCATCGCCGAGAACCCGAGCGCGATCACCATTGGCAAGAAGGCGAACCCGGTACGCAGCGGCGAGTAGCCGAGTTCGTTCTGCAGGTAGTACGCGAGCAGCAGCGAGACGCCGAAGAACCCCATCATCGTGATGAACAGCGCCACCATCGAGCCACCGCGCGTACGCGCGAACACCACGGGTAGTGGGAGCAGTGGGTGGTCGCTGCGCCGTTGCCACCGTAGAAAGGCGCCGAGCAGCACCACGCCGGCGAGCAGACTGCCGATGGTCACCACGCTCGCCCAGGTGGCGGTGACGGCGTGGGCGAGGCCGAAGACGATGGCGAACAGTCCGGCGCTGACGAGCACGGCCCCGGTCACGTCGAGGTTCGCGGGCTTGGCCCCCGGTCGTGACTCGATGAGCCACACGACCCCCACCAGCGCCACGGCGGAGAAGATGACGTTGATCAGCAGGCACCACCGCCACGACGCCCACTGGGTGAGCGCCCCACCGAGGATGAGTCCGATCGCGGCGCCCGACCCGGCGAGCGCCCCGTAGATGGTAAAGGCCCGGGCCCGTTCGTTGCGATCGGTGAAGGTCGTCGTCAGGGCCGCCAGCGCGGCCGGCGCGAGGATGGCGCTGAAGACGCCCTGGACGGCACGAGCGGCGACGAGCTCGGTGAAGTTCGAGGCGAACCCGCCCACGGCGCTCGCGACCGCGAAGCCCACGAGTCCGACTACGAGCGCGGTGCGACGACCCCAGAGGTCTCCGAGTCGTCCACCGATCAAGAGCAGTGACCCGAAGGCGAGGGCGTAGGCGGTGACCGCCCACTGACGGTCACCCGCGCTGAAGTGCAGTGCCACCTGGGCCCGGGGCAGGGCGATGTTGATGACCGTCGCGTCGAGCGCGACCATCAGCTGGGTAAGGCCGAGCACGACGAGGACCATCCACCGCCGACGAGTCGAGGACGCGGCGTGATCGGAATGCACGACCACTGAGCCTAGGGCGTGGCGACCCACTTGGGCCGGTGATGCGCGACGGTGCACCGACTCACGAAGCGCGTGACTTCAACGCCTCGATCAGGGACGGCAGCACGCTGTTGACATCGCCCACGATGCCGAGGTCGGCGATCTGGAAGATCGGTGCGTCGGGGTCCTTGTTGATGGCGACGATGTTCTTGGACCCCTTCATCCCGACCATGTGCTGGGTCGCCCCGGAGATGCCACAGGCGATGTAGACGGTGGGCTTGACGGTCTTGCCGGTCTGGCCGACCTGGTGGGAGTAGGGGACCCACCCGGCGTCGACGATGGCCCGACTCGCGCCGGCGGCGCCGTTGAGCAAGCGCGCGGCCTCCTCGACCAGCGCGTAGCGCGAGGCCTCGCCAAGTCCACGACCGCCCGAGACGACGACCGGCGCCTCTTCGAGCTTGGGTCCCTCGCGCTCCTCCACGTGGGTCGCGGTGATCCGCGCCGCGCCGATCGCGCCGAGCTCACCAGCCGGGGCCGCGACGACGGTCGCCGGGGCGCCGCCGCTCGGCTCGGCGGCGAATGACTTGGCACGAACGACGACGATGCCGGGTCCCTCGGCGCTGAAGCGGGCCCGGGCGACCTGGGTGCCGCCGAAGATCGGGTGCTCGGTGACGAGCCCGTCCTCGTCGACCAGCCCGGTCACGTTGGTCAGTACCGGCCGGTCGAGGCGCGCCGAGAGCCGCGCGGCGATGTCGCGGCCGTCGTAGCTCGTGGGCACGAGGATGGCGTCGGGCGCGCCGGCGCCGACGAGCGCGGCGATGGCGGCCGCCACCGGGGCGCCGGGCAGGGCGCCGCCGAGGTCACCGACCGAGTAGAGCGTGGTCGCGCCGTACTCGCCGGCCTGGGCCGCGTGGTCGCTCGTGCCCCAGGTCACCGCGGCGACGCTCGGGGCGAGGGTGCGCGCGTGGCTGAGTAGTTCCAGCGAGGTCGTGGTGAGCGAGCCGTTGGCGGGCTCGACGACGACCCAGAGTGTGTTCAGTGTCATGATGCTCCTACAGGACTTTGATGGACTCGAGGAAGGCAACGATCTTGGAGGCGCCGTCACCGTCATCGACGAACTTCTCGCCGGCCTGGCGAGCCTCGGCGGTGACGACGTCAACGATCTGCTGGCGGGCACCGGTCGGGCCGACCTGGTCGGCGAGGCCGAGGTCGGCGACGCTCAGGATCTCGACCGGCTTGGACTTGGCGGCCATGATGCCCTTGAAGGAGGCGTATCGCGGCTCGACCACACCGGCGGTCACGGTCACCACCGCGGGCAGCGGCGCGGTGACCTCGTCGTAGCCGGCCTCGGTCTGGCGCGCGACGGCGAGCGTGTCACCGGTCACCGTGACCGACTTGGCGAAGGTGATCGAGGGCATGGCGAGCAGTTCGGCGAGCTGGACCGGCGTCGTGCCGGTGTAGCCGTCCGAGGACTCGGTCGCGGCCAGCACTAGGTCGGGGTTCACACGGCGGATCGCCGCGGCGAGCACCTTGGCGGTGCCGAGCGCGTCGGTGCCGCGCAGCGCGTCGTCACTGACGATGATGGCCTTGGCCGCACCCATCGCGAGCGCGTTGCGCACGCCCGCGAGGTCGGCCGCTGAGCCCATCGACACGACGGTGACCTCGCCGCCGCCGGCCTTGTCAACCAGCTGCAGGGCCATCTCGACGCCGTAGGTGTCGGCCTCGTCCAAGATGAGTTTGCCCGACCGGTTCAAGTTGTACGACGCGTCAAGTGACTGCGGCGCGGCGGGGTCGGGAATCTGTTTGACACACACGACAACGTTCATGGGTTTTAATCTACGACATTCGCGAACCCGCCCCCATCGTGAGGACGTGTCCCAATTCGACACAACGGCGAGCGTTGACCGGCGAGACGCGGGCGCAGCGTGCGCCGTCCTCAGTGCTTCGCGACTAGGACGCGGCCCCTGATCGGGCGCGCACGGCGATCGCCGTTTCGGGGTCGTCGGTGATCACCACGTCCACGCCGAGGGCGAACATGGCCGCTAAGTCGTCGGGCGAGTTGACCGTCCAGACGTTGACCGCGAGTCCGAGGGCGCGCGCGCGGGTGACGAAGTCGGCGTCGACCAAGCCCACGTAGGGGTTCACCCCGGCGAGCTGCGCCCGCGCGGCCCGCTCCAGACTGGTGCGCGGGTCGTCGGTGACGTCGAGCAGCCAGCCCACCGGACGCGAGGACTCGGCGAGCACCACACAGGTCGCCAAGTCGAAGCTCGAGTAGATGACCTCGCTGCGCGCGGGCGACGCGGCGACCGCCGCGATGACCGAACGCGCGAAGTCACCGCTTGGGTCATAGGTCGGCTCGTCAGGCTCCTGAAGATTCTTCACCTCCACGTTGACCAGGAGTCCGGACGTCGCCGCGAGCGCCGCCTCGAGGCTCGGCACGTAGGTTGCGAGCTCACTGGCGACGTGCTCGGCGATGACGAGTGAGCCCACCCGCGGGTCGTGGTGCACGACCAGTTCGCCGTTCACCGTGCGGCGCACGTCGAATTCGACCCCGTCGGCCCCGACCAATCGGGCCGCCTCGAAGGCCTCGAGCGTGTTCTCTCGAAAGTCGCGGTGCAGTCCTCGGTGCGCGATGATGGCGGTCATGGGCGAAGTCTGTCAGAACGGTCGCTTGACCTACGTTTTTACGCGCTTTTTACCATTTACTTGGTCGCCAGCCCTTGTATTACAAGGCTTTATCGCCTAAAATTGATCGTCGGTCCGGTGCCCCCCTTTCACCCGACCGTAGCGAAGGAACCTGCAATGTCGTTGATGTGGAACCGTACCCATGCGTGGGACGACGCGGATTGGCGCTCAGACGCCGCGTGTCGTGACACCGAGCCCGAGCTGTTTTTCCCGGTC
Organism: Actinomycetes bacterium; assembly: GCA_021777285.1. Next base: position 25,139 of record JAJYDR010000015.1, read on the forward strand.
GGAACGACCGGAATGGCGACCGACCAGATCGAGTCGGCCAAGCGCGTCTGTGACAAGTGCGAAGCCCAGAAGGCCTGCCTCGAGTTTGCCCTGGCCACGAACCAGGAATCGGGCGTGTGGGGCGGGACGACTGAGGACGAGCGGCGCAAGTTGCGCAAGCAGTGGCTCGCGGCCCGTCGGCGCGCCTCCCAGCACTGATCACGCTCGGTCACATTTGACGTACCCGGTCGCGTCAGTTGACGCCTTCGCACGGCTTGACGCGACCACAACCCGGGCCCAGCCTGTCAGAAGCCGCCTCGCTTAACGGCGCGGGGTGAGGGGCAACGTCACGCGCACGAAGGTCCCCCCACCGCTCGCGTAGGGCATGGAATTCATGGTGATCGTGCCGTGAAGCTGGGCGCGGATGAGGTCGCGCACGATCGAGAGCCCCAGGCTCGTCGGCACCTCCAGTGAGAAGTCTTCACCGAGCCCGCGGCCGTTGTCGCGGATCTCAGCGACCGCCTCGCCGCCGCGGCGATAGAGGTTGAGGGTCACCACGCCCACGTGCTCGTTCTCGTCGCCGAACTCGGTGAAGGCGTGCTCGACGGCGTTGGTGAGCAGCTCGGCGAGCGCCACCGCGAGCGGCGTCGCGACGTCGGTGGGCAGCACGCCGAGGTCGCCATTCACGACGATCTCGACGGGGTGCAGCGCGAGCACGGTGTCCTCGACCAGCATCACGAGGGAGCGGACGATCTCGTCGAAGACCACGTCCTCGCCGGGCTCGCGCGACAGCACCTCGTGCACGACGGCAATCGAGCGCACGCGCCGCTCGGCCTCGAGCAGCGCCGTGCGGGTCTCGACTTCGTCGCTGCGTCGCGCCTGGAGCCGCAGCAGTGACGAGATGGTCTGGAGGTTGTTCTTCACGCGGTGGTGGACCTCGCGCACCGCCGCCTCCTTGTGCAGCACCACCCGGTTGAGCTGACGAAGGTCCGATACGTCGCGCAGCAGCACGATGACCCCGGTCACGGCGCCGTCGGCAACCACCGGCACGCAGTGGAAGAGGATCGCCACGTCGTGGCCGCGGTCGATCTCCTCCATGGTGGGCAGTGCGAAGTTGAGGGCTCGCTCGACGGCGCGCACGCGCTGGCCGAGCTCGACGAGGGTGTGGCCCTCGACGGCCGAGTAGATCCCGAGTCGGTGCAGCGCGTTCGTGGCGTTGGGCGTGGCGAACTCGACGCGGCCGTCCGCCTGGAGCAGGATGATCCCGTCGCCGACGCGGGGCATCCCCGGGCCGGCCACCTCCTCCTCGCGGAAGGGGAATGTCGCGTCGGCCACCATGTCGCACAGCCGCACGAAGATCGAGAGGTAGACCCGCTCGTAGAGCGAGGACGGCCCGTGCAGGGGCCCCTGGAGCCGCACGAGCACGGCGACCACGCGGTCGGCGAAGCGCACGGGGATCGCCCAGACCTGGACCGGCTCGTCGACATTGTCGAGGCGGGTCTCGCCGGTCGCCCGTACGCCCTCGGCGAAGGCGGCGGCCACGCGGGGCCAGTCAGACGCATGGTGCAGCGAGCCGACGAGGTCCTCGTTTAGCATCGTCGAGCGGTTGTTCGGGCGGATCTGGCCGAGCACGATGAACGCGTCGTCCTCGTCGGCCGAGGGCACCATCAAGAGCAGGTCCGAGAACGACAGG
>JAJYDR010000136.1 GCA_021777285.1 Actinomycetes bacterium
CCAGCCGCCACACCGCCTCGTCGACGAAGTCGAAGTCCGCCGCGACCTCCCACGCCTCGCGGGAGTCCACGCCCGGTCGCGGTTTGGTGATCCGCTCGTCCATCTCGTAGACCACCGGGGTTCGAGTGAGGAAAGCCCGCCGGACGCCGGCGAGCGTCGCGGGCAGAGCCAGGGTCGCGTCGCTCAGCGCAATGCGTGGGCAACCCCGCCACGGCGTGGGGACCTCGTCCCCCGCGGTGATCAGTACCGACCGGCCGAGCGCCGCAGGGCCCGCGAGCGCCGTCCAGCGAGGATCGTCCGTGGACGGCGGGACGTCCCCCTCGCTGTCGCTCATCGAGACATGATGTCCCAGCACTGTCACTCCTCGTGTCGTTGGCGACCCCCCGCGTCGGGCTGTCACCGCGCGACCCACCACGGGGCGACGAAGCCTCGGCAGTGTGCTCGTCCACGACCCCGGCGGTGGGCCGTGCGGGACCAGCCTCTCCTCGAACTCGTCGACGTCGCTGTCGCCGAACAGTCTGAACGACCAGCCGTACCCGGGCCGAGACCCGCGTGTCCGCCGTACCCTACTCCCTCGGGGGGAACGTCCGGAACTCCAGAGACCGTGCGGACACTGGCGACCGACGTCGTCACACTTCTGGCTCATCCCACGGAAATCTTCGCAGCCATTCGCTGAAGTGCCGCGTCGCAGCGACCACTCCGCGACGTACAGGCGGTTCGCTCCAGGCGCTCAACGAGCTCGGGGTGGAGAACCTCGACGAGCGCGATCATCTCCTCCTGGACCAGTTCCTCCTCGAGCAGTTCAAGGAGACCGGGGGGAACGACCTCGACGTCGTCGACCAGGCCCGTCACACTCCCTTCGACAGCGTCTGCGTGGTCGTCGCTCGACGGCTCCGCGACACGATCGTGGTCCGGATGGAGGAGAACGAGGCGATCCCCACGAGGATCCTCGATGACGACGAGTTCCGCACGGTTCTCATGAATCTCTACGCCGAGCGCCTCTACCGGCGCCCGCGCGAGGCGTAGGGGCCGGAGATCGCCCACGAGAGCCACTTATATTTAGTGAGTGGTCGGGACTTATTTTCGTAAGTCCCCTCAGTAGGGCCGGTGGGGATCGAACCCACGACCGAGGGATTATGAGGTGGATGCAATCGGTCGGATCTGTCCGGTGGTGTCGGATTGGTATGTGGGATTTTCCGTGGGACTTGGTCAATGGGATTCGCATAGGGGTTCATGTCGGAGAGCCGATGTGCACGTTCTCCGACTGGCGGTTGCAACCCTGGAGTTGATCAGGTAGGGCCCGTCAGGGCCGGGCCGCAGGGTTCAATCTTGAGGGACCCGGTCTGCGGAAATCGGACAATCGGACCGGAGCCGCTGCAGGTGGCTCCTTGCTGCACGCCCCTCGCCGGTGGACAGTTTTCAAGTGTCCTCAACCAGCACCCATGCCCCATCTTCGCGGCCGGGCAGGCAATACCTTGTCCATGCGTCGTCAACGACGCTACGCAGCAATCACCGAGAGGGTGAAGAATGGTTGTCCATGGGCGTTGATCTTGACGAATTGCGGTGCTTGCGTAGGGCGCGAGACCAAATGGATCGCGAATACGCGCAGCCTCTCGATGTCGCTGAGCTCGCTCGCACGGCATCGATGTCATCGGCGCACTTCAGCCGCCGATTCCGTGAGGCGTACTCCGAGTCGCCCTATTCCTACCTGATGACTCGACGTGTCGAGCGCGCAAAGGCGCTGCTACGTCGGGGCGATCTGAGCGTCACAGACGTGTGCTTCGCCGTCGGTTGGACGAGCCTCGGCTCGTTCTCCACTCGCTTCACGGAACTCGTCGGTGAGTCGCCGTTGAGGTACCAGGCTCGCGGCCACGAGGGGCTCCGGGTCGTGTCGCCCTGTCAGATGATGGTGATGACCCGACCACGCAAGGGCGGCAGCCCCGCGGGCAGGGAAGCGAGCAGTTTCGAAGAAGAATCTGTTTGTTTTACGGATTATCGTTAGCGCATGACCATTTCCCTGAGCACCGTTCACATCACCGTTGACGATCCGGAAGCCGCTCTTGTCTTCTACCGTGACACCCTTGGACTGACCGTCAAACTTGACGTCTCAAATGAGGGGTTCCGCTGGGTCACGCTCGGATCTGACACCCAGCCTGACGTCAACATCGTGCTCTCCCAACCCCATGGAGGACGGTCCCAGGAGGACGGGGACGCCCTTGCAGCCTTGCTCGCAAAAGGCGAGCTATACCCCGCGCACTTCCGCTGCCAGGACCTTGACTCCACCTTCGAGAGAATTGCTCGCACACCCGGAGTGGAGGTAATCCAGGAGCCCACTTCCCAGCCCTGGGGCGTCCGTGACGCCGCAGTTCGCGACCCGGCCGGTAATCGGCTGCGGATCGAGCAAGCGTAGGGCTGGCGCAATGGCTGGGGTATCGCTCATCGCCGGACGACCGTCTCTTCTCAGAGCATCGGTCCATCTCACACAATGGCTGAAGTGTGTCGCCAATCATGGTTGCCGGCTATGAGTTATTCCGTAGATTTCGTTAACGTGTCTCACGTGGGTCTGGAGTCATCACCGGTGGTGACTGCGCTGGCCGGCCTTCGAGCGAACGAGGCTCGCTACTTCAAGAACAAGTACGACCACGTCTTCACGGTTGAGCCTGCCACCAAGGCCAAGAAAGAGATTGCCCTGGTGCACCGCATCCTTAAGGAAGAGCGGGGCATCGTCATCAAGTCGCCCGCGCTCGAGGCCACGACATTCCAGGTCGAGAACATCCGCTGGTCCTACGTGTTCTACGAGAGCGGGCTCTCGATCAACGTTCTGTACACCCTCGACGGACCAGATCCGAAACGGGCGGTAGGGTTCAAGCTTTCCGAAGGAATGGACATTCCCGCAGAGCTGGATTCGTTCAAGTTCGCACGTCAGAAGTCGAAACTGGCAGGGACCATCCGAGGCTCGTATTTCGTGATCAAAGGCAAGTACTGAGCTGAGAGGGCGATCGAATGGCAGGTACCCAGCCCTCGTCCGACCGGGCCTGAGTGTCAGGTCGCAGCAACGTTCAAGTCCCCTAACGCAGGGTATGAGGCGGGTCGAGCCCCTGGGTATCACAACACCAGCAAACTGGACTGCCCGATTCTCCGGGATTCAGCCCAAACTGATCAAGCGGTCACGCGATCAGCGAGCTTGAATTCAGCCCCGAGCACATCGGCGATACGAATGAGCGTCTCTTCGGTGGGGTTCGCCGAGCCGCGCTCGATACGACTGATGTCGCCTTGGTCTATCCCCGTCTGAGCGGCGAGCTGTTCCTGAGTGATACCACGGGACTCTCTGAGTGCAATGAGCGAGACTGCAAACTTGTAGGCGCCAGCAAAGACCTCCCGCTGATGTGCGGCGTCCGCGGACAGGCGAATTTTGCGCTCCGCACTGACGTCTCGATAACTTCGTGGCATCATCAAACCTCCGTTACCGAGTAAGGCATATATACCATATTGTGTCAAGGACGCCTTGACGGCGAGGCTCTCTAATTTTAACCGTGGTGCCGCCTCCTTCGGCGTCTGACCAGGGGACTTCCGACTAGCTGCCTTTCGCCGATTTTCCTGGGAATACCACTCGTTATTTGTCTTAGTAGGCGTTTCTACACGTATAACATGTATAAACGACATCTTACACAAGGGAAAGTTGCTACAGTTGTCACTACTACACGTTTGTCATGAATAGGAAACAACTATGGCAAATCGTCGACGTTGAAACTCCTTGACCAGTTCACCAGCGAGGGACGGACGGCCTTTGGCGCGGCTGAGGTTCGAGATGCTCTCGGCACGTCACCTCAAGCAACCTCCAACCTGCTCGCTCGCTGGGCCAGTCTTGGCTTGGTGGATCGCCTAGCCGTCGGCAGATACGCCATTCGTCAAATCGGTGCCTTGGGCACGGCCGCGGTATGGGACGACTTGGGCTCGGCCGTCGCCGCAGTGTTCGTCGGCCGCCCCCATCGCATCGGCTTCCTGACCGCCCTTGACCATCACGGGTTGCTCGTGCGGCCCGTGCGTTCCATCCAGGTGGCTAGTCCGTACCGACCCCGAGAGAAGGCACTCACCGGACGCTCGCTCCAGGTGATTCGCGAAAGCCAGGCGACCGTACTCATAGGGACCGAGCCCCTTGGCCCTTCGCGAATCGCGACGATTCCGCGAGCACTGCTCGACGCAGCGTCGCGCCCGCTCTTGGTTGGCGGTGCGTCGCGCGTCGCTGAGGCCCTTGCGGCCGCCGACAACATCGGGGGACTCCGCAACCTCGCCCGTGAGATTAACGCTGAGCCCGCCTACCGCCGGATCGGATCCATGGCGACAACGCTGTCGCTTCCCGTGGGGCGGGGGCTGGAACCGCCGTCGTGGCACTCGCTCATTGAGTTGGACCGCAACGCACGGGGGGCCGATGGATGGGTCGACAAGAAGTGGGGCGTCGCCTGGCCGTATGCGGCGTCCGAGCTCGAGGCCGTGGTGACCGCATGATTGCCAAAGGTCTCATCATCCAGCGCGCCAACGATGAGAGACTTCCCGCCCAAACCATCGAGCGCGATTATGTCCTCGCTCATATCTGCGCGGATATCGGAACTGCTGGTGACACGCGGCTCGTGTTCAAAGGGGGCACGCTACTTCGCCGACTACCGCTACTCCGCCGATCTCGACTTCTCAGCCGTCAACGGCCTCTCCAGCGCCGAAGCCACCGCACTTGTAGCCGTCGCCACAGACACCTGCCGCGAGCGGTTGGAGTTTCCCGTGCTGGAGGTTGTCCAAGAAGAGGGCGGTGCGCCCTGGGTGAACTATGTCGGGCCGCTCGGTGCCAAGCCACGCAAGATCAAACTCGATGTCTCCGACACCGAGCTGGTCGAGTCGCGCGCCCGGATCAATCTGCAACCACGATGGCCCGACCTTCCCGGAGGCACCGCGATTGACGGATACACCCTCGACGAGGTGGCCGCCGAGAAGGTGCGCTGCATCGCCGAGCGTTTGCAATGCCGCGACTTGTACGACATGCACCAGTTGCTCGATAGTGACCACGTGGATCCGCTCGATGCCTGGAACCTCTACTTGCGCAAGGCGGCGAACGATCGGGGTCGTGGCAAGCAGCGAACATCGCCTCGCGAGTGGTCGGCAACATTCGAGCGGCGCATGGTTGCTTACCGTAAGCGCTGGGACGGTGAGCTTGGCGATTATCTGCCGCGTGGGATCCCTGCGTTCGAAGACATCGAGCGGCGAAGCCGCCGCTACCTCGCGACACTTCTCGATACGGCTCGCCGTATCTCCGGGTGACGCTCGCTTACAGACCAAGACTTCGCCATACTGACAGCGAATCTGAATCGTCGTAGGGCCGGTGGGGATCGAACCCACGACCGAGGGATTATGAGTCCCCTGCTCTAACCACTGAGCTACGGCCCTTCGACACACAACCACGCCGACCCGCGCGATGAGCAACTGGCTCCCAGAGCAGGACTCGAACCTGCAACCTAGCGATTAACAGTCGCTTGCTCTGCCAATTGAGCTATCTGGGAATGAGCCCGAGGGCACTGACACCCTAGCACCGGCGTCG
>JAJYDR010000137.1 GCA_021777285.1 Actinomycetes bacterium
TGAAACTCTCTACCCGACACATTATGTGCAGTGCTCGCGCACCGACACGGCCTCCACCAGGTCCGACGGACCAGCGCTGCGCATAATACGACGCTGTTCATTTGGCTCTTTATGCGCAGCTGAACATAAGCCACCCTGCGGGGTTCCCTTCTCTCTAGCCGCGAGGGTCCCATCCGGCATCTGCATGGGAGCGGTGAGCCACCGTTCGATGTAGAGCAGAACCCAACGCTCTTGGGTGTGGTGCGCCACCGCTTTTAACAGCAGATCATGGGGGACGCTGTCGAAGAAGGCCCGGACGTCAAGGTCCAACACCCAGTCCTGCTTCCAACAGCGCTTGCGAGTCGCCGCCAACGCGTCATGGGCACTTCGCCCTGGACGGTAGCCGTAACTGTCGTGGTGGAAGATCGGTTCTAACGTCTCTTCCAACACCATCGCCGCCGCCGTTTGGGCCACTCGGTCTGCCGTGTTTGGCACGCCGAGCACCCGCACCGCGGCCCCATGGTCCTTCGGTATCTCCACCGCTCGCACCGGTCCGGGAAAGTAACTTCCCGAACTCATGCGGTTCCACAACTTGTAGAGATTGTCAGTCTCGTTGTCGCTGAACCGTCTAATGCTCACGGCGTCCACGCCCGGCGCTCCGCCGTTCGCTTGGACCTTCTTCCACGCCTCAAAGACGAGACGCTTAGGAATCTCAAACGACTTCACTTCCAACTGTGGTCCGCCCATCAGTTCCTCCCCCGAGGGGTTGACATCTGGGTGACCTGACCTGCCCGGCCCCTTCGCTCCAGTCCCATTACAGAACCTTCATCACTACTACGAGCCGGTCCGCCCCTGTGTCTCGCGTCGGTACTCTTGCCCACGCGGTCTTGACCACGCGAGGTTCTCCCTCTTAACGACCAGAGAGGCAACATCGCCCCTGAGGTCTGGCCGTCGGTATCGAGACGACAGGTTCTCCTGTTCCATGCCAGCGCCTGTAACGAGCTCACGCCACCTTTACACCGGACACCGCCAGGGCCACAAGCAGGCAGCTCCCTGGCTGAGGACACACCGCGAAGGCGCGCCATTATCCCAGGGACGGAGTCCAGCCCTGGTTTCGATGTCGTCATTAAATTTCTCGATGCGTCAGCAGTGGTTCACACACGTTCGTCTTCTCGTTACACAACTGACCCGCTGTTAGCGGGCCTTTTCCGCAGTCGCTTCCCACCCCGGCTCTTTACCGACATGACACTGCAGTGCTTTGGGATCTCCGCCTGCACGGCGAACCCGGAGGACCTACCTCCATCACTGGCACAGCACGGTTCGTGCTGACAAACTTCTACATGGTCAGCACTCCCCTTTCAGGACACACGACCCCGCGCATTTCCGAAGCGCCGATTTGTTGAGTACCGTTGGTCGGAAACGAGTGCTCCATCGGAGAGTCGCCTCGGACACCCGACGGCGAGCAACCACCACCGAAACACCTAGTTCAGTTGGTCGACGCGGACCGGTGGGTCCCTTACACGCTGTTAAGGGCTCTCGCTGCGACGCCACGTGGGCGGCAGGTTCACTTCGTCCGCTGCAGACCCTGTCGTGGGTTTTCTCGAAGGTGATTCGCCGAAGGACCTTGCGAAGCGAGCGACTGGGCGAAATGTGCCCTGAGTGCGGGGCCGAGATTCTCGTCCTCGAGACCAAGATCGATGATCGTCTTTAAATACTCGAGCTTGTCTCCAGTGTCGAAGTATCGAGCATTCTCAATCTCATAGCCGAGAAGGAAGTTACCGTTATCAATCGAGAGCTGCATCGCATCCTGCAGCGAGAGCTCGTCACCCGGGCGAAGTTCGGAGGCACGATCGCTGAGGCACCCCAGTATCGTCGGTGTGAAGAGGTAACTGCTCACGCTCGCGAGATCTGACGGCGCATTGGCTCGGCCGGGTTTCTCCACAATCGATTCGATTTTTACGATACCCGGCTCAATCTCCTTACCTCCCACGTACCCGTAACGTGTGTAGTCGTCGTCACCGTCCGCGCGAATACACGACAGCACGCCGAGGCCGGTTCGCTCGTGGAGTGCGACCATCTGGCTAAATCGCCCAGGAGTAGCGCGGATGAAGTCGTCCCCAAAGGTGTAGATGAACGGCTCATCACCGATTAGGTGCGCAGCGTTAAGAAGAGGCGTACCATTGCCGTCGGGACCCTTTTGCCGCATGTAGGCAAAATTCGCCAGGTTGGCGATGTGCTCAACCTCCTTCAGCTGCTTCTTTTTCGGACCCTTTAAGGCGGTTACAAGTTCCTGGCTCGGCTCCGCGAAGTGGTCCTCAATCGAGCGCTTGTGGTATCCCGTAACGATAACGATGTCTTCGATCCCGGCCTCGACGAGTTCCTCGACGATGTACTGAATGATCGGCTTGTCAAGGATCGGCAACATTTCCTTCGGCATCGCCTTGGTCTGGGGGAGGAATCGCGTTCCGAGACCAGCTGCTGCAATGACAGCTTTGCGTATCAAGTGGATCTCCCGTTCGCCCGTTCTCTAACTGCTGGTGGTGCACTGAATTTCTCAATTGCGACGTAACTCACGCCGCACTTCTACCTTATGGCGCAATCCACGCCTGCTTCCGCTGATCGGAAGTGACAACCTCAGTACCAAGGCCGCGGCCCCACACCATGTCCATCAGCGGAGGCAAGAAAACAATGTTCGAATCTCCTGTCCACCCGCTTTTATCAGGTGGAACTTACAGAACGAACGTCGACATCGAGCCACGACGTACCCACATTGCATCGCGGACTGCACTCTATCCGGACACCTCAACGACGAACCTTCGTCGTTCGAGGGTCCCGTCGCACGATGTGTGAATTCTGAGACCCCGATAACGCCGTCCCGACAGAAGTGATAAGGCAATACCTTCGCGATTTGGAGTGGAGGCGAGCAATCCGTGAGATGGCAATTCGCTGATCCCCTGCTCGGAACGCCTCAAAGATGATTACCTTTGCGTCAAGTGTGTGGACTCGGTGATGGACGAGGAGATCGATCTCTAGGTGAACTCGGGTGCCGGTGAACGGGGTGGCGTCTTCGCGAATCTCTGGAAAGGCGGCACGCAGAGGACCGATCATCTGGACGGACTCATCGACGAGTATTGGTTAGCCGACCGGCAGGTTTGGCCGAGTCCTCGGCACCTACGAGCGAGGATGACGTCACCGAGGCCGATCGAGTCGTTCATCGCTCCACCGTCATGACTTCGTACTCGGACGTCAAGTTCAACCCAGCGGCTGCGCCAGTGGGTCAGGCTCGCGTCTCCGATTAATTGTTGGGACAGCCTACGACCTCGGCTCCGAGAAGTGGTCGAAGGCGAGGCCATCCCACCGTGAGTTCGCGAAACGACGAAGAACGCTTCGCCGACAGTGGCGGTGCGATCACGGTAATCCGGCGTCATCCCACTCAAGGCGATCGCACCGATCGCCCCATTGTCGGTACCGCTCAGCTACATTTGATTGAAAATGACGTAGACCGTCGAATTGCCTGGTCCTCCGCTCGTCGCAAGCGGTGCTCTTGTCATTAGTGATCGCCATCCCAAGAGTCACAATGAGAGAGGAATCAACGTGAAATGGGTTACACGAGAACGCCCGAAGACCGACCGAATCGCCTGCCCGTGGCTGATCAAGAAATTTATCGACGCCGAGGCCGAGATTCTCTACGTGCCGCACGATCAGGTCCTCGAAACCGCTGAGCAAGATGGCGCCGTGAGCTTCGATGCGCCAGGCGCCACGTACACGCACCGAGGCAACAAGTGCTCCTTTGAGGTCCTCATCGACGAGTACCACCTCGGTAGTGACGCCGCATTAGTCCGCCTCGCGAAGATTATCCACGCGGCGGACATCGCCAGTGACATCGACAGCGATCCGGCCGGGCGCGCTCTGGAAGCGATCGGCGTGGGCGGACTTGACGCGGAACTGGATGACCACGTCCTCCTCGAGCGCGCCTCGTTCGTCTACGACGCGCTCTACGCGTGGTGCGCGCGTCAGGTTTCTTCCTGACAGCGAGTCACTCGACGCTCGAAAGGCAACTCACTTGCGAACGAACGTCATGTTCGCCCGGTTTCAGGGCACGATGCGAACCGCTTCGGGGTCCTGTCTGGGAGAGGCCAAACACAACTGTCCGCGCAGCGCGTTGAACCATGTGCAGATCGCGAATAATGTGGTTGCGATAGATAGTAGCACTCATTGTGCTACTATCTCCACATGACCAGAATCGGGATTAGAGAACTCCGCCAGCACGCCAGCCGATATCTCGAGCGTGTGAAGGCAGGTGAAGTCATCGAAGTCACCGAACGCGGGAAACTCATCGCCCTCTTGGTATCGCCGACGCCTGCCGTCGCTTCGCGGGACCGACTCATCGCCTCAGGTCGCCTCATTCCGGCCAGTGGTGCATTTCGTGTGCCCGCACGCCGACACGTTGCACGAACCCAGCACACCGCGACGCACGAACTCGATGAACTACGCGAGGATCGGTTGGCGTGATCTATATCGATACGTCGGCTCTCGTCAAGTTGCTCTTTGACGAGCCTGAGAGCACTGCGCTGACCGATTGGCTAACGCAGAATATCGAGATACCCAAGGTCAGTAGCGATCTGTCCGCCGTTGAACTACTTCGTACGTGTCAGCGAATCGATGGATCGTTGGTTGATGACGTTAGGCGACTCCTGGACGGAGTCGACCTCCTCCCCATTGATCACGTAATCGTCGAGCGGGCTGCAGTTCTTGCCCCACGCGAATTGCGTAGTCTTGACGCCATCCATCTCGCCAGCGCGCTGTCGATAATTGAGGACCTCACTGATTTCGTGGTCTACGACATTCGCCTCTGCTCAGCCGCCAAGCAAGTTGGCTTGCCGGTGGTATCACCAACGTAAAGTTCGATTCACTCAAAATCAATCGAGCGCATTTATCTCGCACATGCTCTTCTTGCTATCGAACGTGCGAAAGGTTGATCGTACGTTCATCTATCGTGGCACTTTCCACGTGTGACACAGGAAAATGGTCCATCCTGGAAGAATGGGTGGGCCAAAGGTTGATCACTGCCCTTGACCAGTACAAATCCTCATTCAATTATGAAGTATCGAGCGACGCCGGTCAATGCCTCTCCGAGAAGAGTAACGGCGTTCGCCGCCTGCGTCAGCCACAGAAGCGCTTGACGGTGGAGCAGACCGCCAAAATGTGCCAGAAGTACCTGAGTGGCGCGACCGTTTACGAGTTGGGTAGAGAGTTTGGCATCGACCGGCGAACTGTTTCGATTCGCCTGAAGCTTGCAGGTGTCGCGATGCGTCAGACTCGACCACCGAAGAAAACTGAATGTGCTGGTTTCTTTACTTCAACGAGCCGGAAACTTCCCGCCGAATAGCAAATCCAAGTAGTAGAAAGCTGTGTCCAACTTCCCGTCACGATGAGAGTCAAGTGCCTTGCGAGCCCGGGTCGCGGCTGTATCTAGCTTGGCAAGCGCGTCCGCCTTCTTTGCTTCGGTAGAGCACGCATTGATTCGGCCGGTAGCTCCACTCGGATCGTTCATCGCCGCCAGCGAGTGACCTTTTAGGCTCTCCAATATGAGGCAGATGTCC
>JAJYDR010000138.1 GCA_021777285.1 Actinomycetes bacterium
CGCCAGCCAAAGGCACGCGGAAGACTGGTTGGATGGCGTGACGGCTATCTACTCGAATTTCGTGGATGAGGGCCTGCAAGAGTGATTTAACCACGGCTGGTGAGCCTTCGGCGATTGCCTCGTTCACTCGGTCGCGCAGTGAAGCGAGTTCCTCAGGCGACGCACACTTGATGTCGGCCTGATCCATCTCTTCGTTCAGTTCTTCGCGGCGGGCTCGAAGAACGGTGCCGCGCGTGGCGAGTTCCTTCACTCGTTCACCGCACAGTGCCTCGGGCATGGACCCCGACTCGAAGGCTCGCAGGTAGCGATCGACACTGGCGTCGACCTTGGCGAGTTCATTGGTGACGGCTTGTAGTTCGTCGTCGTGGCGCGAATGACCGTCGCGGGCTTGTAACTGTGCTTGGCCAACGGCAGCGCGAAAGAGGTCCGAGTCCTCGTAGGCGGCGAGGAGCGACTCGATGATGGCACTGTCGAGCACGTCGGCGGGTAGGCGGTCGGCGCTACAGGTCTTGGCGCCGTAGCGCTGGCGCGAACCGCAGGTGTAGTAGCGGTAGGTCTCGTTGCGACCGGTCGCGCGCGTGCCCGCGAAGCGCTGGCCGCAGTGCGAGCAGACGACGAGTCCGGTGAGCAGGTAGTCCGAGGCGTTGGTTGCGCGCTTCGCGCTGTCCTCACCGCGTTCGTCGAGGATCACCTGTGCGGCGTCGAAGAGTTCTTCGTCAATGAGGGCCGGATGACTGCCGTCGCACCACCCGTCGCGGTAGCGGACCTAGCCGAGGTAGACCCGACTGCGCAGTACCGTGAGGACGGACTTAAAGGGCCAGGGACGGCCCGAGCGTGTCACCAGCCCCGCCGCGTTGAGCCAGTTGGCGACGGCGTGACTGCCGAGGTGCTGGTTCGCGTAGAGGTCGAAGAGCACGGGCACGAGCGGCGCTTCTAACTCGTCGACTTGAAGTCGACCCTCGCCCTTCACCGCGCGGTAGCCGTAGGGGCTTGGCCGCCGCACCAGCCGCCGAGGCTCGCCTTGCGGTCCATGCCCGCGATCACCCGGTCGATGATCGTCGCGCGTTCGAATTCGGCGAAGACCCCGAGCATCTGGACCATCATGCGCCCCGCCGGTGAGGTGGTGTCGAAGGGTTCGGTCGCCGAGCGAAATCCCACGTTCACCCCGTCGAGGGTCTCCAATATCTCGGCGAGTCCGCGCACGCTGCGCGAGAGCCGGTCGACGCGATAGACGAGCAGGAGATCGAACTTCCCGGCCTTGGCGGTGCGCAGCGCGTTGCTGAGTCCCGGGCGCTCCAACTTCGCTCCCGACATCTGGTCGGTGAAGGTGGATACCAGTTCCCAGTCCTCTTGGCTCGCGACCCTCTACGCGGTGATGTCGTACGACGCAATTGGAGACGTGTACCAAAACAGTCCGGCACCGGAAAATCCTTGGGGTAGCTGCGCCGCTGATCCCTACTCGGGTGTCGCCACCATAAGCCCGAATGGTGCGACATATGGAACTCACTCGCAAACCGCCGAAGACTACAATGCCATCGCGTCTTTCTTTGGATTCTCCTTTGGAGGGAGTACGGGTTACACATCTTCCATTGACATCGAGTGGCATGACAACGGTACAGTCGCTACGTATGTTTGTGGCAATAACAACGTCGCCAATTTGGCGTCAATCCTTTACAACAATCCCAGCTGAGTTGATGCGCGACTGGTGAAGTAATGGCAATGACTCGGCGTTCACGAAAACTTGGTATGGCATTGCTTGCGGTTCTAGTGAGTGCCACGGCAATCGCCGTGGCCTTCACTGCCACATCGAGCCCCTCGCTGAACTTCAATGTCGCGGGCGTGTACTACGGTGGCGTGTTGACCAATCCAGGCGATGTCGCTGACTTCTCGGTCGTCTTGGCGAGCTCGTCGTCGAAGAGTATTACTCTTCTTGGTTTGTCATTGGTGCCTCTGCCAGGTTTCGCGACACCGAAGCTGGTACATGTTGCTTTACTGGGGCGCAGTCGGAACCACCCCGCCGGTACGACCGGATGGCCCCCGCGCACGAACATTGGAAATGACGTCTATCCAACGCGATCGGCGACTGGAACACGCATCGTGATCGGCCCCGGACGCCTCCCGATACTCGTGTACGGTGTCACCGGATCGAGACCGGGGCGCCTATACGGCGCTGCTGGCGTCATTCTGCGTTTCCGCGTTGACGGAGTGATAGAAACCGCGGAAGCGTTTGCTGGCGGGTTCGATTGTGTTCAAGAGTTTTCAAGAGTTGCTACACGTGAACAACTACGGTGGTGCGATCGACTCTTCGCGCGTGCGGATTCAGCGCAATGGAGGTTACCCGCCACCAAGCTAATTTCGGGACGTTAGAAACCCGGAAAGACGATTTGCGCGTTCGAGTAAGTCGTCCCGCTCGTTCGCGGAATCCCTGCAATTACCGGAAAGCAAGGAAGTACACCGACTAAATCGGATCTCGATACATAGATAGTCCGTATGTTCGGTTCGTTCGTCCACCTTCACACTCACTCCTCGCACAGCGTCCGTGATGTAGGGCGACGCATTCGATGACCAGCAACTCCCGCTGAAGCGCCACTGACCGTGATGATGAGTTAGTGCACCGTTGGTGGGTGCGTAGCCGTCTTTCCTGAGGGCCGAGGAGTCAGGACAATCAAGACGCGACGTCGAGGGACCGGAACCGTTTCCGCACGTCATCACAGTTCGAATACGAGTGCCTACGGCCCACTCCGAAGCGAAATATGAACCGGATCAGATGTCTCAGACCGCTGGTACGATTTTCTTCATGAAGTTCACTGTCGCTATAACCCACGAAGCACATTGGTATGTCGCCAGGTGCCTTGACGTCGACGTCGTCAGTCAAGGCGAGACTGCCGATGAGGCTCTCGCGAATCTTGAAGAAGCGCTGGGCTTGTACTTCGAAGGTGAGGACCTCCCTGAATCGGTGGAGCCACCGATCATCACCACCGTATTGATTCCTGCGTGAGTCCCGCGCTGCCGGTTGTGTCTGGCCAAGAGACTGTCACCGCGCTTGAGAAGATTGGCTTCACACAAGTTGGTCAGAAGGGTAGTCACGTGAAGCTTTGGGATCAAGGAGGCAGAACCGTGATTGTTCCGATTCACTGGGAACTCGCCCGAGGAACGCTATCGGCGATTATTCGACAGCCCGGCATTACAGTTGAGCGAATTCATTGATTTGCTGTAGGCGAGAACTGCGCGTCACGGTTACTTGGCTTTCAAGCGTGTGCGGTGAATGAGCGGTTCTTAGGGTGTGACTCAAGGTCCACTGGAGATTCACGATGTGCAAGGACACATCACCGTGAGCAATCAATGTCGATGACGTCTGAATGCTAACGCCCAAGTCCTGGGTCGATGTCCTTCGAGGGGTTTTGAAAATTGCGGTTGGGTTGCCTGGAGCGTTCAAGCCGCGCTTCAAGTTGAAGGACAGCCGCTTCAAGTGGAGGAATATCCTCCGCAATGGTCGCTTCGATGATTGCTCGCGATGTGTCGAAGTAGTGGTGTGTAAGCCAGTCTCGCATACCGGCTGCGTCAGACCACCTGACATTAGGTTCGCTCGCGACGAGCTGGGGATCTAGCAATTTGACAGCCTCGCCAATTTCAATCAGACGTAGCCGAACGGCGTCGAAAATAAGGCCGTCGGAGAGATCGCCACGAGTGAGGTGACTCCTGATTGCGGTGATTGCGTCAACAATGTCTGCGAGGCGCTCTTCGTCGTGTCGCGAACTCATAGTGGGATGGCCTCGCGTTCGACCACTTCTCGGACCCGAGGTCGGAGGCTGTCAGAAGGAGCAACGTCGACAGAAACTCTGAGTATCTCCGAGAGTTCTCTGCGTAGTGCCTCCAACGAAAACAATCCTGTTCGACGATCCAAATCGACCACCAAATCGATGTCGCTCGCTGTCTGGTCTTCACCTCGTGCGACGCTGCCAAAGATGCGGACGTTGCTCGCACCATGGCGCACCGCACAGGCGAGTACGGAGCGCCGTCGTTGGCGGAGCCGACGACCGAGAGGGGTGTCAGGGATTCCGCTCGGGTATTCACCTGAGCGCTCCAAGTCAAGGACGAGGCGGTGTCCCGTTGCGCGTATGAGACGTTCGAGTGTGGTGACCGATGGCTCCCTGTGGCCAGACTCATATGCACTGATGACGCTCTGCGCAACGCCCGCACGACGCGCAACTTCGGTTTGCGACAGCTGGGCGCTGACACGTGCTTGCTTCAGGATTTTTCCGACTGTGTCATCTTCGGGCTTCGTCATGTGACAACCTTAGTACGTATTGTCTATGAGCAGGAACTTAAGATGAGGGGCGCACCGGTTCTGCGTCCCTCAAGGTCCACCAGATGTAGCAAGGAAAGTCTTCGCCGTCCTGCGGCCGCGGCCCTCGTACTCGGAATCCATCGGAGTATCGCGTCGGAGTTGTTTCGGCGGGGTGAGTTTCCGGTGCCGGTGCTTCAGACTGGCCACCGTTGTCGCGTGACGAAGATCCACTTAGAGAGGTTCTTGCTCACTGGCACCGTGGAGGTAAACGCTTCGAACGGAGGTACGAGCGAATCTTAGATTTCGGCGCCGCATGAGGACTAATGAGTCACCCTTGTGGGGAATCAGCCACATCAAGTTAGGTGGGAATATCTCCACTTGGTGTAATGTGGGAATATTCCCACAGAGAGGGGTGCGCCATGCCTACGTTGACCGCGCGCAAGCTGCAGGATGTTGCCGCCGTAATCAGAGCTGCCCGCGAGGACGCGGGTCTGCGTCAGGTGGAACTCGCCGATCGACTCGCCTTCTCTCGTGACTACATGATCGACCTCGAGTCCGGGAAGGGGAGCGTCTACACGACGCGTCTCTTCAGGGCGCTTCACGAGTTGGAAATCACCATGACCCTGACGTACGAGGATCACGATACCGAGTCTTGACCTGTTCCTTCATGACCGGTTCGTCGGCGTCGTCGAACCTGACCGGCGCAATAAGACCAGAGTGACGCTTGACGTGGACATGGCGTATCAGGCGGAGATTCTGCTGAGTGAGTCATTCGCGACCATCTCTGGACGGCGCCCACCGGTCGAAGCGGTGTCGAACTTCCTTGGCGGCTACGTCCCCGAGGGCAACCACCGTGAGGCGATGGCGACCAAGCGTCGAATCGACAAAGATGACCTCTTCGCGCTACTACGCGAGTTCGGCGGTTCGATCGCCGGCGCCGTGACACTGCGTCAGTCGGACGAGCCGAAGACCCACTGGCCCGACTACGAGCTACTCGATGATCTCGCGTTGAGTGTCAGGCTCAGGCAAGCACTCGATGACAGCGATCAGGCCATCGCCGACGATAGTCGCTCCACGCTGCCAGGTTATCAACCCAAGGTGCTCGTGGCGCAGGCCGATGGACAGTGGGCCTATCCACACGGCCGGGCCCACTCGACGCCCTAACCGTCAGGCCCGGGTGAGACACCCGCTGAGAATTTCCATTTCAAACGGGCGAGACAAGTGACACCAAAGACCAATGACAACAACCAATGCCGCCGAGGCGGTTTCGCGTGACCAAGATGG
>JAJYDR010000139.1 GCA_021777285.1 Actinomycetes bacterium
CTAGGGCGCCGATCGCGCCGAAGGCGGCGCCGGCCGCGTTGTACCACCCGTACACTCGTGCGGTGCCGGCGTCCTCGCGCGCCAGCATCACCTGCTCGAGCGTGGTGGCGGCGCCGTTGTCGACGACGTCGGTGGAGAGTGTTCCCGTGATCGCGACCATGAACAAGAGCCACAGCGGCGGATTGATGGCCACGACCGTCCCGGCTGCGGCGATCCCCACGAAGAACACCCCGTACGAGCGGCGCCGACCTATGCGGTCCCCGTAGGCTCCCACGAGGAGCGAGGTGAGGGCGCTGCCGGCGATCACCGCGGCTAAGAACACGCCGGCCTGCACCGGTCGCACCCCGCGAGCCGCGAGGAGGTCGCCGAGGACGATCGCGGTGAATCCATAGCCGAATCCACGAATCGCCTGACCCGCAACGAGGAGGCGCGTATCTCGACTCAGGTGTTGTGCCACGCCGCCAGTCTCCCCTTCGCCCGACACCACTACGGTGATCGGTGTGGATGATGTTGTGCCCCCCGCGGATCCCAACGACTGGACCGACGAGCAGTGGCTCGAGTGGCTCAAGGCGACCGACGATCCCGCCGATGAACCCGAGGAGGGCTTGGCGAGGGTTCTCAAGCGCGTGGTCGAGTCGACGCCGGGTCAGGCACTGGGCCAGGCGATGCTCGGCCTCTCCCAGGCCATCTACGGCCGCCACGACGATACGGTCACGATCGTCGTCGAGGGCAGCGGAGAGAAGACCGACGACGAACCATTCGCGGTACGTCTCGATCCCAACCATCCCGAACGCTCGTCAGTGGTCTTCAAGTCACCGCGCGAACCGGGACCGGCGTAGCGTCATCAACCGCGAAGCGACCGCGAACATGTCGCTTGACATCGCACGGTGTGGCCCGACGAGAGCCGCGTCCCGGCTGACGTGACCGGCTCAGGGTTTACCCCTATGGCGAGTCGCGCCGCTGCTCCCTAGCCTGTGCCTCGAGCTGTCGCAGCACCCAGCACGAGGGAGAGATGGCATGAGCGCAACCGTTCTTGACGACGCGCACTCCGCGCGTTCCGACTCTGAATGGGCCGTCGAAACCCACGGCCTGACCAAGCGCTTCGGTGACAACGTGGCCGTGAACGGGGTGGACCTGCGCGTGCCCCGGGGTTGCGCCTTCGGCTATCTCGGCCCCAACGGTGCGGGCAAGACGACTCTCATCCGCGTCCTCCTTGGCCTCACTCACGCCGACGCGGGAACGATGTCCATGCTGGGACACGAGGTTCCGCGACATCGTGATCTCGCCCTCGCCCGTGTCGGAGCCATCGTCGACGAGCCCCGCTTTCACGGTCACCTGACGGGTCGACAGAATCTGGAGATCCTCGCGGCCGCACGTGAGCCGGCGGCTCGCGGGCGCATCGCCGCGTCCCTGGAGCGGGTCGGCATGTCACAGCGCGCTGACGATCGCGTCGCGAAGTACTCGATGGGCATGCGCCAGCGCCTCGGTGTGGCGGCCTGCCTGCTGGGAGATCCCCAATTGCTGATTCTGGACGAGCCGATGAACGGCCTCGACCCCGCCGGAATGCACGAGATGCGCGACATGATCAAGTCCCTCGTCGACGAGGGGCGCACCGTGATGCTTTCGTCGCACCTTCTCGACGAGGTCGAGCGGACCTGTGACGCGGTGGCCATCGTGGACCGAGGCAACGTGATTCGCCAGGGTTCGATCGCCGAGTTGTTGGCCGGTTCCGACGTCGAGGTACACGTCGTGTGCTCGTCGTCGCAGCGCGCCCAGACGATCTTGACCTCCGCTCTGAGCGGGGCCCGCATCGACGTCGAGGGGGAGGAGCTGACGATCCACCTTCCAGCGGGCACGGACCGCGACGTCATCGCCGAGATCAACCGGCAGTTGGTCCACGACGGCATCGACGTGTACCACCTCCAACAGATCCAGGTTTCACTGGAATCGTGGTTCCTGTCTGTTACGAGCCGACTGGGGGAGAGCGAATGAGTGTCGTCACTACCACACCATCCGGACTCGACGCGGGCGCTCGTCACGACCGACGCGGTTCGTGGCTGCCCAGCGGCGCGATGATCACGACACGCATCATGGAATTGCGCAAGCGCCGTGGACTGATGGCGGCGATGGCGATCGTGAACATCGGCATTCCCGTGATCTTTCTCACCATTCGCCTCGTCGCGCACGCGGTCGCGCCCAAGTCGTACGGGCCGGCCGGCGGTTATGACGTCTTCACCAGCCTCGTCGCCGGCGTGATGTTCGTCTTCGGTTTCATCGTTGCGGCGGCGGTGGGCTGCACCGCGGGATCGATCGATTTCACCGAGGGGATGTTTCGCCACCTGGTGATCACGGGGCGCTCGCGCCTCGCGCTCTACTTCGCGCGGATTCCCGCGGGCCTGGCCATCGTGATCCCGATGGTCGCCACCGGATTTGTCATCGTGTGCGCGGTCTGCGTCTTCGCAGCCCCCACGACGCTCCACTACCAGGGGGTCGCCGTTCCCGCGGGTCTCAGCGAGCCGGGCCTCGAAAACTGGGCGGCCCAGCACTCCGCTGAAGTGGTGTGCGGATTCCCCACTCGTGGCCCGGTCAACGTCGCCTGCTTCATCGGACCTAACGGCAAGGTCGTCACGCCTCCCGGGCAGAAGATCCCGACGCTCAAGACGATCCCGCGTGCGACACTCAAGGCCGACGCGGTGATGATCGCCCACGAGGACTACGCGGACTACAAGAACTACTTCTTGTCGCCTTCGGTGCCACTCATGATCAAGTCCGGACTCTGGATCGAACTCGAAGCGATCATCGGCTTCGTCGTGGGGCTGGGACTCGCCTCACTGATGGGCCAGCGGACCGTTCCCGTCATCTTGATGATCATCCTCGAGATCATCTTGACGCCGCTCCTCTCAAGAAACGTCATTCCCCATCTCGTTAACGTCCAGCGCGGCATCGTGGGACTCGCCGTGGCTCATCTTGAACCCGGGGGACTGCCTCAGGTCTTCGGTGGAGGGGGGCCAGGAAGCGGCGATCACCTCGTTCCCGAGTCCACCACCGTGGCCATCGTGGTCATCGTCGCCTGGCTCGTGGGCTGGACCGCGCTTGGCGCCTGGCGCATGGCGACGAGAGACGCGTAGTCAACCCCAGGAACGTGTGATCTCTCAAAGAGTCGGGGCGCGGCGCGTGGCTGCGTCCGCCAGAGGCTGGTGAACCTAGATTGAGGTCGTCGTGGGTGGCGACGCCCGCCGAGGAGGGGACATGCCGGAGATCCAGAACATCAATCACGTGGCGTTGACGGTGAGCGACGTCGCACGGAGCGTTGTCTGGTACGAGCAAGTGTTGGGACTTGCCCAGGTGATGGACGGGTCTCACCCGGATGGGGCGGGCAGCTTTGTGCTGCTCGCCACCCCCGACTTCTCGGTCATGGTGGGACTTCACGCGCACGACGCCAATGGCGGTGAGCGCTTTAGTGAGGCCGTTACGGGACTGGACCACGTGAGTTTCGGCGTGAAGAGCCACGAGGAGCTCGAGGCCTGGCAGGACCGATTGGGCGAGTTGGGGATCGAGCACTCGCCGGTCAACGATCAGGTGGGCTACTCCGTGGTCGTCTTTCGCGACCCCGACAACATTCAGCTCGAGTTCGTGAGCGTGGGTTAGCGCGCCGCAGTCTCGAAGAAGCCCGGCGCGGCGTGACGTCATCGTTCGGGAAGATCACAGGACGTTCAGTTGGGCAACGGTTCGGGTTCCGACGTCGCGGCGGTGGGAGAGCGTTACGACGGTGCTCGGAGGGGGATCGACTGGGCGAAGTGAAAGACGTCGTCGGGATCGGCCCAGCGCTTCACCCGGCTGAGGTGCGAGACGTGGTCGCCGTAGTAGGCGTCGAGCCAGCCGTCGAGGGTGGGGTCGATGTAGTTGACGTAGGCGCCGTCGGCCGGCTCGAAGACGTGCGTCGCCAGTTCGCGCAGCCACCCGTCGCCGGCGGCGATCTGCGAGGGCGCTGAGTAGGTAGACCACGAGTGCGTCGCCTGGATGTCGGCGATGGCGGAGCGGTGGGCGTAGGCGGTCTCGTCAGCCCCTACGCGCGAGACCGCACCACCCAGAGCGTCAAAGGCGAGCGCGGCCCCCAGTTCCGGGGCGCGACCCGCGAGATCTTCGAGCGAACGCAGCGCGTTTTCGACGCGCGCGGTGCTCCACGGGGCGACAACGAAGCTCGACTTGGCGTGAAAGGCCGCGCGACTAAGGACGCCCGCGCCCTCTCCGCTCAAATGGCACGCGGCGATCGACAACGAGCTGCACCCAGCCTCGATCGCCATGGCCGTGAGATAGTCGTCGCCTCCCACGAATCGAGAGGTGGGCGTCGCGCCGGTCTGAGCGATGAAGGCGTTGACCAGCCCGTCGAGGCGCGACGGGGATCCGCACCAGACGCCACTCACCGAGACGCCGAGTCCGTCGGCACCCGCGCTCTCGAGGAGGCAGTTCGCCCAAAGGTCGTCGCTCTGGCGGGGAACCCAGGACATCCACGCCATCAGGACGTCGCGGGCCGCGGCCCACGAGAAGTGCAGGCTGAAGAGGGTTAGTGGGGGAACCTCGTAGGTTCGATAGGTCAGTTGCGTTACCACCCCGAAGTTGCCGCCGCCTCCTCCACGCTGGGCCCACAGGAGTTCGGGGTGAGTGGAGTCGTTCACCGTCAGAATCGTCGAATCGGCGAGCACCGTTGTCGTCTCGACGAGGTTGTCGCACGTCAGCCCGTACCGACGAGTCAGGACGCCGACGCCGCCGCCGAGGGTGAGGCCCGCCACGCCCACGCTGGGACACGAGCCCGCCGGCACGAGTCGTCCGTGCTGGGCCAGTGCGTCGTAGAGGTCGATCAGGCGCGTTCCCGCGCCGACGACGACGCTCGAGGACGAGTTGTCAACTCGTACGCGAGAGAGCGGAGTCACGTCGATGACCAATCCGTCGTTGCACGAATAGCCCGCGTAACTGTGTCCGCCGGACCTCGAGGTGACGGCGATGCCGTGCTCGCGCGCGAAGGCGAGACAGCGAGCGACGTCGTCGTTGGAGGCGCAGTAGGCAATTCCCTGGGGACGTGATGGTGCCACCGCCAGGTCGAAGAGGAGTCGGCTCTGCGCGTAGGCGCCGTCACCGGGTCGCACCAGGGTGCCGCGCAGGCTACGGACCAGTCGTCGCCACTCGATCTCGCTCGCGGGGCGTTGCGGCATCGTCGTGGGGCTCGAGGCGGGAGTCGTCGACGCGCAGCCCGAGAGCGCGGCGCCCGCTACGCCAAGCCCGAGCGCCCCCCAGGTGGCCCCGCGCGCAAGGAACTGGCGGCGGGTGGGTGCGTCCATGGGCTGACGATAGTGCTCGTCGCGTAAGGCACGGGCCCCGTCGGACACGTCAAAGGTGAACAGAGGAGGATCATGGTTGAGGTCATCGACAGTGGGCGGAGTCGCGCGGGGCTGTGGCGAGGAGCGGTCGCGGCCGTCGTCGTGGGCGCCGCGCTGGT
>JAJYDR010000140.1 GCA_021777285.1 Actinomycetes bacterium
GCCCACTACACCAACCCGTTCCATCGAGACCTCCTCGTCCGATGTCGACCGCCTGTCGAGCGTTTTGAGTCTAATGGGACTGGAAAGCTTGTCTCAGATGAGGCAGGCTTTCCACCGAGCCGCTGACTGGTGAGTTCTTTTCGAGCCTGAGATTCAATCTCTATATCTAGAGCGGGCCCCAGTTGGTCGGTGAGGTTGACGGAGAGGGCTGGAGGGGTGTCGTGCCAGGAGCACCGATCCATTAGGTCGCCGCCGTTGCCCTCGAGGCTCGATTTCCGTCGACTACTGGAGGTGACCACGTGATTTTCGTCGGAGTGGACTGGGCCGAGTCCCACCACGACATCTGCGTCCTTGACGAGGCGGGAGAGGTTCTCGCCAGGAAGAGGATTCCCGACTCCTTGGTGGGCGTTCGGGCGTTGCACGAGTTGCTCGCTGAGCACGCCGAAGAACCCGACGAGGTGATCGTCGGCATCGAGAAGGACCGAGGGCTCATTGTCACGGCCCTGCTCGGCGCCCGCTACCACGTCTACGCGATCAATCCCATGTCGGCCGCGCGCTACCGCGAGCGCCACGTCACGTCGGGATCGAAGTCCGACCCCGGCGACGCGAAGGTCCTCGCTGACCTGGTGCGAACCGACCGACACAACCACCGCGAGGCGGCCGGCGACTCCGAGGGCGCTGAAGCCGTGAAGGTTCTCGCGCGCGCCCACCAGAGCGCCATCTGGGCGCGCCAGCGAGAGGCGAACGCCCTGCGCAACGCGTTAAAGGACTACTACCCGGGAGCTCTCAACGCCTTTGGCACCGACCTTGACGACCGTGACGCGCTGGCGATTCTCGAGATCGCCCCCACGCCCCCGCTCGGGCGCCAGCTATCCAAGTCCAAGATCACCGCGGCGTTAAAGCGCGCGGGTCGCCAGCGTAACTTGGAGCGACGAGCGGCTGAGATCCAGTGGGCCCTGCGCGAGGAGCAACTTGCCCAGGGCCCACTCGTCGAGGCCGCCTACGGACACACCACCAAGGCCCACGTCGCGATGATCCGCGCCTACAACGCCGAGATCACCGAACTCGAAGAGGCGTTGACGTCGGGTTTTGAGCAGCACCCGGACGCTCGGATCGTCCTGTCCCTGCCAGGAATGGGGACGGTCCTCGGCGCCCGGGTGCTCGCAGAGTTCGGGGACGACCCGAACCGCTACGCCAACGCTAAGTCTCGCAGGAACTACGCCGGCACGTCACCGATCACGAGGGCCTCGGGCAAGAGTCACGTCGTCTTGGCTCGTCACATGCGCAACCGTCGTCTGGCTGATGCCCTCGACCAATGGGCGTTCTGCTCGTTGACCCACTCACCGGGCGCGCGTGCTTACTACGACGAGCTGCGCGCACGCGACAAGACCCATCGCCAGGCCATCCGCCAACTCGCCAACTGCTGGGTGGGCATCCTGCACGCCTGTCTTGAACAGCGCGTCAACTATGACGAGACAATCGCCTGGAAACATCGAACCAATCTCGCGGCTTGACAATTGGGCGCTAGGGGTGTCTAGATGGCGCGCCGTGAACGCTTCAGCGACACCGTGGGGGCGATGGTGACTCCGGGTAACACATTCGTCAATCATGTTGATATCAATATTTATTGATGCTAGGGTGGCGCAGTGCCACACCCCGCTCCCGCCTCGCTCGCTTCGCTCAGTGACGCGCGATCACTGGTGCCGGTGTTAAAGGCCATCAGCGACGAGTACCGCCTCGCGATCCTGCTCACCTTGGCGCGCGAGTCGCGCACGGTCGTGGAGCTGACCGAGGAGTTGTCGATCGCCCAGCCGCTCGTGAGCCACCACCTGCGCGCACTGCGCGAGGCCGGCCTGATCTCGGTCACGCCCGAGGGCCGCTCGAACCGCTACGCCGTGTGCTGTGACGCAGTCGCTGAGCCGATTCGGCTCCTGTCGGGGATCGCGAACGCCAACCCTTCGTGTTGAGAGAAGAAGAAAAAGAGGACGTATGAACGAGAAGGACGAATCGATCCGGGTCGCCGTGCGCGACCGCTACGCGAGCGCGGCACTCTCGGTGTCCGCGGGTGCCGCTTCGTGTTGCTCGACCTGTGACACCCCCGACCTCGGGGTCGGCGAGGGGTTCGGGTCGACGTTCTACTCGGTGGACGACACGGGTGCGCTGCCCGCGGCCGCCGTGCTCGCCTCGCTCGGCTGTGGCAATCCGACGGCACTCGCGACCCTGGCGGCCGGTGAGGTCGTCTTGGACCTCGGGTCGGGTGGTGGCATCGACGTGCTGCTGTCGGCGCGACGAGTCGGGCCAACGGGCAGGGTCTTTGGACTCGATATGACCCCCGAGATGGTCGAACTCGCGCGGACGAACCAGGCCGAGGCCAAGGTGACCAACGCCGAGTTCCTGCTCGGCACGATCGAGTCCATTCCGCTCGCCGATGAGTCGGTGGACGTGATCATCTCGAACTGCGTGATCAACCTCGCCGCTGACAAGGACGTCGTGCTCGCCGAGGCCTATCGCGTCTTGAGGCCGGGCGGACGTCTCGCGATCTCAGACGTCGTGCTCCAGCGAGCCCTACCCGAGGACCTGCGCGGCCTGATGCTGCTGTGGACCGGGTGCATCGCCGGGGCGCTCGTGATTGACGACTACGAGGCCAAGCTCGCCGCCGCGGGCTTCGTGGACGCCTCGGTCACGCCCACCGTGGTGCACGACCGCGAGGCCATCGAGCGCCTCGCTACCGGGGTCACCTTCCCGGAGGGGATCGAGCCGGCGCGGGTCTACGCTGAGTACGACGGAGCGGTCGCCAACGCCTTTATCCGCGCGAGCAAGCCTCGCTGAGCCCGCCGCGCCTCGGCTCGCTACGATTGGCGAAGGGCGACTGCCCAGCGGATGGAGGGTGTCATGGACAGCGTCAACGTGGTGATCGAGATTCCCCGGGGGAGCCAGAACAAGTACGAGTACGACCACGAGAACCACACGATCAAGCTCGACCGGCATCTGATCGTCTCGATGGGCTACCCGGCCGAGTACGGCTTCATCCCCGACACCCTGGGTGGTGACGGCGACCCGCTCGACGCGCTGGTGCTCACCGAGTACCCGACCTTCCCGGGCTGTCTCATCGAGTCCAAGATCCTCGGCATGTGCTTGATGACCGACGAGAACGGCGAGGACGCGAAGCTGCTGATGGTGCCGACCTACGACCCGCACTGGAAGTCGGCGACCGACATCGGCGACGTGCCCAAGGCGGTGCTCGACCGGATCAGCCACTTCTTCACCGTCTACAAGGACCTCGACGAGGGCAAGTGGATGAAGGTCGAGCGTTGGGTCGGTCGTGCCGAGGCCGAGGCCGAGCTCGCCGCCTCACGGGCCCGCTTCGTCGCGTAAGCGATCGGACCAGTGGGTCGTCGCACGGGCACCGAACCCGACGACCGCTCGGTCGTCGGGCTGCTCGCGCTCACTCAGGGGCTCTTCTTCGCCTCGCTCGGCCTGTGCATCGCGATCAACCACAGCGTGACCGCGAGCAACGACGGCATCTCGTTCTATGGCGTCGACCCGAACACCATCGTGCTCGTCATCGTCGGCTACGCCGCGGCGAGCATCGGGATCTACAGCGCCTCGAACTGGCTGCGTGATGCCGGCGCGCCCGCGACCGCGGTGCGCGGAGCGCGCGCCGTCGCGGTCGGCCTGCCGCTCCTGCTCGCCACGCCCTACAACCAGGGCCCTCTCTGGAACTGGTCGCACATGACCGTCGGTGTGGCCATGGCCCTCGCCCAGGGTGCGTCCACGATCTCGCTCGTGCGCCGTCGCGGCGGGGCCGGGTCGTGGATCGTCTTCTCCGTGCAGCTCGCGGGCGGGCTGCTCGCCGCGGCGTCGCTGCCCGACTGGTCCTTTCCGATGCTGCTGCCGGGCGAGACGGTCTACGAACTCGCCTACGGCGCCAGCCTCTTCTTGTGGATCGACGAGCTCGGCGGCCGCCTGTCGCGCCGCGAGCGCGTCAGTCGGGCGAACGCGTGATCATCGCCTCGGCGATCGCGTAGAGCGAGGCGCGCCACTCCTCGGGTGTGGCGGCGAGGGAGTGCTCGCCCTCGAGGGCGACCTGGCCGAAGAAGAGCGCGTACCAGATCCGCGCGAAGGAGGCCGCGCTCATACCGGCAAGCAGCAGGCCGCGGTCCACGATTGGCTGGACGCGCCCGACGATGTAGTTGCCCGCCTCGCGCTGGGCGGCGGCGATGCCGTTGGCCGCGGTCTCGTTGTGGCGCGCGAAGGAGAAGCTCTCGATACGAAGCGTTCGCGAGCGGTAGCGCTCGGGTCGCATGGCGTCATCGATCATCTTTTGCAACGCCGCGCGCAAGCCATCGGCCGTGGACACGCCGACGAGGGGCGCGGTGAAGAGGGTGGCGGTGCGCAGCACCTCGTCGCGGTAGCGGCGCACGATCGTCGCGGCGAGCAGCCCCTCGCGGTCCTCGAAGTAGCTGTAGAGCAGCGAGACCGAGACGTTGGCGGCGGACGCCACGCGTTTGACGCGGTAGCGGGTGATCCCCTGGGTCTCGAGCTCCTCGATCGAGGCCGCAAGAATCCGTCCTTGTGTCACGGATGGAGGCTATCGCCACAGGTGAGCGGTTCTGGAGGGTACTTTGTCACGACCGTACCCGTAGTGGGCCCCTCGGGCGACCACGTCGAAGGCACGCCGAAGCATCACATCCCCGCATCGGCTCACGAGGACTCGTCGATACCATCGGCGTATGCGCCACCGCGACCAGTGGGACTCGACCACGTCGCTCGTGGCG
Source organism: Actinomycetes bacterium (assembly GCA_021777285.1). Next base: position 4,779 of record JAJYDR010000140.1, read on the forward strand.
GCCACCGCAGCGCCCGCCGGACGCGAGGCGATGTGGGCCGAGGCGTTGGTGCTGCTCAACGAGGGCCACCGTGATGACGTGCATCTGGTGGCGAGCGTGCTGGTCGTCGAGGTCACCGGACTGGTTCTGCTTGCGCGTCACCGCCGCTATGGGCAGTGGGGCCCGCTCGGCGGACACCTGGAATCCGGTGACGCCAGTCTGCGCGCCGCTGCGGCGCGAGAGCTTCGAGGAGGCGGCACTCGTGGCACACATTCACCCGATGCCCATCGACGTTCAACTCTCGTCCTACCGGTGCCGGACCAACACCGAACCGGTGATGCATCTGGACGTCCTCTTTCGCGCAGTGGTCGCCGAACCAACCCCGACACTCGTCGCCAGTGATGAGCTGGCGGAACTCGACTGGTTCGACCGCGTCCTGCCATCGACTCTTACAGTGGGCACCGCGATCAACATCGCTCGTACAGTTGCCGCGGTAAGGGGCCGAGGGCTCATCGAGCGCGACGGATTCGCTGCGCAAACACGAAGGGTTGCCACCAGATGTGACACCGCTACGCAAGACTTCGAAGCAATGAACTTGAGTGAGTGGGCAGACCGACAAGGGGTGCATCCCCAGATCGCCTATCGGTGGTTCCGAGAGGGGACATTGCCTG
>JAJYDR010000141.1 GCA_021777285.1 Actinomycetes bacterium
GCCTCAACCGCACGACGCTGTGGCTGTTCCTCGGACAGTTCGTCGGCATCGGCCTCATCTCGCTCACCGGCCAGGTGCCGGGCGTCGTCTCCGCCCTACGCGGGCACCGCCAGATTCACCTCCAAGTCCTCGCCGGAGGGCTCGTCATCGCCGTCGTCTGCGTCGCCGCGTCGCGAGCGATCGGGCTTTCGCCCGGCTACTGCTACGGGCTCATCGCCGGCTTCCTAATCGTTCCCGAGTACGACGACAAGGACCGTGGCCGACTCCACGCGCTCGGGTCACTCTGTGTGCTCATCGTCAGCTCCGCCGCCTTCCTCCTCTCCATCCCGGTGTTCCACGCCGCGACGTCGCCGTCGCCGTCGCCAGCCCTCCTCATCCTGGACCCCGCGCTCAACGTGGTGTTCCTGGCCGGATTCGCCAGCCTGGCCTTCGGCATGTTCCCGCTCCCGTTCCTGCCCGGGCGACACGTCGCGAAGTGGAACGAGACTATCTGGCTCGCCCTGAGCGGTGCGGGGCTCATTGGTTTCGTCGGCGTCCTGCTAAGCCCCGGCAGCGGCAGCAGCGGCGAGGTGCACCACGTCGGGCTCGTCCCCATGCTGATCGCCTTCGGCGTCTTCGGTTCGCTGTCGTTGGGCGCACTGGTTTACTTTCACTACCATCCGCTGGAGAAGGAGAGAGACGAGGAGGACGGCGTGGTGGAGACGGTGGCGTCCGTCGAGTTGCCCGGAGCCGACGCCTAGCCAGCGCTCCTCGTGCCGAAGGCCGCGCCGCTACCAGGGCATCGGGCCGTCGTCGATCCGCTGAGCCAGTTCACGCCCACGGTCACGCCACCGCACGGCGGTCGGTGCTAGGAAGGTGAATTTCGTCAAGCCGGACGGTGCCTGACGACAACGGCCTCGTGTGGACCGCCTCGCGACGTACCGAGCGTCTCCCAGCCAGCCCACTTCCCTTCTGGAAGGGAAGTGGGCGCTCGTCCCTCTCCGCCAGGACCTCCCTCCGGCGACGAGAGCCCGCCAACGGATGCGGTTCAACGGGCCGCCCACCGTCGAGTAGGTCCGTAGCACCTCGTGCTTCAATACTGTCATGACCAGGGACGTCACTCAACGACAGCTCCGAAATGAGAGTGGTGAGATCATGAGGGCATTAGACCGGGGCGAGAGTTTCGTCGTCACACGAAACGGGGTCCCCGTCGGTGAACTGACGCCCCTTCGGCGACACCGGTTCGTAAGCGCGGATACCGCCATCGCAATGTTCCGCGGTGCCCCAGCATCGACCTAACCCGACTTCGCACCGACGTCGACCGCGTGGCATCCCAGAACCCCAGCCCTCGTGTCTGATCCCCAACGCGCCCAACCAGGACAGACTGAAGCGGGCAGAAGCGGCCTTCGATCCACTTCCGTTCGACGCAGAAGCAGCGCGCACCTATGGCCGGATCTACGCCGCCGAGATGGCGAGTGGACGCAAGACACGTGGGGCTCGGGCCCTGGATCTCCTGATTGCCGCAACGGCCTGTGCCGCACACCTGCCGCTCTACACGCGGAACCCGGAGGACCTCCGAAGTCTGCTGGGGCTCGCCAACGTCGTCACCGTCTGAGTCACCACCAAGCGGGCGCTCCGTACAGTCAGGTTCTAACAGCGTGTGTTCCATTTGGCGAGTGCTCCAGGAACCACGACCATCACCATCAAATCCTGTCCTATTCAAGCGACCTGACCGATGACCAGTGGAAAGTAATGGAACCCCTGGACGGTCAACGCTGGTCAGAAACGATGACGTCAACTCGACGCTTGACGAGCTTCGTCCTCAACCCGATCGTGGTAGGCGAGCCACCACTCGCTGTCGTGCTCAGGAACGTTGCTGTCGTTCGCGGCGTAGCCGATCGAACCATCAATGAGTTCGCGCACGAGGTCAGCGTGCCCGGCGTGGCGGAACGTTTCGGCGATGACGTGTACCAGCACGTGGTGGAGCGTGACCGGCTGATCGCCCCACCACGGCACAGTACCCGCGGCGTCGAGGTCCAGTAACTCGATCGTTGCGTCCGAGGTCTCGCACGCCCTGCGATAGTTTCCGATGATGTCATCCCTCGCTTCGTCCGCTCGCGCGAAGAGGTCGGCGTTATCATCTGCCCCATCCTCGAACCACAGATTGGGTTGCCCCATAGGTCGACCAAAGACGGGGCCGAAGTAGCCGAGCTCGACGCTCGTTAGGTGCTTGACAAGCCCGAGAAGGTTGGTCCCACTCTGGACGAGGGGACGTCGTACGTCGTACTCCGAGAGGCCGTCCAACTTCCAGACGGCGGCGTCACGAGCGGTCTGCAGGTAGCCGTGCAAAATGTCTTTCACGGTTTTCACTGTAGGCAAGTATCGAGAGGATTTCATTGGTCTGCCACGACTAACCTAGGAACTTCTTTGAACAGGTATCACGCAGTGATTTCGACGGCGAAGTGGAGGTAAGCGGACTATGTTCGAACCCCCCGTTGGTCTACTTCATAAGGTGAAATGGATCTACGACCGAGAAGCGCCTGTCGGTGTAGATGCCTGATAGGTGCCTACGTGCCCGCTTTCGAGCCCCCACCGGTTATCAGGGAACCGGAGCACTTAGTCGCCTTAGTCGCCTTAGTCGCCTTAGTCGCCTTAGTCGCCTTCGTCGCCTTCGTCGCCGATGAGCCAGTGCAGTCCGTATCGATCCACCACTTGGCCGTCGGATGCTCCCCAGGGGAGATATGTAGGAAAGTTGTGTTTGCGACCCTGAGTTGAGGAATCCCGCTGGCCCCGTTAGGTGGGCCGGGTTCCGTGTTGAAATGTCATTTGGCAATCAACCTCAACAAGGAGACCCGACCCATGACGATGCTAACCCCCGACTTCTCGACGCGTCCCGAAACGCCGGCGAGTCAAGGAGTTTCTGATCCCATAACCGAACTGCTGCGCGCTCACGCGAGAGAGCTCATCGCCGTCGCCCTCGAGGCTGAGGTGCAGGTAGCGCTCAGCCAACTTCGCGGCGAGGGCCGCGACGTCGTGCGCAACGGCTACCTGCCCGAGCGCCAGGTCACCACGGCCGTCGGTGACGTGGCGGTGGAGGTCCCCCGGATCCGTTCGCGCGACGGTGAGGTGGTGAACTTCGCCTCCTCGATGATCCCCAAGTACCTGCGCCGTTCGCAGTCCATCTCGGCCTGGGCCGCCTTCGCCTACTTAAGGGGAATCAGCGAACGTGACGTATCCGGCGTCCTCGAGGTCGTGCTCGGCGAGGGGGCGAGAAAGCTCACCCCGGCGGTGCTCAGCGAGTTGAAGAAGTCCTGGACGAAAGAGTTCGACGAGTGGCAAGCGCGCGATCTCTCCGGGGTCACCTTCACCTACCTCTTCGCTGACGGCGTCTACCAAGAGATCCGCGGCGACAACCCCAAGATCTGTGCGCTGGTGCTGATGGGCGTCGACCAGAAGGGCACGAAGCACTTGATCGCCCTCGAGGACGGGGTGCGTGAATCCACCCAGAGCTGGCGTGAAGTACTACTGGGCGCCAAGGCCCGCGGACTGAACGCTCCAAGGCTCGCGACCGGTGACGGCGCGCTGGGCTTCTGGGCGGCCCTCTCGGAGGTGTTCCCCTCAACCACTCATCAGCGGTGCTGGATGCACAAGACCTCAAACGTTCTCAACTACCTGCCCACGACCACCCGCTCCAAGGCCAAGGACGACCTGCACCAGATCTGGATGGCCGAGAGTCGAGAGGCGGCCGAGAAGGCCATGGCGCTGTTCGAAGAGAAGTACTCGGCCAAGTATCCCCGGGCCGTCTCCTGTCTCGTGAAGGACCGCACTGAGTTGCTCGCCTTCTACGATTTCCCGGCGGAGCATTGGTTGCACGTGCGGACCTCCAACATGATCGAGTCGACGTTCGCCACGTTGCGACACCGCACCAAGCGGGTGAAGGGCGCGTTCTCCAAGGACAGCGCGCTCGCCATGATGTTGCAGCTCGGCCTCGAGGCGCAGCGCCGCTGGCGACGGATCACCGCGGTCGAGCGGCTGGACGAGTTGATCGAGGGCGTGCGCTTCGTCGACGGTGTGGCCCAGCTCGCGGCTTAAGCGTCAACCTCCCGTGGTGAACACCTGGTTCTCCAGGCTGACGTCGTTACGCCCACGAACGACCCGCCGTCACCGTGTTACACGTGGACACTACGATCACTGGCGACACTGATGCACGAGGTCACGAGTCCACCAACGAAGTCAGCCGGCTCCAACCCTCAAGGCGTCAAACACAAGATTCCCGCATAACTCCACCCCAGCGCGCATCATACGGAACTTCGCTTCACTGACGCCGCGATTGACGACTTGGTGGCGCTTCAAAAGAAGAATCGTCCGGCCCTCAAATGGGCGATGAAGAAGTTTCTGCTCATCGAGCGTAACGCCGAGGCGGGCGCCCCCCTCGGCGGCGGACTACACGGCTATCGCAAGTTGACCGTGGGTGACCGGGACTGGCGCATTGTGTGGCGAGTGACCTTTGACGATACCGGACAGCCAATCGTCGACATCGGTGAAATCTGGGCCGTGGGTGCTCGCAAAGACAGCGAGGTCTATACCGAGATGCGTCGACGGGTAGCTGCACTGCCCGAAGGTCCTCAGACCCAAACATTCGAAGAGGTGTTGGCTCTTCTCGAAGCAAGGCTCACGAAGAAGCGACGTCCCGCGCATTTGCATCCCACAACCGACGACACACTCGCGCCAACATGGTTGGTCGACGATCTGGTCAACTTCGCGGGCTACGTACGAAGTGACGTTGAAGCACTCACTGAGCGCCAAGCCATGTCAGCGTGGGTAGCATATCGTTCGCGCTGATGTACTTCCGCTTACTCTCGATTCGAAAACGCCAGAACGAACTCTTCAATTCGCGAGGCAATTGCGTCGTCAACTCAGCGAGATTATGAGTTCATACAAGTGATTGTCTGTTGCCGGGTGAACCTTGAGGGACACAATAAGAACCGGTGCCTCACTGTGGTGGTTTCCAATCATCCCCTGTTGTGACGAAGGAACCGCTGGATGCACTCTCGTCAACATGCTTTCGGTGCGACAGCGCTCATACGTCAAGTGGAACTGAAGTGCCAACTACTATCGTAGCACTACGTCGCACAATCAGCTACACTACTCTCATGCCCAAAACCATTGCCCAGCGTGAACTACGCAACGAGAACGCCAGGGTGATCGACGAGGTCGTCGCTGGCGAAAGTTTCGTGGTGACCCGTAACGGAATCCCGGTGGCCGAATTGCGCCCTCTCTCTGCACCACGGCGAACCGTTCTTCCGAAATCCGCCATCGCTGATTTCGTCGAGACCGGGCCGCGCATTGACGCAAAACGGTTTCGAGCCGACTTCGACAACTTCGTTGACCAAGAGTTCTAGATGA
>JAJYDR010000016.1 GCA_021777285.1 Actinomycetes bacterium
GACACAACCGTCGACGCACAGTTGATTCAGGTAGCGCTCGACCGCGCACTCGAAACGATCCGTACGAATGGTGGAACCCCGGGGACCATCGACCGTTGGGGAAAGCGCCCACTGGCGTACGAGATCAAGAAGCGCAAAGAGGGGTACTACGTGCTCGTTGAGTTCGCCGGAGAATCGACGACCGTTGACGAGTTGCACCGGATTCTGACCTTGTCTGATGAAGTGCTGCGCTTCAAGATTCTTCGTCGAAACGAGCGTCCCAGCCGTCGCGTACCCGCGTCGACCCCGGCCCGCTCCGAAGAAGTGTAAGGAGAGCAGATGCCTGACAACACCATCACGATCGTGGGCAACATCACCCGCGACCCGGAGTTGAAGTTCCTCAATAGCGGCCAAGCGGCGGTTCGGCTGTCGGTGGCGGTGAACCGGCGCTGGCAGAACCGTCAGACCCAGGAGTGGGAAGAGCGCGTCTCGTACTTTGAGGTGACTGGCTACGGGCCGATGGCCGAGAACGCGGCCAACTCGCTGTCCAAGGGTACGCGCGTGGTCGTCACGGGTCGTCTGGAGCAGCGCAGCTGGGAGACCGAGAACGGCGACAAGCGTTCGATCGTCGAGATCAACGCCGACGAGATCGCCCCGTCGCTGCGCTTCGCCACCGCGGTGGTCACCAAGACCCCGCGTCCTGACGCCCCGTTCCGCGACGCCGAACGCCCAGCAACGCCCCGCACCAACGAACCCACCACGTACGCCTACGACGAGGAGCCCTTCTAATGCCACGTATCAATAACCCGAAGCCGCCGAAGCGCGCGCCGAAGATCGACACGCGCCGCGGTGTCAAGAAGAAGCCCTGCGCCTTCTGCCAGCACGGTGTCGGCACGGTCGACTACAAGGACCTGGCTCAATTGCGCAAATACATCTCGGACCGCGGCAAGATTCGCGGACGCCGGGTGTCGGGCAACTGCCAGCAGCACCAGCGTGACGTCACTGACGCGATCAAGACCGCCCGTGAACTGGCACTCCTGCCGTACACGCAACGTACCGTGACCGAGCGCCGCGGTGGCCGCGGTGGTCGTGACGATCGCGGTCCGCGTGGACCCCGCCCCGACCGTGAAGCGCCTGTGGCCGAGGCCGAGGCTGAATCGTCAGAGGTCAGTGTCGACGACGCGATGCTCGAGGACGCGAGCGAAGCGGCGGCGGTGTTCATGGCAACCGAGGAGGTCGGCGAATGAAGATCCTGTTGCGCAGTGATGTCCAGGGGCTTGGACGCCGAGGCGACATCGTGGACGTGAAGACCGGCTACGCACGGAACTACCTGCTCCCGACGGGTGCGGCACTCGCCGCCACCGACACGATGGAGCTCCAGGCCGCCTCGATGCGTAAGAAGCGTGACCTGCGCGATGCCCAAAGTCGCGAGGCGGCGATGACCCAGCGTTCCGTCATCGAGGCCGCGACTGTCACCGTGGCGGCTCGCGCGAGCACCAATGGTCGCTTGTTCGGTTCGGTGACCGAGGCTGACATCGTCAACGCCCTACGAACGGCGACGGGGATCTCCCTCGACCGCACCGCAATCCACATGGCCGAGCACCTCAAAGAGGTCGGACCGGCGACGACCAGTGCCACGCTGTTCGACGGTGTCGAGGCCACGATCACCGTCGAGGTGATCGCCAAGTAACACCGAAGATCGAGTGATGACGACGCGCCGGGCCCTGCCCGGCGCGTCGTCACGTCTCGGTCGTGTCACAGGGACGGGGCAGTGTGTTGTTGTGAGGTTAGACACAGCATTTTCCCCACGTTGTTGTTCTTGCGCTCCACAGGCGTTGTCGGCGACCGTTGATGTCTTATGACGCAACTTGAATCGGACCGTGGTCGGACGCTGCCGGGCGGCGGCCGCGTACCCCCGAGCGCCCTCGAAGCTGAGGAGTCGCTCATCGGCGCGATGCTCCTGTCACCCGAGGCCGTGAGCATCGCCTATGAGACCGTGAGCGCGGAGGACTTCTATCGTCCGCTGCACGGACAGATCTTCACTGCGATCGTCGCGCTCGTGAACGCGGCCGAGCCCGTGGACTACGTGACGGTCCAGGCGAAGCTGCAGGAGCATGGGGCCGCGGCGGTCGAGCTCGCGGTCCTGTCCTCGCTCCAGCTCAACACACCCTCGGCCGCGAATGCCCAGCACTACGCGGAGATCGTGCGCGACAAGGCCCAGCAACGACGACTGATCGCCGTGGCTGGCGAGGTGGTCGACGACGCCTACCGTCCGACTGAAGACGTGTCCGGCCTGATCGACGAGGCCGAGCGCAAGATCAACGCGATCGCCGACAATCGCCGGATCGACTCGGTCTCGTTGCTCCAAGGGCTGTTGCTCGAGGAGGCCAACATCCTCGAGACCCGTGGCGAGACCCGGGGGCAGCTGAACGGGCTTGAGACGGGGTACCGCTCACTCGACCTCGTGCTTCAGGGGCTCCAGCCCACGAGTCTCACCATCGTGGGCGCCCGGCCCGGTACAGGAAAGACGGCCTTCGCGCTGGGCATACTCGTACACGTCGGCGCCGTCGTCGGGCGACCCGCGCTCTACTTCTCGCTCGAGATGAGCCGACAAGAGCTGGCCGAGCGGATCCTCGCGTCGACCGCGCGAATCGACTCGTCCAAGTTGCGAACCGGCGACCTCAACGACAACGACTGGCGAATCGCCCACGAGGCGTTCAGCTTTCTCGCCCCGGCCAAGATTTTCATCGACGACAACCCGTCCCTGACGGTGATGGACGTGCGGGCCCGCGCGAGGCGGATCAAGCAGCAACAGGGCGACCTCGGCGTCGTGATCGTCGACTACATCCAACTCATGAGTTCGCGTTCCCGCGCCGAGAACCGTCAGGTGGAGGTGTCCGAGATGAGCCGATCCCTGAAGATCCTCGCCCGCGAGCTCCAGTGTCCGGTCATTGCCCTTTCCCAGCTGTCGCGAAAGCTCGAGGATCGTGCTGACAAGCGGCCGATCATGTCGGACCTGCGTGAGTCGGGTTCACTCGAGCAAGACGCCGACGTCGTGCTCTTCCTCTTCCGGCCTGAGCAGTACGGCGACGTGTCGAACGACAAGAAGGCCGACGCCGAGGTGATAGTGGGCAAGAACCGTAACGGTCCGACCCGCAGTGCTCACCTGACCTGGCGGGGCGAGTTCGCGCGCTTCGACAACGTCGCCGAGGCCCGCGACTTCTAGACACCCCCGTGGTCTGGCTCGGCGAGCCCCGTGGCAATACGAAGCGGGGGACCGTGGTTTCACGCTAGTGACGCGGCACGCGTCCAAACAGGATTGATACCGGCCGAATCGCGAGGAGGTGCCGGTGTCGAGTCACGTAGTCAACCCAACGGCGTCAATTCGTTGGTCGAGCCGGTCGACGACACCCGCCGCGGTGACGCCACTCGAGGTTCGTCGGCGCACGCTCCAGGTGGCCCTCGCGGTCATCTGGCTCGTTGACGCGGCGCTCCAGTTCCAGCCCTTCATGTTCACCAAGGCCTTCGTGACCGGCGCGCTCGAGCCGGCGGCGTCGGGGAGTCCGTGGCTGATCGTGCAACCCATGATCTGGGCGGACCACTTCATGGTCCACGACATCGCGTGGTGGAACGCCCTCTACGCCACGCTGCAGCTCGTGATTGCGCTCGGCCTGCTTTGGCGTCCCACTACCCGACTGGCTTTGGGGACCTCGATCGTCTGGAGCCTGGCGGTCTGGTGGTTCGCCGAGGGGTTTGGTGGAGTGTTCGCCGGCGGCTCGCCGCTCGCCGGTCAACCGGGCGCGGTCGTGCTCTACGCCGTGATCGCGGTTCTGGTCTGGCCGTCTGGTCGTGGGGACGCGCTCTCGGTCGCCGATGCCGGTGCCTGGGGGCGCCGAGGCGCGACCGCGGCCTGGGTCGTGCTCTGGGTCGACTTCGCGGTGTACTTCCTGCTCCCCGCGAATCGGGCACCCCAGGCGATGCACGACCTGGTGATGGGCGTGGCGTCCGGTGAGCCAGGTTGGGTCCAGTCAATCGACCGCGGCCTCGCCAGCGTGTTCGCCGACCGCGGCTTCGCGTTCTCGCTCGGCCTCGCGCTTCTGAGCCTCGCCGTCGCGCTCGCCATCGCCAAGCCCGCACTCGTGCGACCGGCGCTGATCGTCGCGATGACCTTCGCCGCGTTCGTGTGGCTCGTCCAGGACTTCGGTGGCGTGCTGACGGCGCAGGGCACAGACGTCAACTCTGGACCGCTGATCGCACTCCTCGCGTGGACGTTCTGGCCGTTGTCGACGTCGCGAGTCGCCGCCGCTCAGTAACCAATCGCCGACGCGTTCAGTCGCGGCGGACCATGGCCTCGACCGCTACACGGTGCAGTGGCACCGTGGCCTCGACCGTCGTTCCCTCGCCGATCGTCGAAGTGACCTCGCAGTGACCGTCGAGGAGATTCGCCCGCTCGCGCATGCTCAATATCCCGAGGTGATTGCCCGAGACGAGGCTGTCACGGCTCACGTCGAAACCGACGCCGTCGTCGACGATCGTGACGTGCGCGCAGTCCTTCGCGTAGTGGATCGACACCACGAGGTTCGCCGCCCGGGCGTGGCGGATGACGTTGCGCACCGCCTCTTGGACGATGCGAAAGAGCCCAACCTCGGCCTCGTGGGATCCGCTGATGATGTCCCCGGTGACGATGAAGTCTGTGATGAGTCCCTCGTCGACTTCGAGGTCGACGAGGAGCCCACGGACTGCAGCGACGAGTCCGTGTTGGTCGAGTCCGGCCGGGTGTAACCCGCGGGTGACCTCGCGCAGGTGCCCGACGACGTTGAGCAACTCCTCGCGTACCGTGGCGAACTGCTCGACACGCTCGTCCCCGTTGATCTGTTCGCTCGGCGACCCGAGGACCTCGAGACGTCGGGCCAGTTGGAGCAGACGCTGCAGCGGGTCGTCGTGGATCTCGCGGGCGATGCGACGTCGCTCGTCCTCTTGAGCGCGCAGGACCTCGATCGCCCAGGCTCGCGCCTCGCGCTCGGAGCGGTACTCCTCGGTGACGTCCTCGAGGACAACCTGACGGATCGACCCGACGGCGCTGGGCTCGAAATTGGAGACTGAGAAACGAAAATTGCGCTCCTCATCATCACCGGATGGACGGATGGTGAGCTGGTTCATCCGTCCTTCGACGAGGTCGTGGTTGGCGATACCGAACAGGTCGGTGATCCGCCGACCTGTCGCGCCGGCGCTGAGGTGCAGCGCGGCGGGATTGGCCTCTAACACGGTGTCCAACGGATCGATCAGGAAGATCGGCGCCGTGTTCACATCGAAGAGCCGGTGGTAGTGCTGCTCGGCGACGCGCCGTTCAGCCTCGGCGACTTCGGCGCGAGCCCGTTCGAGGTGGGCGCGTTCGATCTCGAGACCGACGAAGAGCGCGACGACGGTGACGACGAAGAGTTGGACAAGATCTTGCTGGTAGTGGCCCTTGTCGTCGGGGATCAAGAGGTCGGGCATCCACAGGAGAATCGCCCAGATGGTGGTGGCCGCCGAACCGGAGAGGCCGTAGCGTAGGGCGGCGTAGCCGACGGGGATCAACAGCAGGTCGATTGGCACGCCGTAGGGCAGGACGCTGCCGTGCAACGCGTTACTGATGTCGACCCACACGTGGATCACGGCCCAGAACACCACCATCGCCTGCACGGCCCAAAAGGCCCGTTCGCGAACGGGCGGGTGCAGTGCCCGCACGAGGATCTCACGGATCGGGATGCGGGGGTTCGGCGTTCTCACTTGCTCGGTTTTGGTGAGGCGAGGTGGTGTTCGATCGCGAAGATCGTCGCTTCAGTGCGTGAGCGCACGCCGAGCTTGTTAAGGATCGCCGAGACGTAGCTCTCGATGGTTCGCAGTCCGATGCCGAGCTCCAGGGCGATCTCCTTGTTGGAGCGGCCCCGCACGAGGGCAGCGATGACGTCGAGCTCGCGCGCCGTGAGCCGGTGAATTAGCTCTTCTTCGGGGGGTTGGCGTCGACCGGCGAGCCGGTGCGAGAGCGAGCCGTCGATGACCGTGCCGCCCACCGACACAGTCCGGGCGGCGGCCACGAACTCCGCGGCGCTAGCGGTCTTCAAGAGGTAGCCGCCCGCCCCCGCGGCGAGGGCCTCGGAGAAGTAGACGTAGTCGTCGTGGGCTGAGAGCATCAGGCAGCGGATCGGCAATTTCTCGGCTACGACCTCGCGCACAACCTCGACGCCGCTGCCGTCGGGCAACTCGACGTCTATCACCATGAGCCGAGGGCGCAACCGTCGGGCGGACACGAGGGCGTCCTGAACTGAACCCACCTCGTCGACCACCACGATATCGGGGTCTCGCTCGAGCATCTTGCGCGTTCCCTCTCGCACGACCTCGTGATCGTCAACCACGATGACGGATATCGACCTCGAATTCACCACTTCGGTGTCGGCCACGCCATCACCTTACGGCAGTGTCCTCTCGGTCTTTACCGTGAATTCACGGACGAAAGACCTGAAAAAGTACGTGTTGTGACCACGACCGGCCCCTCCGCCCGCTCGCCAGGGTGCTATCCGAATGGGGCCCGCTGACCGGTGGCTCCCGTCGGTGGCGTCGTGAGGCGTGTCGAGGCGAGGGGCGAGTCGAGTCGCTCGTCTCGCGCGACGTCATCGCGACCCAAATGTGCGACTCCCTCGACGTCGAGAAGGCCCGCGAACGTCCCGTGATTCCACGGGACGACTGACCCGAGGGATTTCTCTAGTAAGGCCTCGCTCGCGGCCCAAGGATGGTAAAGGTCCCAATCACCATCGTGATGGTGGCCGGGAGGAGCGAATGATGAGCAGCGAAACGACCGTGGTGAGCCGCGGAAACGGCGGGGCAGAGACACATCGAGTCCGCGGACTGGTGACGTTGGTCGCGGGGATCGTCATCGTCGCGGCGGTTGTCTTCGCGATCACCGCCGGCGCCGGTGCGATCTGGCACAAAGTCACGGGCACGACCCCGGCCCCGGGTGCGTCGACCAGCGCCGTCGTGCCCGCGAGTGCCTCGAACGCCGTGCAGGTGAAGCTCGAGATCAACCCGCCGCCGCTTGGTGGCGTGAAGGGTCCCGATGGGTTGGTCCATGACGCCTTCGTCCCGGGGACCTTCACCATGACCGTCGGTAAGACCTACGACGTCACGATCTACAACTACGACGTGCAGTCGCACTCGTGGATGTCACCCGACCTGAATGTGAGTGCCGTGGCCCCCGCCGGCAGTCCCTCGTCGCCGTCGGTCACCCACTTCACGATCAAGCCGACCAAACCTGGAACTATCCAGTGGTTCTGCGCTCTGCCCTGTGACAAGTGGGCGATGGCGCACAACGGCTTCATGCGCGGCTACGTCACCGTGGTTGCCTGAGTCGAACCAGTCCGAAGTTCTACCGCCCACCCCCCACCCCCCAACCAACAAGGAGCATTGAGATGAAGCGCCCGATTACCACGTTGTCTGCGTTGCTGCTGGCCGCCGCCCCACTGGCCGCGGTGTCGCTCACGGGCACGAGCGCCGCAGCAGCCGTCCCGACCCACGTGGTTGAGCACATGCGGTTGATCACCGGCAAGATGGACGGCAGGCCGGGCTGGCCGAAGATCACCAACGCCTCTTGGACCGTGAACAAGGGTCAGACCGTGACCGTCCAGATCGTCAGTTTCGATGACGGCACGGCGCCGCTCATGGGCAAGTACATGCCGTACGCGAGCGTCAAGGGCACGCTCAACGGCAAGGAGCTCGTCAACGGCAAGCCGGTTGCCAACGTGTCCGACATCAACATTGCCCACACCTTCACCGTGCCCGGACTCGGCTTCAACATGCCGATCCCCGTCGCACCGACTGGCGGCCACATCGTCGTCACGGCGAGCTTCGTCGCCAAGAAGACCGGCACGTTCGTTTGGCACTGCTACGCCCCGTGCGGCAGCGGCACCAACGGCATGGGTGGCGCGATGTCGACCATGAGCTGGATGACGGGCAAGGTCAGCGTCAAGTAGGGCCAGCTCGAACAGGGCGTTCGAGCGGGATTGCAGTACTCAACCAAGAGGAGATATGAGATGAAGCACACAATGACCAAGGCAGCGGCCCTGGCACTCGTCATCGCACCCGTGCTGGGCGCCGGCGTCGTCAGTGGCGGCACGGCGGGCGCGTCCGCACCCAGTCACGTAACCGAGGTCATGAAGATCCTGACCACGGGCAAGTTGACGGGCAGCGGCGAGCAGCCGAAGATCACCAACTCGGCCTGGACCGTGCACAAGGGTCAGACCGTGACCATCAAGATCATCAGCTACGACGACGGCGCAGCACCGCTCATGGGTAAGTACATGAAGTACACGTCGGTTAAGGGCACCAGCAACGGCAAGGAAGTCGCCGGCGGCAAGACCGTGGGCAACGTGTCAGACATCAATGTCTCGCACACTTTCACCATCGTCGGCCTGGGCTTTAACATGCCGATCCCGGTCGCACCGACGGGCAAGAGCATCGTGGTCACCGCAACGTTTAAGCCGACCAAGACCGGCACGTTCACCTGGAACTGCTTTGCTCCCTGCGGTACGGGCACCGTCGGCATGAACGGCGCCATGAAGACCGCCGGGTGGATGACAGGCAAGGTCAAGGTCGTTTCATGAGTGACCGCCACACCACTGGCGTGAGCGACCCCGGGCGCGAAAGCGCCCGGGGACCACTCGCGCGTCTTGGCGCGGTCGACCCGCTCGACCGCCTCGGCCGTCTGAGTTGGCGTCGTCCCGCAACATTCGCCCGCAATGGTGGTGTGGTCTTCGGGTCGATCGCCGGGATCCTGGTGGGACTCGCGGTTACCGTCGCGTTGGTCGGTGGCATCGCCGCCGGCGTGACGAGACTCACCCGCTCGAACCCGCCGGCACCCATCGCCCCCCACGGCCACGTGACCGAGACGATGAAGATCGTGACGGGGTCGCTAACCGGTGTTGGTGATCAGCCGCAGTACACGAACCCGAACTGGACCGTGCAGGTCGGTGAACGCGTCACCGTCAAGATTGTGAGCTTCGATGACGGCACCGCGCCGCTCATGGGGGCTCAGATGATGTTCGCGAAGGTCCAAGGATCGACCACCGGACAAGAGACGGTCGCGGGACACGCGATCTCGTCGGTGTCGGACACGGAGGTCGCCCACACCTTCACGGTGCCCGGGCTGAGCTTTAACATGCCGATCCCCGCTGCGCCAACTGGCAAGTCGGTGACGGTTGTCGCGACGTTCGTCCCCACCAAGACGGGGACCTTCACGTGGCAGTGCTACGCCCCGTGCGGCGCAGGCACGAATGGCATGGGCGGCGCGATGTCGACCATGAAGTGGATGGAAGGTTCGATCAAGGTGGAAGCAGCATGACCACGAAACACGACAACGAGACGGTGGCGGTCGGTGACGCGCAACACGAGGAGTTGACGGCCGCAGCCGTCACCATCGGCCGACGCGGACTCCTCCAGGCGGCGGCCCTCGGCAGCCTGGGCGTCGGGGTGCTCGGCGCGCTGACCGAGACTCTCGCTGCCGCCTCCCAACCGGCCACGACCACGCCTAGCGGGCCGGTGAAGCAGTGGTGCATGATCATCGACCTGCGCCTGTGCAACGGCTGCAAACTTTGCACGACTGCCTGTCAGACGGCCCACTACTTGCACGAGGACCAGACGTGGATGAACGTCTACACGATGCAGAACGCCGCCGGCGAGGACTACTTCATGCCTCGCCCGTGCCAGATGTGCGAAGACCCCGCGTGCGTGCCGGTCTGCCCGGTCGGGGCGAACTTCCGCACTCCGGAGGGCCTCACACTCGTCGATCAGAGCAAGTGCATCGGGACGCGCATCTGCATGAACGCCTGCCCGTACGACGCGCGGTACTTCAACTGGTCTGACCCGGTCCCGGCGCCCCGTCAGCCGTTCAAACAGGAGCCTGAGTGGCCCGTGCCTCAGGTGAAGGGCACCGTCGGCAAGTGCATCGAGTGTGCGGCCATGCTGCCCACCGGCCAGCTGCCCGAGTGCGTGACCAACTGCCCGATGGGCGTCATCTACTTCGGTGACCTCACTTCAGACGCTGCCGTAAACGGCATGGGCAACACGGTGAAGATCTCCACCTACCTCGCCGAGAACGACGCCGTCGTCTTCAAGGAGGAGTACGGCACTCACCCGCGCGTCTACTACATCCCCGGCCATGGCCAGGACCTGAACAACAACCCGAGCGCGTCGTGACGCGGATGACTGGAGGGGACCGATGACTGACGTCATCATTCCAAACGTGGGGCGCGATGAAACGGCGCCCCAGAACACCGACCTTCGAGCGGCGGCGATGCGGCCGGTGCTCGAGACGCCCCGGTGGTGGTGGCCCTCGATCGCGGTGCTGACCGTGATCGTGTTGGGCGGCATCGCGGCCTGGATCTACCAGGTCGCCAACGGCCTGGGCACGGCGGGTTATAGCGACGGTGCCTTCTGGGCGATCTACGAGGCCAACCTCGTGACCTTCATCGGCGTGAGCTACGGCGGCGCCGTGGTGTCGGCGATTCTTCGTCTGACCCACGCCGGGTGGCGTGCGCCGCTCACGAGGATCGCCGAGGCCACCGCCCTGGTCACGTTGCCCATCGGGATGGTCTTCATCATCCCGCACCTGGGCGAACCGAGCCGGATCTGGGAGCTCGTCTGGCCCCCATACTGGAACCTCACGTCGCCGATCCTCTGGGACTTCTTCGCCGTGAGCACGTACCTCCTCGCGACGATCGTCTTCTTCTACCTGCCGCTCGTCCCCGACGCCGCAATCGCCCTCGAGCGCTTCGAGGATGAGGCGCCGTCGACACGGGTGAAGGTGCGCAAGTCGCTCTACCGCGTCCTCGTCGGACGCTTCGGTGGCACGCCCTACGAGCGACGTCGTCTGAACGGTGCGATTGGACTCATCGCCATCATGATCATCCCGATGGCTGTCTCGGTGCACTCGGTGCTGTCCTTCGCGTTCGCGTCGTCCTCGAGGGCCGGCTACATGGAGACGATCCTGCCCGTCTACTTCGTCGTGGCGGCACTGTACTCCGGCGTCGCGCTCGTCGTGCTGACGGTCGCCGCATCGAGAAAGCTCTTCCACCTCGAGGAGTTCGTCACCCCCCGGCACTTCGTGCGCCTCGGGTTCTTGATGATCGCCTTCGGCGCGGCGTACCTGTACCTCACCTTCACCGAGTACCTCATCGATGGCTACTCGGGGACGGTGGGCGCATCGGCCTGGGTCTACCAGATCGTCGCGGGACGCTACGCCATCCCGTTCTGGATCTACTTCGTCGCGGGGGGCATCGCGCCCCTGTTCATCATGATGTTCCGACGGTTGCGCACGACCAGTGGTGTCGTGGTCGCCTCGTTCCTCGTGGTGGCCGCGCTCTGGATCAAGCGGCTCGTCATCGTTATCCCCCCGGCGACCGAGCCGCTTGTGAACTCGCCACTGGCCAAGGGCGGCGTGCTCGCGGGCAACTGGGGCACGTATCACTTCACGTGGGTGCCGATCTCGATCACGATCGCCGCCACCGCGGCCATCCCGCTGCTCTTGCTCGTCGTGTTCCGCTTCGTCCCGATCCTGTCGATGGCGGAAATGGAAGAGCTCGCCGAGGGCCACGAGGAGTTCGATTCCCAGGAGGTGGGCGCGTGATGTCCGTAGCCAAATTCTCTCGTCGCGCGACGCGCGCACTCGCGGGGCTGAGTGGCGTGGTGCTGCTCAGCGTTGCTGCGGCCGCCCTTCCGGCAGCGGCCTCCACCGGCGCGACGCTCGCCCTGACGTCGGGCAGTCCCGCGTCCCACCGCGGTGTCGAGCTGACGGCCCAGGTCGCCAGCGCGGCCGCGGCGCCGATGGCGGACACGACGGTCAACTTCTACGTGCACGTCGAGGAGTTCGCCGGTGCCCCGCTGCTGCAGATCGGCACGGCGACGACCGACGCCGCCGGGGTCGCCACGATCACGTATCAGCCGACGTGGGCTGGCACGCAGAACTTCGCGGCGTCGGCGGTCGACGGTTCCGGTGCGGTACTTGCGACGACGTCGCTGACGGTTCAGGCGGCACGCACTGACCCCTTCGCGGGCGCGGTGGAGAGTCTGCGACCTGATGGGCTCATCGGCCGATGGACGGTGCTCGTGCTGCTCATGTTGGTGATCGGCGTGTGGCTGACGCTCATCTCGTTGGTCGTGCGTGTCCAGCAGGGGCCGGTGAAGACGGCTCGCTGACCGAGCCCGCGCACCGAGTGCGCGTAGGAACGCAGGACATGGCGCGCTCGGGTCCCGACCTCAGTCGGGTCCCGAGCGCGCCATGGCGTCCGATAGATTGCAGTCGTGTCCGGTCACGCCCTCGAGGCGGTTCGCCTCTCCAAGCACTTCGGACCGACCAAGGCCGTCGATGGGTTGAGTCTCGCGGTCGACGCCGGGGAGGTGGTCGGGTTTCTCGGCCCCAACGGTGCCGGCAAGACCACCACCCTGCGACTGCTGCTTGGGCTCTTGCACCCGACCTCGGGCACCGCGTCCATCCTCGGCCACCGTGCCGGCTCGGCGCAGGCTCGCCGGGCCGTCGCGTACGTGCCGGGCGAGGTGGCGCTCTGGCCCCAGCTCACGGGGCTCGAGGTCATCACGCTGCTGGGCTCTCTGCACGGCGAGGTCGACGAGTCCTACCGCGACGACCTGATCGCGCGTTTCGAGCTCGACCCCGCCAAGCGGATACGGGCGTACTCGAAGGGGAATCGTCAGAAGGTGGCCCTGATCAGTGCCTTTGCGACTCGCGCGCCGGTGCTGCTGCTCGATGAGCCGACCGCGGGACTCGACCCGCTGATGGAGCGGGTCTTTCGCGACTGCGTGCTGGGGGCCCAAGCGCGGGGTCAGGCGGTGCTGCTCAGCTCGCACATCTTGGCCGAGGTGCAGCACCTCTGTGAGCGCGTCGCGATGATCCGCGATGGCCGCCTCGTCACCGTATCGGCGATCGACGAGCTCCGTGACGTCGTCGGCGTGGAGATTGACGTGGCCGGCGAGTTCGACGACCTGGAATCGGTCCCGGGTGTGAGCGTCGTGTCGCGCGAGGGCGACGAGGTCCGAGTCCGAGTGGTCGGGCCCCTCGAGCCGCTGCTCGTCGTGCTTGGTCGGGGCACGATCACGTCGATGCGCACCCACGAGTCAAGCCTTGAGGAGATCTTCCTCTCGTACTACGACGAGTCGCGCGGGTAGATGGGTCCGCGCTCCGCCCGCGGGGTCACCTGGTGTCAGATCCGCCTCACCACGGTCGTGATGGCCGCACTGCTCGTCGTGATCGTTACGGTGGCCGTCGCCACCTACAACATCAGCGGTGGCGCGCTCGCGCTGACCGGCGTCTCGGCGCTGTTGCGCAATCCGGCCTTCCGGGCCCTCTACGGCGACTTCACCGGCCTGGACACCGCGGGCGCGTACGTGCTGTGGAAGGTGGGCATCGTGGTGACCCTGGCGGTCGCGATCTGGGCGGCGCTCGGTGCGACGCGCGTCACCCGGGGGGCCGAGGACACCGGTACCTGGGACCTGCTCGTCATCGAGCGGGTCTCGCGCGCGACGGTCTACCGCGAGACCATCGGCGTGCTCGCCCTCAGCGGGGTCGCGGTGGGTCTCGCCGTCTTCGTCGCGCTCGTCGCCAACGGTCAGCAGCCCCTCGACAGCGTCCTCTACGGCGCCGGACTGACCGGACTCGCCTGGTGCGCCCAGGCGACTGGCCTGGTGGCCTCCGAACTACTCGCGCCGCGTCGTTCGGCCTCCCAAATGGCCCTCGGCGCGATCGGCGTCGGGTACCTGGCGCGCATGGTGGCCGACGCGTCGACCAACGGGTCTTGGCTGGCGTCGCTCACGCCCTTCGGGTGGCTCGAGCGCGTCGGGGCCTTCCAACACCGCGAGGCCGTCTGGCTGGTGCCACTGTTGGTCACCCCGGTGCTCGTCGTGGCGGTGCTCGTGTCGATGGCGGGCCACCGGGACGTCGGATCGGCGTGGTGGCGGCGCAGCGACCGCGGGACCTTGCGGCCGGCGCTGCTCACGTCGACGTGGCGCTTCGCCTGGCGCGAACTCGCGAGCACGCTCGTCGTCTGGCTCGTCGTGACGGGCGTGGTGGGCCTCGTCATCGGCTACCTCACGAACGCGCTGGTCACCTTCGGCCGTACGGACCGGTCCTTCGCCCAACTCCTGGCCCGCTGGCACCTGGGCGAGCTGGTCTCGGTGCGCGGCTACGTGGGCGAGATCAGCACGTTTCTCGCGCTCGGGCTCGGGTTCTTCGTCGTGTCGGTGGTCGCGACGGTTGGTGCGGACGTCGTGTCGGGGCGTCTCGAACTGCCCCTGGGCAACGGCGCGGGGCGGCGGGCCTGGCTCGGATCGACGAGCGTCGTCGCGGGCGTCGGGGCCGTTCTCGTGGTCGTCGTGACGGCGGTGGGCATCTGGGTCGGCGTCGGCTCGGGCGGTTCGTCGCTGTCGTTGCCGACCGCGCTCGCCGCCACCACCAACGCGCTCACCGGGGTGCCCCTGGTGCTCGGCGTGGCGGCGCTGGCGGTCGCGCTGGTGCCCCGATTGGTGCAGGTCACCTTGAGCGGGCTGCTCGCGCTCAGCTACCTCGACGCCGTCCTCGGCCCGCCGCTGCACTGGCCGGCGGCGGTCGTGGACGCGTCGATCTACCACTACTCGCGACTCGTGCCCGCGGTGGCGCCCGACTGGGGCACGGTTGCGGGGTTCGTGGTCGTGGGCGCCGTCGCGCTCGCGGCTGCGATCGGGTGGTTCGCCCGGCGCGACCTCGCGGGTTGAACTATTTCGGCTGCATGCGGATGCCGGCGTCGATGCGGATCGACTCGGCGTTCATGTAGCTGTTGGCGAGCAGCTCAACGGCCAGCGACGCGTACTCGCTCGCGTAGCCGAGTCGCTTGGGGAAGAGCACGCCGGCACCGAGACGGGCTTTGAACTCGTCGGACTGGGGTCCGGTGCCGTAGATGGGCGTGTCGATCAGGCCCGGCAGGATGCAGTTGGCACGCACCCCGATGGCGGCGAGGTCACGGGCGAGGGGCAGCGTCAGGCCGACGATGCCGCCCTTGGAGGACGAGTAGGCGACCTGGCCGATCTGGCCGTCCTCGGCCGCGACCGAGGCGGTGTTGACGATCGCGCCGCGCAGCCCGTCTACGTCGGGATCGTTGTGGCTCATCTTGGTCGCCGCGAGCCGGCAGACGTTGAAGGTCCCGATCAGGTTGATCTCGATGACCTTGCGGTAGAGGTCAAGGTCGTGGGCCGAGGCGTACTCACCGTCCTTGCCGATCGTGCGCGTCGCCCAGCCGATGCCGGCGCAGTTCACCGTCGACCACAGCGGGGCCATGGCGCTCGCCGCCTCGACGGCGGCGATGACCTGGTCGGTGTCGGTGACGTCACAGTGGGCGTAGGTGCCACCGATCTCGGCGGCGATCTCGGCGCCACGCGCGTCGTTCAGGTCCGCGACGACCACCTTCACGCCGTGCTCGGCGAGTGCCCGGGCCGTCGCCTCGCCGAGGCCCGATGCGCCCCCCGTGACGACGGCCGATGTGTTGTTTAGTTCCATGACTAGCTCCTCGAGTAACCGGACCACGCCGGTGTCCGTCTTCGAGTCAAGCAGAGATTGTCGACCCCGACGTTCAGACGCCTAGCGTGGACCCGTGGCCTCGCTCTACGACTTCGACCGCGACGGGCTCGCGGCCCTGCTCGAGGGCGAGCCCCGATTCCGCACCGACCAGCTGTGGCGGGGCCTGTGGGTCGAAGGTCGCGCGCTCGCCGACATCACTACGGTGCCCGCCGGACTTCGCGCGAGTCTGGCGTCGCGCTTCCCCTCGACCCTGACGGCCCGCGCCGACGTCTCGAGCGACCACGGCTCGACGCGCAAGTGGGTTTTCGAGCTCGCCGACGGGGCCACGATCGAGACGGTCCTCATGGTCTACGACGACCGGGTGACGGTGTGCGTGTCCAGCCAGGCCGGGTGCGCCATGGGCTGCACGTTCTGCGCCACGGGCCAGGCCGGCTTCACCCGTCAGCTCACGGTGGGCGAGGTCGTCGAGCAGGTGCTCTACGCGACCCGCGCCGCCGCGCCACGGCGGCTCTCCAACGTGGTCTTCATGGGGATGGGCGAGCCGTTGGCGAACTACCGGGTCACCGTGGAGGTCGTTCGACGACTGCACGACGCGCGCGGTCTCAGTGCGCGCCACCTGACGATCTCGACCGTCGGCGTCGTGCCGGGGATCGAGCGCCTCGCCGAGGAGGGGCTCGCGATCACCCTCGCGGTGAGCCTGCACGCGGCCAACGACGAGACCCGTGACTCGCTCGTGCCGCTCAACCGGCGCTACCCGCTCGCGCGTCTCTACGAGGCCTGCGAACGGTGGGTCGACGCGACGGGCCGACGGATTAGTTTCGAGTGGGCCCTCATCGACGGCGTCAATGACACCGACCGAGCGCGCGACGAGCTGGTGGACTTCGCGTCGGGGTTGCGCGCGCACGTGAACCTCATCCCGCTCAACCCTACGCCCGGCTACCTGGTGCGCGGCTCGACGCCCGAGCGGGTGCGCGCGTTTCGCGATGGACTGGTCGCGCGCGGGGTCAACGCGACCGTTCGCAACACCCGCGGCCGTTCGATCGACGCGGCCTGCGGCCAACTGGCCGCGGTCACCAATGCCAAGCGATCGGTGGCGATCCGTTCACGCCGTGTCGCGCCAGAAGGCCGGTCGCCAGCGCACCAGTAGCCAGGCGCCAACGATGCACGCGAGTCCGCCCGAGACGATCGAGAACTCGGTGGAGACGAGGTTCGCCACGGCACCCGACTCGAGGTCTCCGAGGCGCGGACCGCCGGTCACGACGGCGAGCTGGATCGCCGAGATGCGGCTGCGGTACTCGTCGGTGATCGCGTTCTGCAGGATCGTGTTGCGCAGCACCGTGGAGATGACGTCGGCCGCACCCGCCACCGCGAGACAGCCCAGGCCGATCGCGATCACGTGGACCGCGCCGAAGACCGCCATCGCCGCGCCCCAGAGGACCACGACGAGCACGACCAGCCGCCCGCGACGGCGAACGTGGGCGATCCAGCCCGTCGCCACCGCCATGACGAGGGCGCCGACGCCCGGCGCCGCGTAGAGCAGGCCGAGCACGCGCGGCCCGCCGTGGTAGACGGTGAGCGCCACGGCCGGGAAGAGGGCGCGCGGCAGACCGAAGACCATGGCGTTCAGGTCGATCAGGTAGACGGCCTGGGCGGTTGGGTTCTCGCGCACGTAGCGGAATCCGTCGCGGATGGCGCGCAGCACCGCGACGCCGCCGTGGTCCCCGCTCGGGGGGATCGGGGCCATGAGCGAGGTGGCCGCGGCGAGCACGGCGAAGGTCCCCGCGTCGATCCAGTAGCACGAGGCGAGTCCGACCGCGGCGAGCAGCACGCCGGCGATCGCGGTGCCGATGATGGTCGCGGTGTTCACGATGACCTGGTTGATCGAGTAGGCCGCGACGAGCTCGTCACCGCCCACGAGCAGCGGGATGGTCGCGGTCCGAATGGGTCCCGCGAAGCCGCCGGCGCCGGCGGCGAGGGCCGCGAGCACGAGCAGCGCGACGAAGTGGCTCCGGGACAGGCTCGCGTTGAGCGCGAGCGCGCCGCTCAGCAGTCCGAGCACGACCGAGCTCAGCACGAAGAGGTGTCGTCGGTCGTAGCGGTCGCCGAAGGCGCCGCCCCAGAGCGAGCCGGCGATCAGCGCCGGGAGCTGGATGAGGCTCGCGATGCCCACCCAGAGACTCGAGTGGGTCTCCCGGTACACCTGGTAGGGAACGGCCACGACGGTGAGATTGCTGCCGAAGAGCGAGACCAGTTGTCCGGCCACGAGGAGGCGGAAGTCACGGTGGTGGCGTAGCGGGCCGACGTCCACCCAGAGCCGAGACATCCATTTATCGTAGGGGGCTATTGTCTCAAAGGGCCGGGCTGAAGGAGAGTTGATGATCAGTGACGAGCTTGTTCAACTGCTCACCCCCGAGGGCGAGCGGATCTCCCACCCCGAGTACGGCAGTGAGCTCGGGCGGGACGAGATCCTCGGTTTTTACCGAGACATGGTGATCGTGCGGCGGCTCTGCAACGAGTCGACGTCGCTCCAACGACAGGGCCAGTTAGCGCTGTGGGCGCCCCTGCAGGGCCAAGAGGCGGCCCAGATCGGCGCCGGCCGGGCGCTCGCGCCGATGGACTTCTCCTTCCCGAGCTACCGCGAGCACGGAGTCGCGTGGACCCGTGGAGTGCCACCGCGCGACATGCTGCGGATCTTTCGAGCGACCACGACGGGGGGCTGGGACCCCCAGCAGTACCGTCACTCGTTGCCCATGGTGGTGCTCGGCGACCAGACGCTGCACGCCGTCGGCTACGCGATGGGCATTCAGCGTGACGGCGCCGAAGAGGCGGTCATGACTTTCTTCGGCGACGGCGCCTCCAGCCAGGGTGACGTCCTCGAGTCCTTCGTGTGGGCGGCGTCCTTCAACGCCCCGGTGGTGTTCGTGCTGCAGAACAACCAGTGGGCGATCTCGGAGCCGACGTCGCTGCAGACCAAGATCCCGCTCTACCACCGCGCCCACGGCTTCGGCTTCCCCGGTGTTCGCGTCGACGGCAACGACGTCTTGGCCATGTACGAGGTCGCCAAACGCGCCCTCGACAACGCCCGCGCGGGCGGCGGTCCGACGCTGATCGAGGCCTACACCTACCGGATGGGCGCGCACACAACCTCGGATGACCCGACGCGCTACCGCGTGGACGCCGAGGTCGAGGTGTGGCGTCACCGTGACCCGATCGAGCGGGTGAAGGCGTTGCTCGCGCGCGAGTTCGGCGTGCACAAGGTGACCTTCGACGAGGTCGCCGCCGAGGCCGAGCAGCTGGCGCTGCAACTTCGCGAGGACGTCCTCGCCATGGATGCGCCCGATCCGACGATGATGTTCGACCACGTCTACGCCGAGCCGCACCCACTCGTCGAGGCCGGCCGGCGTGAGATGATCGAACTCGGAATCAGCGGGGGTCACTGATGGCGCAGCAGTCCATGACCATGGCTAAGGCCCTCAACGAGGGTCTGCGGCGAGCGATGGAGAAGGACCGCAAGGTCCTCTTGATGGGTGAGGACATCGGCAAGCTCGGAGGGGTCTTTCGGATCACCGACGGCCTGCAGAAGGACTTCGGCGAGGACCGCGTGATCGACGCCCCGCTCGCCGAGTCGGCGATCGTGGGCACCTCGGTCGGCCTCGCCATCCGGGGCTATCGCACCGTGGTGGAGATCCAGTTCGACGGCTTCGTCTACCCGGCCTTCGACCAGATCGTCTCCCAGGTCGCCAAGCTCCACAAGCGTTCGGCTGGCGTCTACACGATGGGGTTGGTCATTCGGCTCCCCTTCCAGGGTGGCATCGGCGCCATCGAACACCACTCCGAGAGCCCCGAGGCCTACTTCGTGCACACCGCCGGCCTGCGGGTGGTGGTGTGCTCGACGCCCAACGACGCCTACTGGATGATCCAGCAGTCCGTCGAGCACGACGACCCGATCATCTTCTGTGAACCCAAGAGCCGCTACTGGGAGAAGGGCGAGGTCGACCTCGATAACCCGCCGTACGGGCTGTTCGACGCGGTCGTGCGGCGCGCGGGCACCGACCTCACCGTCGTGGCCTGGGGCTCCATGGTCAAGACCGCGCTGCGTGCGGCCGACGTGGCGGCTGAGGAGGGCGTGTCACTCGAGGTGGTCGACGCGCGCAGCCTCTCGCCACTCGACCTCGACACGATCGCCACCTCGGTGGACAAGACGGGTCGCCTCGTCGTCGTCCAGGAGGCGCCGCCGACCGCGTCGGTGGGCTCTGAGATCGTCGCCGCAGTGACCGAGCGGTGCTTCTACTCGCTGCGCGCGCCCGGCACGCGCGTCAGTGCCTACCACGTGCCCTACCCGCCGTCGCGCATCGAGGACGCCTACCGTCCGAGCGTCGACCGGGTCATGGACGCGATCGACCGAGTGATGGGATACGACCAGTGAGCGAATCGATCTTCATGCTGCCCGACGTGGGCGAGGGTCTCGTCGAAGCCGAGATCGTCGCGTGGAAGGTCGCCGTCGGCGACGTGGTCACGCTCAATCAGCCACTGGTTGACATCGAGACCGCCAAGGCGACCGTCGAGCTGCCGAGCCCCTACGCGGGCACGGTGACGGCGCTGCACGGCGCCGTCGGCGACGTGATGGCCGTGGGCGCGCCGTTGGTCGTCATCGAGACCGACACCGCGTCGGCGTCGAGCGCACCGGCGGCCACGCCCGAGGCCTCGGCCTCGGTGGGGGCGGGGCGCACACCGGTGCTCGTGGGCTACGGGGTCGCCGAGGACGACGCCCCGGTCACGCGACGCCGTCGTCGCACCACCGAACCGGTTGTTTCGACACCGGTCGCGCCCACGCCCGTGGCGGGCGAATCCTCGACGCGCCCGGCGCGTTCGACCCCGCCGGTCCGGCTCTACGCCAAGCAGCACGGCGTCGACCTCGCGACCGTCACGGGGACGGGACGCGATGGACTGATCACCCGGGACGACGTGGAGCGGGCCCTCGCCGGCGCGCTCGCGCCGACGCCGAGTCGGGCCCCGGCGGCCCCGGCGGCGACCTCGACGACTCGCTTCGTCGGTCGTGAGATCGAGTCCTGGAGCACCGGCCCGCTCGAGGAGCGGATTCCCGTGCGTGGCGTGCTGCGCTCGATGGCCGACGCGATGGTCCAGAGCGCCTTCCAGGCACCCCACGCCGCGGTCTGGGTTCGCGTCGAGGCGACCGGGACCGTGGCGCTGCTCGAGTCGCTGCGCGAGCGTCCGGCCTTCGCCGGCGTACGCCTGTCGCCGCTGACCATCGTCGCGCTCGCGGTCTGTGACGCGGCGCGCCACTTCCCGGGTCTCAACTCGAGCTACGACGCCGCGGCCCAGGAGGTCGTGGTGCGCCGCCGGGTGAACCTCGGCATCGCGGCGAACACCCCGCGCGGTCTGATCGTGCCCAACATCAAGGGCGCGGACACCCTCGACCTGCGCGCCATGGCCGTGTCGCTCAACGAGCTCGTCGAGGTTGCGCGCGCGGGCACGACGACCCCCGAGGCGATGCTCCACACGACGCTCTCGATCACCAACGTCGGTCCCTTCGCGGTCGACGGGGCCGTGCCGATCCTGCCGCCGGGCACCGGGGCGATCATCGCCGTCGGTCAGGTCGCCAAGCGGCCGTGGGTCGTGGGCGACGACGTCGTCGCACGCCCGACTGTGGACCTGTCGATGTCCTTCGACCACCGTCAGATCGACGGGGCACTGGCTTCGGCCGCGATCGCGCACATCGGTCGCTTCATCTCCGACCCCGCGGCCGCGATCATCGGCGGCTGACGCCGTTAGGCCCGCAGCGCCGCGAGTGCCCGATCGGCGTGGACGGTCATGTTCATCTCGCTGCTGATCACGTCGATGAGTCGTCGATCGGTGCCGATGACGAACGTCGTGCGCTTCACCCGCAGGACGTCGAGGGCCCGCTTGACGCCGTAGGACTTGGCGACGCGGCCGTCGACGTCGCTCAGCAGCGGGTAGTCGAGTGCGTTGGCGTCGCTGAAGGCCGCCTGCTTGGCGACGTCGTCCATCGAGATGCCGATCCGCTGCGCGCCCGCCTCGGCGAACTCCGCGGCGAGGTCGCGGAAGTGGCACGTCTCCTTGGTGCAGCCAGTGGTCATCGCCGCGGGGTAGAAGAAGAGCACGACCGGGCCCTGGGTGAGCAGGTCGCTCAGGGATCGTTCCACGCCGTGCTGGTCGGTGAGGGTGAAGTCGGGTGCGAGGTCGCCGGGTCCCATGGACCGACTGTACCGGTCAGTCGTCGAGTCGGAAGCCGACGCCGCGCACCGTGACGAGGTGCCGGGGACGCGGCGGGTCGTCCTCGATCTTCTGGCGCAGCCGTTTCACGTGGGTGTCGAGCGTGCGCGTGTCCACGAGGTCGAGCCCCCACCACAGCGCGTCGAGGCACTGCTCGCGGGTGACGACCTGGCCACGGTGCTCGGCGAAGAGCGCGAGTAGGTCGAACTCCTTGCGACTGAGCTCGATGGGCAGCGACCGCTTGGCGACCGAGCGTCGCACGAGGTCGACGTCGATGTCACCGATCGCGATACGACCGTCGCTGGCACCGGGCTCGCTCTGGGGCCGGCGCAGCACGGCGCGCATCCGGGCCACGAGCTCGCGGAGGCGATAGGGCTTGGTGACGTAGTCGGCCGCGCCGATCTCGAGTCCGAGGACGACGTCGACCTCGCTGGTGCGCGCTGAGACCATGATGACGGGGGTCCTGAGGGTCTGGTGGATCTCACGGCAGTAGTCGATGCCCGAGCCGTCGGGCAGCATGACGTCGAGCAAGACGAGGTTCGGGGCACAGCGCGCGAAGACCTCGCGCGCCTGGCCGATCGTCGTGGCACCGACCACGACGAAGCCCTCCACGCTCAGCCCGACGTTGAGCGCGTCCTGGTAACTGGGCTCGTCCTCGACGACCAGCACGACGGGTCGGCCGTCGGCGTTGGTCACGGCGACACCTTCGAGGTGCGGCCACGCCACGAGGTGGTCGAGGGAGTGCGATCGTCGAGGCTGGCCACGGGTCCACGGTACGGAGGGCGGGTAATCGGAAGGTGATCCTCGCGAGACCGCGGCGTTGCCGCCAGATGAACCTTGGTCAGTTCGTGGCGACGCTGAAGCCCTCGTAGGTGGTGCCGCCCGCGAGGTAGCTGCCCGTGGCCGTGCACCGGTTGTCCTGGTGGCAGACGAGCGCGTAGACGCCACCGGCGACACCCACGCTCGTCGCCCCACCGGGCAGGACGATCTTGGACCCGGTGCCCCACCGGCCGTTCACCTGGCTGACCACGAGGCCCTGGTATCTGCCGGCGGCGTCGAGGTAAGCCGCCCCGGCGCGACAGTTGCCGACACTCACACAGGACAGCGCCACGACGCCGCCGTTCTTGCCCGCCGCCGTCGCCCCACCGGGCAGGGCGAGCTCACTGGCGCTGCGCCAGGCCCCGTTGACCTCGTCGGCGATGAAGCCCTCGTAGAGGCCGTTGCTCGCCCGATACTGACCACCGGCGCTGCAGGTGGTCACCGTCGCGCAGGCGATGTCCTGGAAGCCGTAAAAGAACGCTTTGGGGTTTACTGCGGCGTTGGCCGGCATAGAGACCGGCAGTCCGGGCGACCACGCGCCGTGGGCGTTCGACGTGGCGAAGACCTGGGTGGCGCCACGATGGTCGTAGTAGGTGCCCACGGCCGTGCACGGTCCCGTCGGCGCACAGCCCAAGGCGCTCAGAGTGGCGTGGGCGTAGAGGCTGGCGTCGGCCGGGGCGATCACGGGCTGTCCGGAGGACCAGAGCCCCGCGCGCTCGCTGAAGATCAGCGCGTGTTGCACGTTCTGATCGTCCACGTAACTGCCGATCGCGCTGCAGTCGCCCGGGGCGCTGCAGGCGATCTGGGCGACCGTCGGGAAGGGGTTCGCGTTCGCGTTGGCCGGGGCGGCGAGGACCTGGGGCGAGCCCCAGGTCCCGTGGACCTCGCTGATCGCGAAGCCGTCAAGGACGGGGTTCGTCGCGTTGGTGAAGTAGGTGCCCACCGCGCTGCAGTCGCCGTTGCGGGGGCACGCGACGGCGCGCAGCTGCGCGCTCTGCCCCTTGCCGAGGGCGTCGCTGGGCAGGGCGACGCGCGTCGCGGGCCGCCAGACACCGTTGACCTCGTCGAGGACGAAGGACTGCGTGTCTCCGCTCGCGACCTGGTAGGTGCCGACGATCGCGCAGTTGCCGACCGAGCTACAGGCCAGTCCGAGCGGCGTCGTCGCCGCGACCGACCCGGCGTCACTCGGCGGGGTGATCGTGCGAGGCGCCCCCCATCGGCCCTGCACCTCGGTGAGGACCAGTCCCTCGGGGATGTCCGCGTGGTTGTTGTACATGCCAGCCGCGACGCAGTTGCCGGTGCTCGGGCAGGCGAGGGTTGGCAGATAGCCCTGGTAGAGGCCCTTCGCGCCCGCAGGCAGCACCGTGATGCGCGCGCGCTGCCACAGCGGCGCCGTCACCGAACCGACGGGGGAGGTCGCGGCCAGTGGTGCGGCGAGGGCGAGGGCGAGTAGGGCGCGCCGGACGAGTTGGGGCAACGAGGACTCCACCCGTTGCAGTGTAGGCGGTGACCTTCGCGCGATTCCGTCGCCGTCAACTCTGTTGGAGCGTTGGGCGAGGTAGACCTCGAGGCGTCGGTCGGGGTGCGCAGCGCACCGCGATGGCCCCGAGGAGCGCGAGCGACCCCAGCGCAATCAGAGTACGAGCGGGATCGCGATCGCGTAGGTCACGACCGAGACGCGGCACTTCCAGTGCGAGCGAAGCGCGTCGCGCAGCCCCGTGTCGGGTAGCTGGTTCGCCACGATCACCCACGGGACGATGACGTAGTCGATGGCCGCCCAGACGAGCACGACGCCACAGGTCGCCACGGGGTCAGCCGCGAAGTGACCCTCGGACATCCACGCCGTCGTGACGGGAAAGTGTGACAGCCAGAACAACAGGTTGAGGTTCGACCACATGAGCGATCCGGTGACGCGCCTCACCATCTTCAACAGGCGGCGGTGGAGGTTGTTCCAGTAGATCGCGAGTAGATGAAGCGCAGTGCGTAGGCGAGTAGTGACGGTGTGGCGCCGCGCAGGGCGCTAAAGCCCGTGCCCTCTGGCCGGTGCACGGAGAGCGCCATGATCGTGATCGCGATGGCGAGCACGTCGTCGCTGAAGGATTCGATGCGGCTCGCTCATGACGTGCGCCGCGCGAGATCGCTCGCAGCTCACGGTGCACGGCCGGTGTCTCGGGCGACTCGAAGAGTCGTAGAGTGAGCACGATGACCACGAGCTGGCGTGGTGGATCGACGAGGAACGAGGTGCCCAGCCCACCGTCCCACCCGTAGGAGCCGTCGCGGTTCACGGCGAGGCCGTAGCCCCAGGAGCGCTCGGCGAAGAAGTCGGGTCCGAAGGCGCCGTCGACCTTCTGCTCGTCGCGCAGCTGGTCGCTCGTCATCGAACGGATCGCGGCGCCCGAGACGAGGTCGTGACCCTCGTCGAGCAGGAGCCGGGCGAGGGCGTAGAGGTCGTCCACCGTGGCGACGAGTCCGC
Source organism: Actinomycetes bacterium (assembly GCA_021777285.1). The sequence continues at coordinate 25,116 of JAJYDR010000016.1, forward strand.
ACCCGCCGTCCTCGAAGGCCGGCGGGTGCGTGTAGGCCTCGTCGAGCTCGAAGGCGCGCTCGAGGCCCGCGGGCGTTGGCCGGTAGGCGGTGGCGAGTCGCTGAGGGTCCGACGCGTAGAAGTCCGTCTCGGTCATCGCGAGCGGATCCAGGATCCGCCCGCGCAGGTAGGCCCCGAACGACGTGCCACTGGCGCGGCCGATGAGCACGCCGAGGATCGACGCGCCCGTGTTGTAGAGGAAGCGAGTGCCCGGTTCGGCGAGCAGCGGCAGTTTGCCGAGCCGCGCGATCCACTCGTCGGGCGGAGGCTGGACGGTCGGGTTCGGTGGTCCGAGCGTGACCAGGCCGAGTCGTTGCTCCTCGAGGACGATCGGCCACGGCGTCGGTGCCGCGAACATATCGATATACATGCCGAACCCGTTCGTGAAGGTGAGCAGGTCGCGCACGGTGATGAATCGACGCGCCGGGCGGGTGTCGTCGAGCGGGCCGTCGGGCGCGGCGAGCACCCGTGGCGCGCCGAGCTCGGGCAGGAACGTCTCGACCGGGTCGTCGAGCCCGAGGCGACCGTCCTCGACGA
>JAJYDR010000017.1 GCA_021777285.1 Actinomycetes bacterium
ACGGTCGCCCTTCTTATATTTCCGGACAGTCATTGCGCAGTAGCTCCTAGCCGACCGACGCCGCGGGGCGTTCGTGGGGACTATCCATTCTACCAAACTTCACTCAAACCGTGACGGGTTGCACGGCTTCGATCACGTCGACGAGCCGGCGACACTCGATCAGGTCCAGTCCCGCCGCTGGCTCCAGGGCCGATCCGGCCGGGACGACCACCCGCTCGGCGCCGCGACGACGGACCTCAGTGAGCCGACGGCTGAGCCCGCTCACCGGGCGCAGTTCACCGGCGAGACCGACCTCGCCCACCACGGCCAGGTTCGCCGGGACAACGAAACCGACCGCCGCGGAGGCGATGGCGAGTGCCAGGGCGGCGTCGACGCCGGGCTCGACCGCGGGCAGACCCCCCGCCGTGGTCGCAAAGACGTCCGATCCGCCAAGTTCGACGCCGCACCGCGCCTCCAGTACGGCGAGCAGCAGGGCCAGCCGTTGGGATGAGACCTGGTGAGCGACCCGGCGAGGCGATCCCGTGCTCGAGGCGACGAGGGCCTGGATCTCGACCGAGAGCGACCGACTGCCGTCGTTGGTGACGCTCCAGACGACGCCGGGCACGTCGAGCCCCGGACCCGGCGGGTTGAGCGAACCGTCGGGCAGCTCGCGCAGACCATCGGCGACCATCTCGAAGAGGCCGACCTCGCCCGTCGGACCGAAGCGGTGCTTCAGGGCCCGCACGACGCGAAGTGAGCCGTGTCGATCACCCTCGATTCGCAGCACCGTGTCCACCACGTGCTCCAGCGCCCGAGGTCCAGCCAACTCGCCGTCCTTGGTGACGTGTCCGATGAGCACGAGCGCAGTGTCGGTGGCCTTGGCCACCGCACAGAGCCGCTCGGCGGCGGCACGGACCTGATTCACCGAGCCCGACGAGCCACTGATCGCCTCGTCTCGCAACGCCGACACCGAATCCACGACCACGAGGGTCGGCCGGTAGCGTTCGATGACCTGTTCGGCGGTGGTGACGTCGTTCGTCGCCACGACTGCGAGGTCCGCCGGCACTGGTCCCAGTCGTCGTGCCCGTCGTGCTACCTGGGCCGCTGACTCCTCGGCCGCTACGAGCACCACGACTGAACCGGCCATCGCGATCGATCGCATGGCCTGGAGGGCGAGCGTGGACTTGCCGACCCCGGGCTCGCCGAACAGCAAGGTCGTCGAACCGGCGACGAACCCCCCGCCGAGTACCCGGTCGAGCTCCCCCACACCGGTGGGCATGGTCAGTCCGTCGTCGATCCGCGCCGCCCGGATCGGGGTCGGCGCCGGCACCGCACTGCGCCCGCCGGGCGCGTCGCGTTCGGCCACGGCATTCCAGGCGCCGCAGGACCCGCAGCGTCCGACCCAGCGGGCGCTCAGCGCCCCGCAACTTTCACACACGAACTCGGATCGGGTCTTCACCCGACGAACGTTAGACGGCGACTGTCACGCCTCTGGCTTTGGCGCGACGTCCTCGAAGTCAACCGACGGTGGTAGCCCCTCGACTCCCTCGAACGTGAGCATCGGACCGTCGGGGCCCTCGGTCGTGTCCACGACGATCGTCTGGCCCGCGTGAAACTCCTTGAAGAGGATCTTCTCGCTGAGCACGTCCTCGACGTACTGCTGGACCGCACGACGCAGCGGTCGCGCGCCGAGTTCGGGGTCGTAGCCCTTGTCGGCGAGGTAACTCTGCGCCGCCGCCGACAACTCGAGGCCCAGTCCCTGCACCGACAACTGGTCGCGCAGACGCGTGATGAACAGCTGGGCGATGGCGATGACCTCGGGCTTGGTCAACTCGTGGAAGACGATGGTCTCGTCGATACGGTTGAGGAATTCGGGACGGAAGTGCGCCTTGAGGGCCTGGTTGACCTTCTCCTTCATGCGCTCGTGCGTCGCGAGGTCCGACACCTTGCCAAAGCCAATCGCGGCCTTTCGCAGATCGGCGGTCCCCAGGTTCGAGGTCATGATCAAGATGGTGTTCTTGAAGTCGACCGCGCGGCCCTGTGAGTCGGTCAGGCGGCCATCCTCGAGGATCTGCAACAGGGTGTTGAAGACGTCGGGGTGGGCCTTTTCGACTTCGTCGAAAAGAACCACGGAGAACGGCTTGCGTCGCACCGCCTCGGTCAACTGCCCGCCTTCGTCGTAGCCGACGTAACCGGGGGGCGAACCGACGAGTCGACTCACCGAGTGCTTCTCCATGTACTCGGACATGTCGAGTTGAATCAACGCGTCCTCGTCGTCAAAGAGGAACTCGGCCAGCGTCTTGGCGAGCTCGGTCTTGCCGACGCCGGTCGGGCCGAGGAAGATGAACGAGCCGCCGGGGCGCTTCGGGTCCTTCAGACCCGCGCGCGTGCGGCGGATCGCGCGGCTGAGCGCCGCGATCGCCTCGTCCTGACCGATGATGCGCTTGTGGAGTTCGTCCTCCATGCGCAGCAACTTGGACGTCTCCTCCTCGGTGAGCCGGTAGACCGGGATACCGGTCCAGTTAGCGAGCACCTCGGCGATCGTGTCCTCGTCGACGAGGTCGAAGGTCGCACCTCCCGAGGAGGCGACGGTTGCGTCGAGCTCGTCCTTCTTCGCCATGAGGTCGCGCTCCTGCTCCTCGAGCGCCTTGGCCTGTTCCAGAGCACCGCGCTCCATGGCGGTCTCCTTGTCGGCGCGCACGCGTGCGATGTCCTCGTCGAACCGCTTGGCGGCCGGCGGGGCGTCCATCCGGCGGATACGCAGGCGACTGCCGGCCTCGTCGATGAGGTCGATCGCCTTGTCGGGCAAGAAGCGGTCGGCGATGTAGCGGTCGGCGAGGTTCGCCGCCGCGATCAACGCCTGATCGGTGATCTTGACCGCGTGGAACTCCTCGTAGACCTCACGCAGACCCTTCAGGATCTCGATGGTCATCGAAACCGACGGCTGGTCGACCTTGACCGGCTGGAACCGTCGCTCGAGGGCGGCGTCCTTCTCGATGTGCTTGCGGTACTCGTCAATCGTCGTCGCGCCGACGGTTTGGAGCTCGCCACGCGCGAGCATCGGCTTGAGGATCGACGCCGCGTCGATGGCGCCCTCCGCGGCCCCGGCACCCACCAGGGTGTGGATCTCGTCAATGAAGAGGATGATGTCACCGCGCGTTCGGATCTCCTTCAACACCTTCTTCAAGCGCTCCTCGAAGTCACCGCGGTATCGACTACCCGCGACGAGCGCGCCGAGGTCCAGCGTGTAGAGCTGCTTGTCGGCGAGGGTCACCGGGACCTGGTTGGCGACGATCTTCTGGGCGAGTCCCTCGACGATCGCGGTCTTGCCGACGCCAGGCTCGCCGATCAGCACCGGGTTGTTCTTGGTGCGCCGCGACAGGACCTGCATGACGCGCTCGACTTCCTTCTCGCGTCCGACCAGCGGGTCGAGCTTGCCCTCGCGAGCGAACTGGGTGAGGTTTCGGCCGAACTGATCCAGGACGGCCGAACCGCCGGTCGCCTCGACGTCGCCCTTCTGACCACTCGACGAGACCGTCGCACCGGCCTCCTTGCCGGACTGACCCGACATCATCTGGATCACCTGGGTGCGGACCCGGGCCATGTCGGCGCCGAGGTCGTTGAGGACCTGAGCGGCCACGCCGTCGCCCTCGCGCACGAGCCCGAGCAGCATGTGCTCGGTGCCGATGTAGGAGTGACCCAGCTGGAGCGCCTCGCGAAGCGAGAGCTCGAGCACCTTCTTCGCCCGAGGCGTGAAGGGTGGTGACCCGGGTGAGGGGTTCGAGTTCGTCCCGATGGCCTCTTCGACCTTCTCGCGCACCACGTCGAACGTGATCCCGAGAGCGTCCAGTGCCTTGGCGGCGACCCCTTCACCTTCGCGAATCAGGCCCAGGAGGATGTGCTCGGTCCCGATGAACGCGTGGTTCAACTCGCGGGCTTCCTCTTGTGCCAGTACGAGAACTCGCCGGGCTCGATCTGTAAATCGTTCGAACAACGTTCATCCTTTATGTGCTGATAGGTAGCAGTGTACCGGTGACAAGGCCGCGGGCGACCTCGCCCGGCGGCGCCCCGTCATGGCTCATCTATTGTGGGAACGTGAATCCGCACGAGCGACTCCAATTGCCCCTGGTGGAGCGCGACCTCGAGCGTCTCGAAGCCCTGCTCGCCGAGTCGGTAGTGGTCGGTGACTCCTACCTCGATGCCGTCACGACGCACCTGATCTACGCCGGTGGCAAGCGGCTGCGCCCGATGCTCGCGATCGCCGCGGCCACCTTCGGCGAGCGCGAGGCCTCCGAGGAGGACCTGCTTGGCGGAATCTCGCTCGAGCTCATGCACCTCGCGTCGCTCTACCACGACGACGTCATGGACGAGGCTGACGTGCGACGCAACGTCGACAGCGTCAACGCCCGATACGGCAACCTCGTCGCCATCGTCGCGGGTGACTACCTGATGGCCCGATCGGCCGGCATCGCCGCCGATCTCGGTACCGACGTGGCCGGGCTGATGGCGCGCACCCTCGCGTGGCTCACCCGCGGTCAGGTCTCCGAGGTGCGAACGGCCTTCTCGGTCGAGCGCACCGAAGCCGACTACTTCGAGGCGATTGAGGGCAAGACCGGCTCACTCATGGCCGCCAGCTGCCGCGTCGGTGCGATCACCGCCGACCACGATCCGGCCCACACCGAGGCACTCAGCGAATTCGGCCGCTGCTTCGGGATGGTCTACCAGTTGCGCGACGACATCTTGGACGTCATCGCGGTGGACAACGAGCTGGGCAAGCCAGCCGGCCAGGACCTCGCCGAGGGCATCTACAACCTGCCGACGCTCTACGCGCTGCGCGACCCCTCGGTGGGTGACGAACTGCGTTCGATCCTCGGCGCCGTCTTGAACGACGCCGACCGTGAACGCGCTCGCAAGCTCGTGGTCGCGACCGACGGCGTCGAGCGAACGGTCGCCGCGGCCCAGCGCTTCCTCGCGCTGGCTCAGGAGTCGCTCGCCACCCTGCCCAGCGACGGCCTGCGGCGAGGCTTCGGTTCGCTCATCGAGTCACTCCTCGAGGACCTGCCCGCCCACTGACGTACCGGTCGCGCGGGTCACGTACGCGCGTCTAATCCGTGATCGCGGCTGGCGCACGATCCGCGCGTACCGGCAATTCCGGCGCTCGACGCAACGTGAAACCCCTGCGCCGGGCGCGCTCGCGTCGCGGTGCCGGTGGCGTCGAGGCGAACATCGGGCTCATCAGGTCTTGCATTGTATAGAGGCCCGGCAGCTTGCCCGCGAGACCCACCGCGGCAAAGCGTGCGCCGTCACCGAAGGCCTCGCGCGAGATCGACTCGTGGCGCAGTCGCACCACCTGATAGGGGAAACCGAACAGGATCTCGTGCACGCCGATGATGCCGCCGGCTCGCACGGACTTGATGTCGGACTCACAGACGTCGAGCGCCTCGCCGATCAACTTGGCCGTTCCCGAGACGCCGTTCTTGAGTTTGAAGTGCTCCTCGAGTATCTCGACATCGGCGTGCGGCGCGATACGGCGCAGTGACTGGGCCGCGAGGATGAGGAAGTTGACCCCGACGGTGATGTTAGGTGACCAGAGCACCGCGGTGCTCTGGCTCAGACGGTGGAGCTTCTGTTGCTGGGCATCGGAGTAGTGCGAGATCGCCGTCACCACGTTCACTCGGCGCGCGGCCGCCGCGCCCATGTAGTAGTCGAGCCCCTCCTCGGAGGAGAAGTCGATGATCACGTCGACGGGGTGATCATTGAGCAACTGCTGGGCGTCGATCTCGCCCGCGGTGATAATTAGTGCAGGATCTTCGCACGGTATATCGAGAAATTCGGCGGCAGACTGGTGCGCCCTTGCATCGCTTTTCCGCACGACCCACACCAATTGCATTTTGGGGTCTCGAAGTATCACGGAGGCTACCGGAACGCCGGTCTTGCCAAATCCAATCAAACCGACTCGCATAATCACACTCCTTGCGTAGGTGAAGCAGGGCGAGCGGCCCCAGAAGGACGCTAGTTGATGCGCGTAAAGTGACCCTGGGAGAACGGTGTGAGTTCCGTGAGAACTCCCTGTGAGTGAGTCGACTAATTCCTCCGAATCGCGTTCGCTATACCGGGAATTTTGCGGCCTTTACTCAAGTCCCCAGTCCATCAGGACCGATGCCATCCATCGCCCGGCAAGGACCGCGCACCTGCGTGCTCACAAGTTCACATGTCCCGAACGGTTTGGGTGCCGGTCAACCCCGCAGGGGCTTCAGCGTGGGGAACGCGATGACCTCGCGGATGTTCGACTCGTCGGTCATCAACATGACGAGCCGGTCGATACCGACACCGAGACCGGCCGTCGGCGGCAGCCCCCACTCCAGGGCCCGCACGTAGTCCTCGTCGATGCGCATCGCCTCGTCGTCGCCGGCCGCGGCGAGCCGGGCCTGCTCCTCAAAGCGGCTGCGTTGGTCGACGGGGTCGTTGAGTTCGCTGAAGCCGTTGGAGAGCTCGCGCCCCACGGCGTAGGACTCGAAGCGCTCCGTGAGATCGGAGTCGCGGCGGTGGCGCCGCGCGAGCGGCGAGACCTCGACGGGGTGCTCGGTGACAAAGACCGGCTCCCATAACGACGACTCGGCCGACACCTCGAAGAGTTCGGCGAGACAGCGCCCCGCGCCCCACGAATCGTGCACCTCGACGTCGCGCTCGACGAGCAGGTCAGCCAAGCGCGACCGCGGTGTGTGGACCGAGACCTCCTCGCCGACGGCCTCACTGGCGAGTTCGGCCATCGGACGTCGCGGCCACGGGGTCGAAAAGGAGAGCGGACGACCCTGGTAGGTCGTCTCGGTCGAGCCGAGCACGTCGACGGCCACGCCCGCGATGAGCTCCTCGGTGAAGGTCATCATGTCCTCGAAGTCCCAGTACGCGGCGTAGAGCTCGAGCATCGTGAACTCGGGGTTGTGCCGGGGGCTCACGCCCTCGTTGCGAAAGACCCGACCGAGCTCGAAGACGCGCTCGAAGCCGCCCACCACGAGGCGCTTGAGCCACAGTTCGGGCGCGATGCGCAGGTAGAACTCACTGTCGAGCGCGTTGTGGAACGTGGTGAAGGGCCGGGCCGAGGCGCCCGTCGCAATGGGGTTGAGGATCGGCGTCTCGACCTCCATGAAGTTCGCTGCCCAGCAGCGCTCGCGCACCGCGCGCACCACGTCGCTGCGTCGCGCGAGGGTCGTTCGGGACTTCTCGTTCGCCCACAGGTCGGCCTCACGGTGGCGGTAGCGCAGATCGAAGTCAGCGATCCCGGCCCACTTGTCACCGAAGTTGTGCTGGGCGACCGCGAGGGTCTTCCACGAGGCGACCTTCACTGACAGCTCACCGCGCTTGGTGCGCACGATCTCACCAGCGACCCCGACCCAGTCGCCGAGGTGAAGTTTCACGAACTCGTCGAAGCCTTCGGTCAGCGCGGCGAGCGCGAAGAGCTGGATCTCGCCGGTGGAGTCGCGCATCGTCGCAAAGGCCAACTTGCCCTGCGTACGCAGCAGCATGACGCGCCCGGCCACGTTGACCGTCACGCCGGACTCCTCACCGTCGATGAGATGGTCCCACGTCTGTTGCAAGTCGCCCGCGTAGGCGTTGTGGGCGAATGAATACGGTGTGGTCACGACTGGTCTCCCGAATGATTCCGTTCATGTACGATACGCAATCCGTGCAGGGTCAACCACGGCTCGACGTACTGGACCAGCTTCGTGTGTGGTGCGATCAATCCCGCGAGACCACCGGTCGCGATCACCGTGGCCTCACCGAGCTCCTCGAGGATGCGCTGGGTGACCCCGTCGACCTGGGCGGCGAACCCGTAGAGGACGCCCGACTGGATTGACTCCACCGTCGAGCGACCGATGACCGAGCGTGGCGCGATCAGCTCGACCGAACGCAGTGCGGACGCCTCGGTGTAGAGCGCTTCGAGGGAGATCGCGACACCTGGGGCGATGGCGCCACCGAGGTACTCGCCCTTGGCGCTGATCGCGTCGAAGGTGGTGGCCGTGCCCATGTCGACGACCACCGCGGCGCCCGGGTAGAGGTCGTAGGCCCCGACCGAGTTGGCGATCCGGTCGGCCCCGACCTCGCGGGGGTTCTCGTAGAGGATCGCCATGCCGGACTTGGTTCCCGGACCGAGCACCGTGATCGGCAGTGACGCGAACCACCGGTTGGCCATCCTTCGCAATTGAGTCGAGACGGTTGGCACCGAGGACGAGATCGCGATCGCGCTCACCGTCTCGCGCAGGTCCAGGCCCTCGAGGTCGAGCAACTGCGTGAGCACCATCGCGTGCTCGTCCGGGGTCCGCTCCTGAATCGTGGATAGGCGCCAGTGATACGCGAGACCCCGCTCGTCCGAGGCCCTCGCGAAGCCCATCGCGTCGCCGGCGTCGGGGCTCGGCTTGCCGAACAGCCCGATGACGGTCTCGGTGTTGCCCACGTCCATGGCCAGAAGCATCAGTGCCCCCTTCGCAGCTCGACCGCCCGGTTGTCGATCAATCGCACGCCGTCGACCACGCCGGCGACCAACGCGCGGGCCCGTCCCGTGGCCCCGTCGTCGAGTGGCTGGAGGGTCGTCGGGTCCACGACCTCGGCGTACGCGACGACCACGTCGGCGGCTTCCATCGTCGCGCGCATCACGGCGCGCATCGCGCTCGCGGGTCCGTCGAGCTCGCTCGCGAGCGTGAGCGCTCGATTGAGCGCCAGCGCGCGGGTGCGCGCCAGCTCATCGAGGCGCACGTTGCGACTCGACAGGGCGAGCCCGTCGTCGTCGCGCACGATCGGACAGCCGACCACCTCGACGTCGAGACCCAGGTCGAGCACCATCCGGCGCACGACCGCGAGCTGTTGAAAGTCTTTCTCCCCGAAGTAGATCCGCGACGGCCCGGTCACGATCGCGAGCTTGGTCACCACGCTCGCGACGCCGTCGAAGTGGCCCGGTCGTCCGGCGCCCTCGAGGACGTCACCAAGCCCCGCCACGGACACCGTGGTCGGCGTCGGGTCGGGGTAGGCCGGCCACATCTCGGCCATCGTGGGTTCGACGAGCGCGTCGACGCCGATCAACTCAGCGAGATCGCGATCGGCTTCGGGCGTTCGCGGGTAGGCGCGCAAGTCGTTGGGGTCGTTGAACTGACGCGGGTTGACGAAGATGGTCATGATGACGTAGTCGCCATTCGCACGTGCGGCCTCGACCAGCGACTGGTGGCCGCGGTGCAGCGCACCCATGGTCGGGACCAGACCGACCCGGCGGCCGGCGTCGCGCTGGTCCTGGGCGAGTCGTCGCCACTGCTCGATGTCGACGACCCGACGCATCAGGCGAGTGAACGCGATCGACGCTCCGTCACGTCAAAAGCCACCTGAGCGAGCGCTACATAAGTTGAGCGCTCGCTCGCGGGGATGGCACCGAGGTGAGCGTCGATCGTCGCGAGGTCGCCGCGCGAGGCCGGTCCGGTGAGGGCCCGCTCCACGCCGCGCTCGGTCACGTCCTCGAGCGCCATGCGCGCGAGCGGCAAGAAGTCCTCGAGACTCAGCCCCGCGTGCTCGGCGAGGCGCTCGACGTGCGCGAGCAGTGCCACGAGGTGGTTCGCCGCCACTGTCGCCGTCGCGTGGTAGGCGGTGCGCTGCTCGTCGCTCAGGTTGAGCGCACGGCCACGCAGCGAGGTGACCAGCTCGCGCACCAGCGGATCGCCCGCCACCGCGAATGTGGCGCCCACGAGCCGTTGGGCTCCCACATCGTCACTCGGCATGGTGATGAGCGGGTGGATCGACGCGACCTTCGGGTGCGGCGCGAGAACCGCGAGCGAGCGCGAACCCGCCACGTGCGCGACAACGCGCGTGGGCTCGACCGGGAGTCGCGCGGCAGTGGTGGCGATAGCGTCGTCGGGGACCGCGAGCAAGACGAGGTCGACCGAGCCAATGCGCTCGAGTTCGTCGTGGTGCACCAGCTCGACGCGGTGCCCGCAGCGCGCCAGCGCCGAGGAGAAGGACGTGCCGGCTCGCCCGGCCCCAACGATGGCGATTCTCATCTCTGCTCCGTTCCGGCCCCGAGGGTGCCGTTCGGTTACTGCAATAACTCGAGTGTATCGAGTGCGACGACCCGTCCCGTCGCGCGCTCGACGTCGAACTGGCTGATGAGCTCGGGCGCCAGCTCGCGCCACGGCACGACGACGAAGGCCCGCTCCATCGCTCGTGGATGGGGCACCGTGAGTCGGGGGTCGTCACTCGTGAAACCCTCGACCCAGAGCACGTCCACATCGAGCGTGCGCGGGCCCCAACGGACGTCGCGAGTGCGGTCGCGCTGGGCCTCGGCGCGCTGGGCTCGCTCGAGTAGGGCCCACGGGCTCGCCTCAGTGACGAGCTCCATCACGAGGTTCCAATAGTCGTCTTGGGCCACTCCGCCGACGGGCTCGGTCTCGTAGACCCGCGAGAGGCGGTAGGGGTCGGTCCCCGCGACGATCGCCACGCCCGCTCGCAGGTGCTCGGCCCGATTGCCCACGTTCGAGCCGAATGACAGGAAAGCCCGCACGTCAGCGCCGAACGGTGGTGCGCACGCCGATCGTCGCCACGTCCTCGGGCACCGGCGGGCGCAGCTTGCGCGCCGCGACCGTCACCGCCTCAATGGACTCGTCAGCGGCCAGGACCTCGCGCGCGACGCGATAGACGAGGGTCTCGAGGAGTAAGAAGCGCCCCTCGGTCGCAACGCGACGGGCCAGGCTCACGACGTCGGCGTAGTTCGTGGTCTCAGTCAGGTCGTCGCTCATCGCGGCGGCCTCGATCGGACGTTCGAGGTCGACGTCGATCTCGATGGGCTGGACGCGATCGCGCTCCTCGGCGAGTACCCCGACGATCACCGCGCAGCGAAGCCCTCGGATCTCGATCTGATCGCTCACGACCGCTCCGGCAGGTCGACGAGCACCGAACGACCATCGGGCCCGATCGAACGACGAAACAGCGCCTCGACGAGCGCGATCGACGCCGGTACTGAGGCGACGCGCTTGGACCAGACGAGATAGCCCGCGACGACCCCGAGCAGACGGTCGGACACGTCGTCGCCGTGGAGCAACACGACCACGCCAGAAGCCATGGACTCGGCGAGGTCGCGATAACACGCGTCGAGCACGTCTCGCTGCTGAGGTCCGCCGCGCAGCGCATAGTGGGCGGCGGTCATACCCTGCTCGAGGTAGTTATTCAGGTTCTGCATCACGGGCAGGATCGAGATGATCCTCGTGAAGCCCTGGTGACGCAGCCACAGCAACTCCTCATCGCGCCGCACGCGTCGATGTACCGCCGTCGAACCACCCGGGCGTTCGGAGACGGCGAGGATCCCGCGAAAGACCCACGTGAAGTTCCGCGGTTCGATCCCCACGGCCCACTTGCCCCTCACGGTCCCACCTCGTCGAGTGGACGCGTTACCACGTCACGCAGCTGCACAGTCGCCGCCACGTCGTGGACACGTACGAGATCGGCGCCGCAGAGCATGGCCCACGCCGCGCTGGCGAGCGACCCCTCCAGACGCTCTTCGACCGCGAGCGGCGGGTCGGCGAGGTCGCCGAGGAACCGCTTACGGCTCGTGCCGACGAGGACCTGCGCGTCGTAGCGGTGAGCGAGTTCGACGAAGCGTTCGAGGTTGGCGAGCAGGGCCCAGTTGTGGTCCGCGGTCTTGCCGAAACCGATGCCGGGGTCGAGCCACAGTCGCTCGAGGCGCGCCGCGCGGGCCCGGCGCGCCTCGCCCTCGAGGAAGGCGTAGACCTCCTCGACGACGTCGTCGTAGTGCGGGGCCACCTGCATCGTGGTCGGCGTGCCCTGGGCGTGCATCGCGACGTAGCCGACGCCGAGCTCGGCGGCGACCTCGAGCAACGAGCTCGAGACGTCGTTGATCACCAGCGCGCCGGCCGCGACCGCGGCGCGCGCGACGACCTCTTTGGTCGTGTCCACCGAGACCGGTCCGTAGGCCGCGAGCTGCTCGACGACCGGGACGACCCGCGCGAGCTCCTCGTCGGCCGAGACCGGGGTCGACCCAGGACGCGTCGACTCACCGCCCACGTCCACGGCGTCACACCCCAGCTCGAAGAAGCCGCGCCCCCGGGCCACGGCGTCCAGCGGGACCGCCGTTCGTGATTCGGGGAAGAACGAGTCAGGCGTGACGTTGACGATGCCCAGGACGCCCGGTCCTAGTGCCACGTCGACCGCCGCTGGTGGATGTACTGCAGGGCCTCGGCGCGATACGCCGGGTCATCGCGAAAGATCCCGCGTACGGCCGAGGTCACGGTAGTGACCCCCGCCTTCTTCACGCCGCGCATTGAGAGACAGAAGTGCTCGGCCTCAAGCACCACGATCGATCCCCGCGGGGTCAGCTCACGTTCCATGGCCTCGACAATCTGAGTCGTCATGCGCTCTTGGACCTGGAGGCGGCGCGCGTAGCCCTCGACGAGGCGGGCCATCTTGGACAGCCCGGTGATCCGCCCGTCGGCGCCGGGCAGGTAGGCGACGTGGGCGTGGCCGATGAACGGGACCAGGTGGTGCTCGCACAACGACGTGAAGGGGATGTCGCGCACCATCACGATCTCGTCGTGAGCGGCCTCGAAGGTGACGCGCAGGTGCTCGCCGGGGTCGGCCTCGAGCCCCTCGAAGAGCTCGACGTACATGTCCGACACCCGTCGGGGCGTCTCGAGCAGCCCCTCGCGGGTCGGGTCCTCGCCGATCGCCTCGAGCAGCTCACGCACTAGGGCCTCCACGCGCGGGCGATCAACCACGCTCAGGCCTCGCCGATGTAGGTGTAGATGCCGTCGAGGTTGCGGTAACGCTCGCTCACGTCGAGTCCGTAACCCACGACGAAGGCGGGCCCGATGGAAAAGCCGACGTACTTCAGGTCCTGCTCGACGCGCTGCTCGCCTTCTTTTAACAGCAGCGCACAGACTTCGAGACTCGCCGGGCTGCGCGCGCCGAGGTATTGACGCAGGTAGTTGAGCGTCAGTCCCGAGTCCACCACGTCCTCGACGATGAGCACGTCGCGCCCCGCGATGTCGACGTCGAGGTCCTTCACGATGCGCACCACACCACTCGTCTTGGTCGCCGCTCCGTAGCTCGACACCGCCATGAACTCGACCTCGACGGGCAGTTCGATGGTGCGCATCAGGTCGGACATGAAATTGATCGCGCCCTTCAACACGCAGACCAGCAGCGGCGGATGACCGTCGTAGTCCCGCGAGATCTCCTCACCGAGCTCAGCGATCCGCTCACGCAGGTCGGCCGCGGAGACGACGACCTCACCCAGGTCGTGCGCCGCCCAGTGGGCGGTAAATGCCGTGTCGTCGTGCGGGCCCATGCATGGCCAGCGTAGTTGACTACCCGAGTCGCAGGAACTGGTGTCGTCGGCTCAGACGACGACCCCCACTCAGCTCGACGGCGGTGACGTCACCCTCGACGACGCGGATGGCTCGCTCGACCTCGGCCGCGCTCGGCGGGTGGGCCTCGTCACCGTTGGCCAGTCGTTCGCGCAGCCACCGCCGCAAACGCGCTCGCGGCCAGGCGCGCAGCTCGCGGCAGTCGACCTCGTCAAGGGCGCGCCCGTCGAGTGCCGCGAGCTCGTCGAGCCACCGGCGTTCGTCGTAGACGAGGTCCGCCTGGCGTGCGATGATCGGCACCACGTCGCGCCCAGCGATGTTGTTGGCGAGTGGTACTAGTTCGTGACGCACCCGGTTACGCCAGTACGCCGGGCTGTCGTTGGTTTCGTCGTGACGGGCCGCGATCCCGTGCGCCGTGACCAGGGCGTGCAGATCGTGGCGTCGCACCGCGCGCAGGGGCTTGGTCGGGTCCTCCACCATCGGCGAGAGCCCGTCCACGCCCGCGCCGCGCAGCAGGTTGAGCAGCACCGTCTCGGCCAGGTCGTCCATCGTGTGCCCGGTCATGGTCCCTGGTGGTAGCACGCCGCGCCGGTGCGCGCGGGCCCTCGCCTCGAGATTCGCTCCCGGCGTCACCTCGACGTCGTGGACAACGACCGCGACTCCGAGGCTCGCGCCGAGTTCCTCGACGAACCGGGCGTCCGAGGCACTCGTCGCGCGCAGGTGGTGGTCAACGTGGTGCACCGTCACCGTAAGACCCGCGTCGAGGGCGAGTAGGAGCAGTCCCACCGAGTCGGGACCACCGGACACGGCGACGTCCACTGCAGTGTGAGCCGGTGGAAAGTGGCAGACAGCGAGCAGCGCAACCGCGTCGGACGTCACGCCCCGAGATTAGGCACTCACCGCGAGTGCGGCGCGCGTTCGCCACCCGGCGCCCAGCCGAGCCACGAGATACGACGAGGACGCGAGGGCCGTGATCCAGAAACTCACCGGACCGCCGATCCACACGCCGAGGAACAATCCGACCCACGCGCTCGCCAGCGCCAGCGCGGTCGAAAGGACCAGGGCCCGCCAGGGTCGTCGTGTGACCACCTCCGCGGCCGCGGCGGGCGCGACCAGCAGTGAGAAGACGAGCAGGACTCCGACGATCTGGATCGCAACGACCGTCGTGAGCGCGAGCAGCGCCATGAACAACAATGAGAGTCCGCGCACCGACAGGCCGCGGGACTCCGCGGACTGGGCGTCGACCGAGACGAAGAGCATCGGTCGATAGACGACCGAGACGACGAGCACGACCGCGAGCGACAGCGCGGCGACCAGCCACACATCCCCGACGGTCACCCCGAGGATCTGTCCGAAGAGGATCGAGTAGGTGGCGTTGGCGTAGCCGCTGTAGAGCGAGATGAAGAGCACGCCGAGTCCGAGGGCCGCGGTCAGGGTCACGCCCACGACCGCGTCGCGGTCGTCGAGCGACGCACCACCGAGGCCGATGAGGAGACCGGCGCCGAGACAGAACACGAGCAGTCCGGTCATCGGCGAGAGCCCGAGCAGTACGGCGCCGGCCGCGCCGGCAAAGCCGATGTGTCCAATCGCGTGTGCGGCGAAGGCCTGTCGACGCAGGACGACGAAATACCCGACGAGCCCCGCGGCGAAGGCGACCGCCGTCACGGCGTAGAACGCGTTCTTCACGAACGGGGTCAGCAGGAGTGACCACAGGCTCATCGGGTCACCTCGTCGTAGACCTCGGCGAAGTGTTCGTGGACGTCTTCGTGGCTGTGGTCGTGTCCGTGGGGGTGGGGGTGCGCGAACTCCTCTTCGAGCCCGACGATCACCCGTCGACCCCGCGGGGTCACGACAATCTCGATCGGGTGGCCGTAGAGCTCACTGAGCGTGCGTTCGTTCACGACGTCGCCGATGGGGCCGCTGCGGATCTGTCGCCGGGCGATCCAGAGCACCTGGTCGGTGATGGTGGCGAGCGGATTGAGGTCGTGCGCGACGACGAGGATGGCCGCGCCCGTGTTCACCCGCACCAGGTTTATCAGGTCGACGATCTCGGCCTGGGCCGCGATATCGAGCCCCGCGAGGGGCTCGTCGAGCAGGAGTAGTTGGGGGCGAAAGACCGTCGCGTGCGCGAGGGCGATCCGCTGTCGCTGGCCGCCCGAGAGCGTGCGCAGCGCGCGGTCAGCGAAGCTGAGCGTGCCCGTGAGTTCGAGGGCGCGCTGGACGGTGGCGTGCTTGGCGTGGTCGCGGCGCCAGCCGAAGCGCGGGCCGTCAAAGCCGAGGCCCACGTAGTCGCGTCCCGTCAGGGTCGAGAGCTGGTCCGCCGCCCGGGACTGGGCCATGTAACCCACCTGGGCGTCACCGCGGCGCGGCGCGGCGCCGAGCACCTCAATCTCGCCCGAGGCGAGCGGGACGATGCCGAGCACGGCCTTCAGCAGCGTCGACTTACCCGCGCCGTTGGGCCCGAGAATCACGTTGATCGACCCCGCCGCGACGTCGAAGGTCGCGCCCTGCCAGACCGGACGACCCCCGAGCACGACCGACGCGTCACGAAGCGAGAGCACGCTCATCGGACACACCCTTCGCGCACGAGTGCGGCGCGCATCGTGGACACGACACCGCCCAGCCACCGCACGTAGTCCGTCCCGGTCATCGTCTCGGTCACGTTGATGACCGGGACGTGGGAGGCTTTGGCCTGGGCGACCATCTCCTGGGTGAGCGGCGTCGCCGTCTGAGTGTTGTTCACGAGGAACGCCGGGTGGTGGCGCAGCTGGCTGAGCGCGAGCGCGAGGTCTTGGACCGAGGGGTCGACCGAGTTGCCGATCGCGAGACGGAGTGATTCGGGCGTCACCACGCGCAGCCCCATCGAGCCCAGGAGGTACCCGGCGACGTCCTCGGTAGCGGCGACTTTCACCCCACTGCAGCCGCGATGGATCTGGGCCACCCGTGACGAGAGGCCACCGAGGCGTGCGAGCGTCTGGGTGGCGCGAACCTGGGTGCCCGGGAAGTGCCCGAGGCGCTGTAGGTCCGCCGCGAGCGTGGCGACGAACCGCTTGGCCGCCGCGACGTCGTAGAAGACGTGCGGGTTCTGTCCCGTGCGCACGCCGAGCAACGACGCCACGTTGATGACGACCGGGGGCGTGGACCGTGCCTGGACCAGCTTGTTGAGCCACGTGTCGTAACCGGCCCCGTTTTCGATGACGATCGTCGCGCGCGACACGTTGATGGCGTCACCGGTGGTCGCCTCGTGGTTGTGGGGGTCAGCGTTGGGGTCGGTCAACAAGGACACCACGGTCGCGTCGGACCCGACGACCTGGCTCGCGAGCGCCCCCCACTGGGAGACGCCGGCCACGATCACCGGCTTGCTCGAGGCGTTGGACGGCGCCGCGTGCGCGATGACCACGACGAGCGGCACGATCAGGGCCGCGACGACGAGGAGGGTGCCGACCAGTGTGCGTCTTCTCAGAATCATTCCAGGTAGTATATCTGGAATGATTCTAGATTGCAACCGCGCATCGGGTAGACTCTGATCGTGGCGTCAACCAGAAATACCGTGCAGCGCCGCGAGATCATCGAGACGCTCGCGGGCGTGCGGGGCTTCATTAGCGCCCAGGAACTCCACGGCCTGATTGTGCGCCGCGGCGGGCGAATCGCGCTCGCTACGGTCTACGCCCAGTTGCGCAAGCTGGTCGACGCAGGCGAGATCGACGTCGTCATGACGGACCGGGGCGAGAGCCTCTTTCGGCGCTGTGACGTCGACGTGCACCACCACCACCTGGCGTGTCGGCTCTGTGGGGCCACCGTCGACGTCGACACCCCCGAGCTCGAGCGCTGGACTGCCCAGCTGGCCTCACGCCACGGCTACAGCGAACTGCGCCACGTTCTCGAACTCAACGGCCTGTGTCCCGCGTGCCAGTCACGCTGAACCTCGAGCCCCGGGTCCGCGGCGGACTGGTGGTCTACCCGCTCGACGAGGTCGCCCACCTCGGCGTGGACGCGTTTCTCACCTCGCGCGTCGGTGGCGTGAGCCGTGCGCCCTACGACACGCTGAACCTCGGCGACCACGTCGGTGACGACCCCGCGGCCGTGCGCGAGAACCGTCGTCGCGTCGCGCGCGCCGCCGGGGTCGACCCCGAGCACCTCGTCATCGTGAACCAGGTGCACGGCCGCGACGTCGTGCGCGTCACCGGGCCGGTCGGCGCCTGCAGCGCGGACGCGCTGATCACCGATGTCGACGACGTCGCCCTCGCGATCCTGGTCGCCGACTGCGCACCCGTGCTCGTGGTGGACACGACCTCGCCGCGCTTCGCGGTCGCCCACGCCGGCTGGCGCGGGTTGGTGGCGGGCGTACTCGGCGACCTCGTCACCCACTTCGACGACCCATCCACCCTGCGTGCGATCGTGGGCCCGACCGTCTCCCAGGTCGGGTACCAGGTGGGTTCCGAGGTCGCCGATCACTTCGCCGATGTCCCCGGTGTCCTCGTCGCCGACGACGAGGACCGCTGGCGACTCGACGTCGCGGGCGTCGTCGTGCACCAGCTGCGCGCGGCGGGCCTCGATGACGGTCACGTGGCGCGCGTCGACCAGACCACCGACGGTGGCCACCTGTTCTTCAGCGACCGCGCGGCGCGGCCCTGCGGGCGCAGCGCCCTCGTGGCGCGTCGTAGCATGAATGCCGCCATGCCCGAGGGACTCCAGTGACACCACGCCCCGGCACCTTGCGCTACGTCGGACTCGACATCGAACCAACGCGACTCAGCGCGCACTACGACCTCGACGGGCGGGCCTTCACCGAGGTCGTCACCTTCGAGGGGACCGGCGACCTCACCGGTGAGTCGACCCGGGCGATTGCGACGTTGTGGTACCTCATCGCGGGACTCTCCTACTACAAGACCGCGGCCCCGGGACGGATTGACCTCCAGGCGACCCCCGTGGGACCGCGGGCCCTCGCGCTACTGCGCGCCGCGATCGTCGGCGGACTCGGCGAGTACGCCTATCGCAACACCCTCGACCTCGGTGACGTCGAGATCGTCGGCGCGACGGCCGCCACACCGACGTCGATCGAACTCGACGCGACGCGCGTGCTCACACCCTTCGGTGGGGGCATCGACTCGATCGTCACCGTGGAGACCCTCGCCGACGACCTCGACCAGACCCTCTTCGTCGTGAGCCCCGACGGTGGCCGATTCGACGCGCTCGAAGCGGCCGCGGCCGTCACGGGCCGCCCCGTCGTGCGCGCGTCGAGGTCCCTGGACCCGTCGCTCCTCGCGGGCGACCCGTCGTTCCTGCGCGGCCACGTGCCCGTCACGGCCATGGTCACCCTGCTCGCCGCGCTCGCCGCGGTGGCGAGTGGCCGAGGTGGTGTCGTGATGAGCAACGAACAGTCGGCGTCGGTCGCCAACCTCTCGTGGCGCGGTCGCGAGGTGAACCACCAGTGGAGCAAGTCCTGGGCGGCCGAGGTGCTCATCGGCGAGGCCGTCGCCGAGGCCGTGGGCCCGACGCTGTCCGTCGCGAGCTTCCTGCGCGATCGTAGTGAGCTCTGGGTGGCCCGACGCTTTAGCGAGCTCACCGCGTACCACCACGTCTTTCGCAGTTGCAATCGCGCCTTCGCCCAGGACCCCGCGAAGCGCGCCACCGACTGGTGTGGCGAGTGCGACAAGTGCCTCTTCATCAATCTCGTGCTCGCCCCGTTCCTCGACCGCACGGAGCTACGCGCCATCTTTGGCGGCGAGCCGCTCGCCGACCCCGCGCGCGAAGACCAGCTGCGAACGCTGGTCGGACTCGGTGAGGACCACAAGCCCTTCGAGTGCGTGGGCGACCCCGACGAGAGCGCCCAGGCGCTGCGTCTCGTCGCCGCGCGCGACGACTGGCGCGACGTGCGCGCCGTCACCGAGACGCTGGCCGCGCTCGACGCGCTCGGCGACGCCACCGACCCCTTCGCTAGGTCAGGACCGAGCCGTGTTCCGGCCCACTGGCTTCGCTGACCTCGCCGGCCGGCGTGTCGGCGTCTTCGGCTACGGGATCGAGGGCCACGCGACCGAGTCACGACTGCGCCTGCTCGGTGCCGACTGTGTGCTCGTCGACGACGACCCCGCCGTCGGTGTCCTCGTCACTGACCGCGGTGGCCTGGACGCCCTCGCCACGTGTGACGTCGTCATCAAGAGCCCGGGCATCGCGCGGCGCCGACCCGACGTCCTCGCCCTCGAGACATGCGTACCGGTCACCTCGGCGTTGAACCTCTGGCTCCTCGACACGGACCGCTCGCGCGTCATCGGCATCACAGGAACCAAGGGCAAGTCGACGACGACCGCCCTCGTCGACTTCTTCCTTCACTGTCTCGGTGAGCGCTCCCAGCGCCTGGGCAACATCGGGGTGCCCCCCTACGACCCGTCGGTCGACACGAGCCACGGCTGGTCGGTCGTCGAGATCTCGAGCTACCAGTGCGTGGACGTCACGGTCGCCCCCGCCGTCGTCGTGGTCACCTCACTCGGGGCGGACCACCTGGACTGGCACGGCGGCCTCGCCCAATACCAGCACGACAAGCTGTCACTCACCCGCGCGGCCGGCGAGCACGTCACCATCATCCCCGACACCGTCGAGCTGACCTCGCGACTCGGTGAGCTCGGTGGCGAGCTCACCGTAGCCCCCAAGGACGGATCAGGACTCGCATCGCTTCTGCATCTCATCGGCGCGCACAACGAGCAGAACGTGGGGACCGCCGTCGCGGCGGTCGTCGCCGCCACAGGCCGCGCGCGCCTCGACGTGCTCGAGGCGGTGCACGCGCGCGCCGAGGCCTTCGAGCCTCTCGCGGGACGCCTGACGCTGATTGGTGCCGAACGTGACGGCGCCCGGACCTGGCGCTACGTCGACGACGGGCTCGCCACCGCGCCGCTACCCACGGTCGCGGCACTCGACGCCTTCGCCGACGATCCCGTCGCCTTGATCGTCGGCGGATACGACCGGGGCGTGGACTACGCCCCCCTCGGCCTCGCACTGCGCGATCGTCGTCGCACGACCACGCTCATCACGACCGGTGCCGTCGGTGCGCGGATCGGCGCTGCCGTCGCGGCCTTGACTCCCGTCGTACGCCAGTACGCGGCGAACGACCTGGATGACGCGATCGGCTACGCGCGTAGCTTTCTCGTGGACGGCGGGGTCATCCTGCTGTCTCCGGCGGCCCCCAGTTTCGACCACTATCGAAACTGGGAGGCCCGATCGGCCGACTTCGCCCGCGCGGTGCGCGCGCGAACTGGGAGCCTGGGAAGGGATTCGAACCCTTGACCTGCGCATTACGAATAGTACGCACATGGCATCGCACCTGATGAAATGATTCTGACCAGTTGAATTAGTTGAACTGGTGTACCCGAATCCGCCATGCGCCAACTTTCCACGCACCTTCAGCGCACCTTGATGATGCTCCTGAACGCACATGGCCATGCCTTCCGCCACCTTGCCGCGAATCGATGGTCTCTCGCCGCTCAAGGTGGCAATCCACTTAGAGACCGTCTGTCAAAACCCGGTTGAGATCACTGACCGTGAGGGTCGCACGTGGATGACCCGCTGCATGCATAGAGAGGCCGCGGTGTGTCCTTCGTGCTCGCGTGTTACGACCCAGGACTGGGCAGCGATCATGCGCTCAGGGGTATTCGACCCGCCACCATCGGCCCCCTTTTCTCGTTGGATGTTTCTTACCCTCACTGCCCCATCGTTCGGCCCCGTGCACCACGTTCCCCGCGACCACGAACCAAACCGTCGCTGCCCATGTGGCAAGACGCATACTTCGCGCCACGATGATCACCTGCGAGGCAGTGCCGTTCACCCCAACACTTACAAGTACGACGATCAGGTTCGCTGGAATCGTGATAGTGGTCGTCTCTTTGACCGCACCCGCGCAGCGTTAGTCGCGCGTATCCCGGGGCTTTCGTACGCCGCAGTGAGGGAGTGGCAAGCACGAGGGACGATCCATCTTCACGTAATCCTGCGAGTTCCAAACACCATCATCATTGGAACCGAAGAGGTGATGGACATCTGCCGAGCAACATCGACGATTTCACCAATCGACGACCACCGCGCTCGATGGGGCAAGCAGATCGATTGTCGCATCACTGACCCTGGCTCGCAAGCCCGCACTATTGGTTACATGGGCAAGATGATCGGCTACTCCATCAAGGATGTCGCGGGCGGGCTTCAGTCCGCGTCGGCTGATCACTCGCGGGCACTCGACTCGGCGGCGCGACGGATGAACTGCGGTGGTGGTCGCGACTACAAGTGCAAGCCAAGCGAGTGTCGACATCGTGCTCACCGTCGCTATGGTGCGCGCGGCAAGATCGTTCACGTTGGTAGGTCGTGGTCCTACACCGGTCTGACTCGCGCCAAGCAACGCAAGAAGCGTGCGGAGTGGGCGGCTGGGTTGAATACCACCGAGCGAGTCGCGTGGACCCAGAAGGTTGCCGAGTCAGCCCGGATTTCTTTGGCCATTCAAGCAGCGATGCGCGAAGAGTTACGAGAGCACCATCGACCGCGACCACTGGTCACGCTCTCACTGGGCGGCGAAATCGTCGTCGTGGACTCCTCCACTGGGGAGATTGTTACCTGACTTCATCCCCCGTGGACCGTGGAGCGATTCGTCGTTCCCTCGGCAGGAGGTTTGGCGCAGGAGCCGGAGAACCGCCAGCCGACCGGTGCGGAGCCAAGCGGAGGCCAGTTTTCGCCCGCTCCCAAAAGGCTCGGTGCAGTCACGTCACGTATGCGGGCGAAAAGTTGGTGAAGCGCAGGCGTAGCGCCGAGAGCGGCGGTTACCGTGCTCTGTAGCCGAACACCCTGCCGAGGGGAACGACTCTCTACCTGCATTCACCCTGATCACTTGCTAAGACCAGATAGTCGAACTGAGAGGTCGCACGAGATGCCTTCAGTACCGAAGCGTAGTCGGGCACCGAAGGCGCGCACGGCGTCAGCCCAGGGGTTCCGACGGGCGTGCCGAAGGCTAAGCACGGCGGCGGCCCCTGCCCCGCGAGGGGGTGCGTCGCCTCGATGCCCGAGGACCGCCGTAGGCGGTCCTCCTTGAACCTGTAAAGAGAATCTCTGGAAATCACCTGAAGCCGCGGGAGATGGGTCGCAAACTCACGCGACTGCACTTAGCATCATGTGGGCCAATGACTATGACGTTATACGCGAGACCATCGCCGTGCTCTTCGATCCAACCCTCGCGCGACCCATCAGCAAGGTCTCGTTTCGTTTGTTAGGGTCGCGCCGTCAATACCGTGACCTTGCTCGCCGCAGTAGTAGTCGAAGTCTTCAGAGTCACGTGAATCTTGAACCTGACGCGGCTCGACAAGAACTTGGCAACTGCTCTGGCACGGCTCCTGGCCAACGCCGTGTTGGCTTTCGCGTAACCGGTGATGACCACCGAAGCCCCAGCCACCAACTTCTTCGCTAGGGCAGTGAGTGCACGCTCTTGAGTGAGGCCGAGCGAACTCCGCCTCGCGGCGAATCCTACGTTGAGTGTTGCCGATCGAGCGAGTGTTGCCAGTGTGGCGTTCTGTGTGGTAGTTCTGCCCGCTGTAACGGTTACTCCAATCGTCCGCCGAGTGTAAGTTGAAGTAACTGTGCCGTCACACGTGGGATCGAAACTGACGGTGTAGGTCCCCGTGGTCAGGGCCTGGATAATCCGGATGATGTAGGCACCGTTGCTCGCCCAAGTGACTGAGCGGTAACGGGTACCCCTGATTTCAACGGAGACGCACACGCCGCCGATTCCAACTTTAGAGGTGTTCGTCACAGTGCCGGTGATGTCGCCGCCAAGGACCAGCGTGGCGTTCTGCGTAGTACTTCCGCTCGCTGAAACGATCACCGATTTAATCGACTGCGAAACGTAGGGAAGGTCGTTACACGTGGGATCGAAACTGACGGTGTAGGTCCCGGCGGCCAGACCGAAGAGGTGGTAGGAGCCATTGCGCGCGGTCACGCCCGAGCCGTAACGGGTATTCCCGATTTCAACGGAGACGCACACGCCGCCGACTTCAACGTTAGAGGTGTTCGTAACCGTGCCGGTGATGATGCCGACGCCAGTGTCCAGCATGGCGTTCTGCGTAGTACTTCCGCCCGCTGAAACGATCACCGATCCAATCGACTGCGGAGTGTAGTTTGAAGTAACCGTGCCGGGGCACATGGGATTGTCGGTGCTGTCGGAGGCCCCGACGGGCAGGTTCAAGGGCAACCAGGTGGAGAACTCGACGGTATAGGTCCCGGCGGGTAGGCCCGTGATGGTGTAAGAGCCGTTGCTCGCGGTGAGGTCTGAACCACTCCCGCGAACCCAGACGCACACGCCGCCGATTCCCACGTTAGAGGCGTTCGTGACCGTGCCGGTGATAGTGCCACCAAGGGCCAGTGTGGCGTTCTGTGTGGTACTTCCGCTCGCTGAAACGATCACCGGCTCAGCAATCGACTCCGGAGCGTAGGGTGAAGTAACCGTGCCGCTAGACGAGGGATAGAAACCAACGGTGTAAGTCCCGGCGGGTAGACCCGAGAGGGTGTAAGAGCCGTTGCTCGCGGTGGTGGCTGAGTTGTAGCCACCACCACCACCACCCCCTGTAACGAAGACGGACACGCCGCCGATTCCCACGTTAGAGGCGTTCGTAACCGTGCCGGTGATGGTGCCGGCGCCAGTGCCCAACGTGGCGTTCTGTGTGGCACTTCCGCTCGCTGAAACGATCACCGGCTCAGCAATCGACTGCCACTCATAGGTTGAAGTGACCGTGCCGCTACACGAGGGATCGAAATCGAGATAGTACTTACCGGCGGGCAGACCCGAGAGGGTGTAGGAGCCGTTGCTCGCGGTGGTGGCGGTGGCGTAGGTGCCGATGCCGATGCCAGCGTTATCGATTTGAACCTCAACGCACACGCCGCCGATTCCCAAGTTAGAGGCGTTCGTAACCGTGCCGGTGAGGGTGCCGGTACCGGTGCCAGCGGCCCCGGCTGGCACACCAACCAAAGAAATTACAGCCAATGCAGTTGAAAGAAACACAATGGCGATTCGACGGACTCGCTGAATGAAAACAAGCACAGACCCCTCACTTTCTTCAGTTGGAATCAGTACCATCCTGTGAGTTCTTAGCACAACCCGGTCGTCAATTGGCAAAGGTGGGCCACGTATGAGCCCCAAGAACCCGGCTCAGATCTATGTTGAACTCATCGTGCGGTGATCGCTAGAACTGGTCGACCTTGGCTCGAACCTGTAAAGAGAATCTCTAGAGAAACACATAACATCAGCAACAGTCGCTCCTGAGCGCCGGATGCTATTGCAAAGAGATCTCCTGATGCTTGCGCAATCGAGTTGCGGGGTCACGAAGGAGTCAGGACCACCTTGCTCAGGCCTGAAATCTCGATAACGTCGCCGTTGGACACGCTGAAAGTCTCGCTCGGCACTCCACCATCCGCGCTGCTTCCCCCCAAGATTGCGTCGACATTCTCGTTGGTAATGATGAAGTTTCCGCTTTGGCCAGCGCCGGGTGTCGCAACGTACGTACCCGGCCCAAGATCCTGTCCAACGGTCCAAGTGCCCGCGTAGAGCGTAACGCGAGCGTACTTAGTGACGTAGGGCGTCGTCACTGGGACAAAGTGGACAGCCGACAGCGAAGAGATCTGGATTTGGTCTCCCTGGCTTAGTTGTGCTCGAACCTCCGGCACTCCGCCATCTGCGCTGCCACTGACCGTGGTGTTGGGTGATGACCAGCGCAAAGTCACCCTGATTTTCCTCTTCGCCGATCCGCTGTCCGAGACCCGCCGTCCCGACGAAAACCACTTTGGTCAGTGATCTAGTGAAGACCTCGATTCACTCCATTCTTGGTCGCACCGAACACAACACCGACCTCGATCTGGAGTTAGCCATCGGCGGGGGCCACTTTTATTCGCGTAAAGAAAGATAACTGCCGCCATGCTCGACCGGCTGCTCCATCGCAGCGTCGTGTTCA
>JAJYDR010000142.1 GCA_021777285.1 Actinomycetes bacterium
CGCCTGAAGCATCTCGTTGATCCCGACCTTAATGCCGAGGTTGATGACTTCGTAACCGTTGTTCGTGAGGATGATGTCGACGAGGTTCTTGCCGATGTCGTGGACGTCGCCCTTAACCGTGGCGAGCACGATCCGTCCGCGACCGCCCTGGTCGCTCTTCTCCATGTGGGGTTCGAGGTGTGACACGGCCGCTTTCATCGTCTCGGCGCTCTGCAGAACGAAGGGGAGCTGCATCTCGCCGGTCGCGAAGAGTTCGCCCACCTCTCGCATCCCGTCGAGCAGGATGTCGTTGACGATCGCCAGGGGCGACTGACCCTCGGCGAGCGCCTCGTCAAGGTCGGCCTCTAAACCTGCGCGCGCACCGTCGACGATGCGTCGGCGTAGCCGATCATTGAGCGCCATGTCATCGAGGGGGCTCTGTGTCGAGCCCGTTGACTTGGAACCGTCGAAGATCTCGAGCAGTGCGGTTAGTGGGTCGTAGTCCTCGCGACGTCGGTCGTAGATGAGATCGAGGCAGATCTGGCGAGCGTCGTCGTCGATACGCGCGAGGGGCAGGATCTTGGACGCGTGCACGATCGCGGCGTCGAGGCCAACCTGGGCGCACTCGTGGAGGAACACGCTGTTGAGGACCTGTCGGGCGGCGGGGTTGAGCCCGAATGAGACGTTCGAGAGACCGAGGATCGTGCGAACGCCCGGCAGCTCCGCTTTGATCCGCCGGATTGCCTCGATGGTCTCGATGCCGTCGCGGCGGGATTCGGCCATGCCAGTAGACAGGGGCAGCGCGAGCGGATCGATGAAGATGTCGCGCGCGTCGAGACCGTAGCGAGACACCGCGAGCTCGGTAATGGCCGAAGCCGCACGCACCTTCCAGTCGGCCGTGCGGGCCTGGCCGTCTTGGTCGATGCAGGTCGCCACGACCGCCGCGCCGAACTCGGCGGCGAGGCTGAGGAATCCGTCGAGTCGGGTGCCGGGACCGTCGCCCTCTTCGAGATTGACCGAGTTGAGGATTGCCTTGCCGCCGAGCCAGGTCAGCGCCTCGCGCGCGACCGGGGTCTCGGTGGTGTCGACCATGATGGGGACCGACGACTGGGTGGCGAGGCGGCTCATCACCTCGGCCATGTCACGCACGCCGTCGGCGCCGGTGTAGTCGACGCAGACGTCGAGAATGTGTGCGCCCTCGCGGATCTGGTCTCGTCCGATGGTGACGCAGGTCTCCCAGTCGCCGGCGAGCATGGCCTCGCGGAACTTCTTGGATCCGTTGGCGTTGGTCCGTTCACCGACGAGCAGCACCGATCGTTCCTGTTGGTAGGGCGTGGTGGAGTAGATCGACGCGACGCCCGGCTCCAGCACGGGTTCGCGTCGGCGACGTTCCAGCGGGCGGATGGCCTCGACGACGTGGGCGAGGTGCTCGGGTGTCGTGCCGCAGCAGCCGCCCACGACGTTGATTCCGAATTCGGTGACAAAGCGTGTGTGGTGTTCGGCGAGTGCCTCAGGTGTGAGGTCGTAGTGCATCGCGCCGTCAACCACGCTCGGCAGGCCGGCGTTAGGCAGGCACGAGACGGGTAGCGGCGCCGACTCGGCGAGTTGGCGAAGCGGCTCGTACATCTCGACCGGCCCCGTCGCGCAGTTGATGCCGATCACGTCGATGCCGAGCGGCGTGAGTGCCGTGATCGCCGCGCCGATCTCGGTGCCCGGGAGCATGCGGCCGGTCAGTTCGATGGTCACCTGGGCCTGGATCGGGACGATACGGCCGTGTCGGGCCATAGCGCGGTGGCACGCGGCGATGGCGGCCTTGCCGGCGAGCAGGTCGAACATCGTCTCGACGAGCAACAGGTCGACGCCGCCCTCGAGCAGCCCGTAGGCGAGCTCCTCGTAACTGGCGACCAGGTCGTCGTAGCGGATCTGGCCGAGAGTCGGGAACTTCGTCCCCGGTCCGATCGAACCGGCGACGAACCGCGGCGAGCCGGGGCTGGCGTAGCTGTCAGCCGTGCGTCGCGCGATCGTTGCCGAGGCGATGGCGAGCTCGTGGGCGCGCTCGGCGATGCCGTACTCGCCGAGAACGGTGGAGAAGGATCCGAAGGAGTCGGTCTCGATGACGTCCACGCCGACGTCGAGGAACGAGCGATGGAGCCGCTCGATGGCCTGGGGCTTCGTGATCGTGAGGATCTCGTTACAGCCCTCGAAGGCCTCACCGCCGAAGTCGTCCGCGGACAGGTTCTGCAGCTGGAGGTTCGTTCCCGTCGCCCCGTCAAAGATCAGGACCCGTTCGGCCAGGGCGGTCAGGTACGGGTCGTCGGCGGCGGGCTTGGCGTAGGGGATGATCGAGTTCATGCAGTCGCAAGGCTACCGGTGCCCTATTCGTTTACTACGCTGAATTCGTGAAGATTTACACCCGCGGTGGCGATGACGGGACCACCGGACTGTATTTCGGTGGTCGCGTGGCCAAGAGCTCTCACCAGATCGAACTCAACGGTGCGGTCGACGAAGCCCAGGCCGCACTCGGCTGGGCGAGGTCCTTGAGCGAGCCGGGTGGTCAACTCAACGAGCTGCTGGTCTCACTCGAACGGGACCTGTGGGTCCTCATGGCCGAGGTGGCGACGCTGCCCGAGAACCGCCACAAGCTCGTAGCGGACAAGTCCATGGTGAGTGCCACCATGGTGACGCGACTCGAGACCACGATCGACGAGCTCTCGGCTGAGACCACGATGCCGAGTGAGTTCGTGGTCCCCGGTGAGAACCAGGTGTCCGCCGCCCTCGACGTCGCCCGGACCGTCGTTCGCCGGGCCGAGCGCACCGCCGTCGACTACCCGCTCGCCGAGAGTCACATCGTCGTCTATCTGAACCGCTTGAGCGACCTCGTGTGGACCATGGCTCGATGGGCCGAGGGACCGAGTCACCGCACGGCGCGGTCGCACTGAGGAGGAACAATGCCCCGAACCGTCCACGTCGTCGCCACCGCTGACGCCCTGAACCGACCGACGGTCATCGTGCCCGTCATCGTCCGCGACGGCGCGGCGACCCTCGACGCCGCAATCCCGACCACGATCGGCGGCGTCGAACTCGTCGACCAGCTCGACGAGGCCTGGTGCCGTCGTCATGGCCTGACCAGTACCGCGGGGACGAACGCCGTCGTGCGGACGTTTGAGGGGCCAACCCTCGTCCTCGTGTCCGTGGGCGCCGGTGACGCCGAGGGCTACCGGTCGGGCGCGGCCGCGGGGGTGCGTCTCGGGGGCCAGGACGCGATCGGTTTCCTGCTGGCGGTCGATGGATCACCCGACGCCGGCGTCATCGCCCAGGCCGTGGCCGAGGGGGCCGTCCTCGCGTCCTTTGACTACAAGGACGAAACCGAGCGACCCTTCGACCTGGCGGTGCTGGCGACGCCGTTGCCCTCGGTCGCCACGCACGACGCCGTCGCCGAGGGTGCGCGTCGCGGGTCGCTCGTTGCTGGCGCGGTCAACTGGGCGAGACGGCTCATCAACACCCCGGCCGGCGACCTGCCACCGCGTGAGCTCGCCAGTCGCGTCGTAGAACGGCTCGAAGGCCGTCCGCGGGTCGCCGTCGAGGCCTGGACCGAATCGCGGATCCGTGCCGAACGGCTCGGCGGCCTGCTCGGGATCGGTCAGGGCTCGGCCCAGCCCACGAGACTCGTCTACGCCACCTACGACCCCGAGCCCGGTGCCCCGCTTACCCACGTCGCGCTCGTGGGAAAGGGCGTCACCTTCGACTCCGGTGGCCTCTCGCTCAAGCCCGCCGAGTCCATGATGGGACAGAAGACCGACATGTCCGGCGCCGCCATTGTTCTCGCGGCACTCGACGTACTTAGTGAACTAGAGGTCCGGGTGCGGGTCACCGCCATCGCCCCGATGACCGAGAACCTCACGGGGGACAAGGCGATCAAGCCCGGCGACGTCCTCGCCATTCGAAACGGCCTCACCGTCGAGGTGCTCAACACCGACGCCGAGGGTCGGCTGATCCTCGCCGATGCGCTCAGTCTCGCGGCCGAGGCCCAACCCGACGTGATCGTCGACATCGCGACACTCACCGGCGCTCAACGGGTCGCCCTCGGCGACGAGGTCGCTGCGGTGTACGCCACCAGTAACGATCTCGCGGCCGCGGTGATGGCCGCGGGCGAGCGCAGCGGCGAACAGGTGTGGCGCATGCCGCTCACCCAGTCCTACGCCGCGCAGTTGGAGTCCGACGTGGCCGACCTTAAGAACATCGGCAAAACCGGGGTCGCCGGCTCGGTGGTCGCGGCGCTCTTCCTGCAGCGCTTCACGGCCGGGCGGCCGTGGGTCCACTTCGACATCGCCGGACCCGGCCGTTCCGACGCCGTGCGCGGCTACGTCAACAAGGGCGGCACGGCATTTGGCCTGCGCACGATCGTTGACTTGGTCACGGGGCTCGCTCGGGACTGACCTCGACGCGCCGGACGCGGGCGCTGCGCCTGGGGACGGTCCGGTCAAGGGAGTGCGAGCGGTGGTCGTGGCCGTCGGGCCGCCCGATCAACACCGAGGCGAACAGCGACTCCTCGGGTGCCCCGACCCAGTCGAGGACCTCGGCGTCTCGCCGGAAATTACCCCAGAGCGTCGCTGACCACCCACCCTCGTCGAGCAGCAGTAGCAACGCCATCGTGGCCATCGCGGCGTCGGTGTGCCAGTACGGGATCGGCCACGCCGCCATCGTCGAGAGGCCCGAAGACCGCTTGTCGGCCTCGCCGTATCGCTCGAGGTAGTCCTGCGGTCGCGAGGTGACCAGCACCACGGCACCGGCGCGCAAGAGACCGGGCGCGCGCGGCGAGTCGCGGCGCCACTGCGGGTCGGTCGCCCGTTCGAAGTACGCGCCCACCAGGTTTGCGCCGATGGTGTGCATGCGCACGCCGGCGCTGTTTCCCGCGGTCGGCGCCCACAACGCGGTGGCACACGTGTCGTCGAGCCACTGCGGGTCGACGGGCGTCGCGTCAAAGGAGCGGATCATGCGCCGTCGTGCGAGGAGTGTCGCGAGGTCCATGCTCGGTTGTCTAGCACGCGCGGTGCCAGGAATCTCGACTGGACCGGTAGGATTTCGCCAAACAAAGGAGCGACCCTTGCCAACACCACGCGAGTTACTCAACGCGGCCAAGCAGGCGATTCGTGAGGTTGAACCGAGCGACGTCGCGGCTCGACTGG
>JAJYDR010000143.1 GCA_021777285.1 Actinomycetes bacterium
TGAAACACGGTCGCAGCCACACGTGACCATCGATCGTGGCCGGTGACACGTAGACGCGACCATCGCGTTGAATCGCGGCGCACAAGGCGTCGTTATGGCCATCGGGATCCGCGCACCCGTCGACCATCGTTCGAAAAGGGACGATGGACAACTGCGGGCGGTTACTCAGCGTCTCGAACAGCGGTCGGTCCTTGATCCAGTCATAGAGCATCTGAGCCTGCTGACAATTCCGCTCGATGGCGTCTCGTACCGCGTTGGCCCCGTGTGTCGCGAAGAGCATCCAGAGCTTGAGGGCTCGGAAAGGGCGCGAGTACTCCAACGTGATGTCCACGGCGTTGTAGTGACCGCCGTCGTGGGGCATGTACGCCTCGTCGTGTGCGAACACCTTCGCGAGTGCCGAAGCGTCTCGCACGAGCACGGCACTGCACGCTTTGGGTACGAACATCCACTTGTGACAATCAACTGTGACCGAGTCGGCTCGATCGAGACCGCGAAACGCGTCGTCCTGACTCGCCACGGCGGCGGCCGGAGCTCCGTAGGCGCCATCGACGTGGAGCCACACGCCGAATTCGTGCGCCACGTCAGCCAACTGGTCGATCGGGTCGACGGCGCCGGTCAGGGTCGTGCCCGTCGTCGCCACGATGGCGACCGGTGTGTAACCGTCATCGAGATCGCGACGCAATTGTTCACGCAGTGCGTCAGCGCGCATTCGACGCTGCCCGTCGATGTCAATCGCTCGCACGTTAGCCGAACCGATCCCGAGAACCTCGGCCGCCCTCGTGATCGAGTAGTGCGCTTCGATCGAGCAGTAGAGGGTCGCGCGCACGCCGCCGAGTCCACGGTCGCGCGCGCCGGGAATGGCTGCTTCACGGGCAGACGCGAGCGCCGTGATGTTAGAGATGGTCCCACCACTGGTGAACGTGCCGGTCTGGGCTGGGAACCCGATGAACTCGGCGAGCCAGCGCACGGCCTGCCACTCGAGTTCGGTGGCCGCACCGGCGTCCACGGCGAGATTGGTGTCATAGGAGTGAGCGAGCAAATCTGCCAGGGCGCCAGCTTCAAGTCCGCTGGAACCGATGAACGCGAAGTACCGGGGTCGGGACTGGGCAAGGGACGAGTCCAGTACTTCGACCGCCTGATCGATCACGTCAAGGACGTTGCTCCCGTCACCGGGTAGCGGCATGGTCAACACCTCGCGCAACGCATCACTGGGAAGCGACTCGCGCTCGCGAGCGGTATCGAACTCCTTCCACGCGTGCAACACGTGTTGTGCGGTTCGAGACAGTGCCGCCTCGCGTTGATCACCTAAAGACAAATCCATTGTGCCGTAGTCCACCCATAGAACCTATCGAAGGAACGAAAGTGCCTCGTCGCTTCGTCATCGCCTACGGCCTGTGCCGCGGCACGATCTACAGCGACTCACAGAATGGCAAGTTTCAGCGCTGCAGTGAGGTCATCAACTTCCTATGAAGAAACGATAGACATTGGTCTACCCTTTTTTCATAGGAAGTCTTGACGCTGCTGTTTATGAGTCATCGAATAGGTTCGCCACATCGGCTCCAAGACGTAGCCCAGTGCTCTGTTCGCGCCGAGACTGGCCTCATTGGATGCAGCCCCTCCGGTAGAAAACCACCGCTCGCCCTCATTGAAGAGCGTCGAAATCGAAACAGCCTTCACTGCGACACCAATTCCTCGTCCGCGGTATTCCGTGAGAACTGATGTGAACTTGGTGTTCCATCGTTGGCCCAATTGTTCAAGGCTGGTGACTGCCACCAGTCTTCCTTCGAGTAACACACCCCAGAACCGAACGCCCGCATGAATCATGTCATTGAGGTGCACGAGAGTGGGCATCTCGTGACGAGTGGCCGCGGACTGGGGGTAGTCGCTGACATTTGCGAACTCCACCTCGGCAACATCTGCGAGATCATCGGAACTCAATTCGCGAATAGTAAAGCCTTCATTGCGTACCCGTCGTACGCGTTCGTCAAACATTGTGAGGTCACTCGAATCGTCCAATCGCAAGTTCGCGCCCCACGAGTATCCAATGACTTCGTACCCTTCGGCCTCGAGTTCGGTACAGCGAGGGTCATCCTCGCGCACGATGACCTCGTCACTTCTCGTCATGGCCTCAATCGCTCAGGACGCGATTTGGACCACGGCGGCTCGAACATGCGGTTCAGGAATCGGCTCGCCCATGTCACGAAGCATCTCGATGTGCAGTGCCAGAGCCTCCTCCATCAACCGCAGCGTCTCTTCGGCAGTTTCGCCAGCCGCGACACAGGCTGGAACGTCCGGAGCGTAGGCCGCGAAGTTCGAGCCGACGTCTTCGATGATAATCGTATATTCGGTCATTTCTTCCTCCGGCTTATCCCCGCCTGTTTCATAATGCTATTCACAATCCAATCCGGCAGATCGCGACTTGGATGGCCCGCCACAGTGACGCAACCTCTATGTGTTGGATGGTGAAACCGTCGGTGACTACCAGATTGGCGAACCTGATACCAGCCTTCAAGTTGAATTGCCTCTATAACGTCTCGTACCTTCACGACTCGCAACGGTCGCGCGAGGTATTGCGCTTTCGAGATTTAGACGCCACACATTGGTCTACGGTATGACGGCATATGTGACAGCCAGAATTGCTAGGACTGGAGTTTGCTCGCCAGGTCTGGGACCGAAACGGAAGCGATTACCCACGCCTGTTCCTCATCAACTCTGAAGTAGTGGTGAGCGAGGAGGATTCTCAGATTAGTGATGTCACGCCATTCCACGTTCGGAAATGAACTTCTTGTTTCATCCGAAAGAAGGTTGGCCGCTTCGCCAATAATTTCAAGTAACC
This sequence comes from Actinomycetes bacterium, assembly GCA_021777285.1. The sequence continues at coordinate 2,837 of JAJYDR010000143.1, forward strand.
GCTCGATGGCTCACTTCGAAACAGCGCTGGACAAATAAGCATCATGACCGTCGACAACTATTGCAGCCACTTCGCTCGCGGCGTCGATGATGTCGAGAAGGCGTAGGTTGTCGCTCCGACTCAAATCGACACGGCCTCACGTCGAATGTGATCATCTCTCTCTTTCAGCCCGCCGACGGAGACAACATCAACATTGCGGCCCAGCAGAACTTGAAGTTCGTTCTGCAGATGGAAAAGATCAAACAACGAACTCCCCTTCTCGAACTCGACCAAGAAGTCAATGTCACTATTCACGGTCTCTTCGCCCCGCGCGACCGAGCCGAAGATAGACGCGGAGATGCCGCGGTGCTTGTGCACTAGTGCGTCAATGCGCGCTCGGTTCTCCTCGATCTCTTCTCGGACAGTCTTCATGATGGTCAGATTACTAGAGCCATGTAACTCCGTGGGTACCGGCGAACCCTGTCACGCACGGGAACCATATCGGTGAACGGCTTAGCCCTCGTTCAGACTTCATCCGAGGATGTACTTGCGGAACTTTCTATCAAAAAACGATAGACATTCGTAATCCGCTAGCACGTCCTAGTTGAGACCAAGTACCAATTGCAAAGCATCATCAATCGACCACATCGTGTCACCGTGGACAGTCATCACGGTCTCGCCGAGGCGGCTCACGTCGAGTGCGGCAAGTTGCTCCACCAAGACCTTCGTTCGAACACCCAGGATCTCAATTACGGGCCGCACAGTGGCGTCTCGCGCTGCGGTCGAAGTGGGCGCGATCAACACAACTGATCGAGGCAATAACGCATCCGACTGAACGATGACGCCGAAACGGTGTCCGCGCTGCTCGCTCCCGACGCCCTTCGGAAGTCGAAGCTCTACGACGTCACCCCTCCGCACGCAACAACTCCATAAACTCAGCGACTTCCAACATTTCTTGTCGGTCGCCTTCGTCCGCTTCCAGTGCGGCCATTTCTTTGCGTAGTGCTTCGCGTCGTCGCATTTGTTGTGCGCCCTTCACCAGCGCAGTTCTGATGGCCTCGGAGCGCGAAAGGCCCGACGCCTCCAATTGTGCGAGTGCCCTCTGCGCTTCGTCATCGAGTCGAACTGAAATGGCGATCTTCATAAGACTATTGTATCACGATTTGTCATACATAAAGATTCGCTCCTCCCACAAAGGCTGGAGATCTTCAGGGTTCTACCAAAAATCGGTAGACATTCGTGTCGCGAATCTCGAACCCCATCTTTTGGTACAGCGCGTTCGCCGCCTCTCGTGAAGGCCGGCTCGTCAAGTCAATCGTCCGCACGCCGCGTCGACGGCCCTCCTCGATTGCCGCACTCGTCAAGGCAGCACCGATTCCAAGTCCGCGAGCGTTTGCATCGACGATGACGTCCTCGATCCACGCCCGCTGACCACTCGGTATGGCGAACACGACGAGCGTCAGAGTCCCGACAATCACGCCGTCATGCGTGGCGACGAAGAGGACGACGTCGTGGTCCGCGATCAGTCGGCTGACGTCGTCGTCACTGAGCGGCTTCGCGCTCGACGACAGTTGCGGCACGAGTCGATTGAGCGCATCACGAAGTTCCGGTGACGCCGACTCGGCCACGGTGATCTCGACGCTCACGACTCAGCCCGCCACACGGGTTGGCGCAGGTCGTCGTAGAAGACGTCACGCAGTTCACCGTCGATCGCCGCGAAGATCGGCGCCGCCCATCGCTCGGCGCCAAGCGTCGGCGTCGGCAGGTTGTCTCGTGTGAACCAGCCGGCGTCGGTGCACTCGAGCGGATGGATCTTGAGCGAACCGCCGGTGGCGCGACAGAAGAAGAGCAACGAGTAGAGCGGGATGCGCGACACGCCAAGCCGCATGCCATCGAGGACCCCGATGAGTCGCACCGGCTCCACCTCGATCCCCGTCTCCTCGAGGACTTCCTTGACGACAACTTCGGGGGCCGAGTAGCCGACGTCGCACCACCCGGTCGGATAGAGCCAGATCCCCGAGTCCGCCCGTTGGATGAGGAGAAGCTCGCCGCGATCATTAGTGACCGCGGCTCCGACAGCGACCTTCGGCGTGGCGTAGCCGGGGATGCCACGACCGACATCACCGAGCCATTCCGTGACGTAGCCGTCGGCGTCGGGCCGGTCGTCACGGCCGTAGTCCGCCGCCGCCTTGATGTCGCCGGCGATTCGCAGCACCTCCTCGTAGCGCTCGCGTTCGAACTGGCTCTCAGTGAACCCCATGCCTGTTCGCGCGACTCCGGCGAGTGACTCCGCCCACCGGCGCAGCATCTTCTCGGTCACCGGCTCGGTCACGACAACCCCTTAGGCGA
>JAJYDR010000002.1 GCA_021777285.1 Actinomycetes bacterium
CTGGGCCGCTGCCGGCAGCATCGCCGAATAGACCGCGGCGTAGGTGGGCGACATGTCTAACGCCCCGTAGGTGATGCGCGAGCGCCAGTCGAGTCCCTGGTCGGCCACCCACTTCGCAACCTCGACGAAGTGCCGGGTGGGCAAGATGTCGATGATCTGGTGGTTCGCGACGTCGCACACCGTCGTGGCGTAGCTCGTGCGCTGCTCGACGCGGCGAACGAAGTTGGTCTCGTCGAGCCCGATCGCCGTGGTCTTGGTGAGCCGCTTCGTGTCGGCCTCTAAGAGCGCGGTGCCGTAGGTGAGAACGGCGTCGTTGATCGTGTGCCACTCACAGCCGAGCTCCCTGGCGACTTCCTTCACCGAGCGGCCCGTGCCCACCTGCTCGGTCGCCCACTTGGCCGCCCGGGTCGTGAGCAGGCAGCTCTTGGCCGCGATCCGGTGGTCGGCCAGCACCCAGCTCTTTCTCGCGCAGTTCGGGTTGCCACAGCGCAGGCGGTGCTTCTTCCAGGTGAGGTGCATGGGCGCACCAAAGACGGGCAGGTCGACGTAGGTGACAAGCGGTCGCTCCTTCACCCGGGCGAGCGCCCCGCAGCTGGGGCAGCGGATCTCGGCGAGGACCTGCTCGATTACGAGCGAGACGTCGGGCCCGTGACGCTGGTAGGCGAGCACGCGGACGTCTTTGAGCCCCACCAGGGCCTGGACGATCTCGCTAGGGTCAGTGATGACGAAGGTGCTTCTGGATTGTTGGCTCACACCTCAAGCCTGAGGCACCTTCGTCCTTCATGCAAGCACCACCACGGCGGGCGTCACCCCGCTGAAATCCGATGAGCCGGATTGCGTGGCGACGAAGCTTCGCTTGAGCCCGCCGAGACGTGCGATGCCGTCACAATGCTGCTCGTTGCGTGGTGTCGCGACGAGCGACGACAGCGTTGCAGCGGTCGCGGATAGCAAGCGCTCGGCAATCGAACGAGGCAATTCAGGCCGGCACGGGCGTGACATCGTCGAGTCCGCCGCGCAGGTGTTCGATGACGTCAGCGGCGTGGTAGGTCGAACGTCCCTTGAGCAGCGTGCGGATCTCGTTCAGACAGTCGCCGCTGGTCACGATTGGAGGTTCCACGTCACCCGAGGCACGGACCTGGCCGAGCCCGCAGGTGGCCATGAGCCCGTTGCACAGACACGTCGAGTCGATGGTCGGTTCGACCTCGCCGCCCTTGCGGAGGTAGGCCTTCACCGGCTCGGCGGCGCAACGGTACCCAATCGATCCGTCGTCAGTGCGGTAGGCCTCGCGAAGGTAGCCCAGGTCGCATCGACGCACGCGACCGTCGTACACCGCTCGCTCCGAGATCGTCCCCTCGAGGTTCACGACTTTGAACGGGTAGCCGGTTGACGAGGCGCGAATCGAGGTGCGCACGTCGATGTCACCAGTCTCGAGGCTCGCGATCACCTGGCCCCGTAGCGACGCGTCCATGCCTGATTCGTCGCAGTAGGCGAACAGGGTGCCAACTTGCACACCGGCGGCGCCGAGTTCTCGGGCGGCTCGAACATGGTCGGCGCTCGTGATACCGCCACCAATCCAGAATGGACGGCCGAGGCCCGCCAGCGCTTCGAAGTCGACTTCGTCGCGCGGGCCATAGATCGGAGACTCGTTGGCGTCCAGGGTCAGCGGGCCGCGCGGGGGAGCGTTGTGGCCGCCCGCGACGGGTCGCTCGACGACGAAGCCGTCAACGGGACCCTCGCTGCGCTTGATGAGCGCGTTCGCCAAAACGTTTGACGAGATGATCCCGATGAACTTCGGCCGGTTCAACTCGGTCGCCCCATCGAGGTAGGGAGTCGGGTCGAAGTGCATCGTCGGCGACTCCTCGGTCGTCGCATTGGCGAGGACCAGCTTGGTGTCCACACCGAGGCCGTGGCGCAAACGTTCGAGGACGCCGGGAATGTGGGTGGGCACGCCCGCACCCATGAGGACATAGTCGACGCCCGCGAGCATGGCGCCACAGAGCAGCGCCACTGTTGGGATCTGTACTTTGGTCAGGAGATTGATGCCAACGATGCCGGAGTGTCCCGCCTTAGCCATGGCGACCTCCGCAAAGGCCGCGAGCACGAGCAGGTCGGTGGAGCGTCGCTTGGATCGGTGCGTCAGCATGAGCAGGTTCTGATAGGGGGCATTGGCCCGACGGCGCACGGCCGTGAATTGGCGCACGACGTCGTCGACGATCGAGCGGACGGGAAATCGGTCGAGCACGGAACGGAGCGCGTCGTCAACGCCAAACTTCTGGAGTCGACGGGCGAAAACGGCGTCAATCGCAGTTCCCGAGACGACGCCGAGCTGGCCAGCCGTCGACACGCTGCGGGCCAGGCGCCAGTCCGACACGGCAATGCCCATGCCGCCCTGGATCAGCCACGGTACGCGCTTTGACAAAGGGAGGGCGGTCTCGTTCATGTGACCCGTCCTTGCCGCGAGACGATCGTCTCAATCTGGCCTCGGCAGATTCTAGTGTCCGAAACGGTCGATGAAGAAATTTCAGTCACCGCGTCGCGCCCGAGTCCGTGCCTCGAGAAGCCTCGCGCGCGGCGGCGCGCTCTCGTACCTGATTGAAGGCGGTGCGCGCGAGGTTTTCCTCGCTACCATGGGCCTAGAGACGGGCACGTGCGTTCGAATCGGTGGTGCGGGTTTCGCAGCGGCGGCCCGGTGCCCGCCTCGAGAGGAGGCGCGATGCGTAGTGCAGCCATCGTCCGAGGGGCCATCGGTTGCGCCCTGTTACTTGCGACCTACGTCACCGGCGGCGCGGCGAGCGCGGGCACGGTTCATCCCCACATCATCGTCACCCCGTCGATCCGGTTGCACAACGGCGAAATCGTCAAGGTCCGAGGCGCGGGCTTCAAGCCCCGAGACTCAGTCTTTCTCGTCGAGTGTCTGGTGGTCGCCAAAGGCGGATCCCAGTGCAATATCTCGAAGGTCGTGGGAGCCACCATCACGGTGAAGGGTCTGCTGCCCGTAACCAAGTTCAAAGTCATGACCGGCAAGATCGGTTCTGGTCGGTGCGGCACGACGGTGAAAAACCTCGGCGCGTGCGCGGTGAGTGTGGGCAACGCGATGGGCAAGGACACGGCATCGGCGCGGATCATCTTCGTTCGACCAGCAGTTTCCTAGTGAGCGGGCGTCGGGCGGAGTTGCGGATTCCCAGCGCCGTCGGCGGTAGTGGCGGGTCGGATGACCAACGGGGAGGCGAGTGACGTGTGGGGCGATGAGCCAGTCGCGGTGAGCGATTCCTCGGCGCTCGTTGCGTCTCGGACCCCGCTGTCCTCCGCGCTTTCGCATCTGAGCTTCTTCGCATTGATGTCCGTGCTGTTCCTTACCTTCCTCGACAACACCGTCGTCAGCCCCGTGCTGACCAATGTCCAGTCCGAACTGCACGCGGGCGTGCCCCAGCTGCAGTGGGTCGTCGGTGCCTACGCGCTTGCGTTCGCGAGCTTGATGCTGGTCAGCGGCTCGCTCGGCGACCTGCTCGGCAGAAAGCCCGTGATGCTGGCCGGCGTCGCGATCTTCATCGCGGGCTCGATACTCAGTGCCATCGCGCAGGATCCGACGTTTCTCATCGCCGGGCGCATCGTCATGGGTGTCGGCGCCGCGGGGAGCGAACCCGGCACGCTGTCGATGATTCGCCACATCTACCCGGAGCGTCAGCGCCGCGCCCGCGCCCTGGGCGCGTGGGCGGCGGTGTCGGGACTGGCCCTCGCCGCCGGCCCGGTCATCGGCGGCGTCCTGGTCGGACTCTGGTCGTGGCGCGCGATCTTCTGGTTCAACGTCCTCTTCGGCGGGGTGGCGTTCGTGGTCGCGCTGGTGGCGCTGCCCAACAAGCCACCCGAGATTCGGGCCCCGCTCGACGTCGCTGGCTTCACGCTCAGCACAATCGCGCTCGCCACGGCGACGTTCGCCACCATCAGGGCCGAGTCAATCGGCTACGGCGCGTCGTCCATCATCGCGCTCTACGTGATCAGCCTGGTGGCGTTCGTCGCCTTTGTCGTGGTGGAGTCTCGGGTGCGCAGCCCCATGATCAACCTTCGCTACTTCGCGCGCCGAACGTTCCTCGGTGCCAACTTTGTTGCCTTCACGACGTACTTCGCCATCTTCTCCATCTTCTTCTTCGTCGCGCTGTACCTCGAGGTCGTCGTCGGGGTCGGCGCCTACCGGTTGGCCCTGGACTTCCTGCCGCTGCTCGCGGGGATGGTCGTCGCCTCGCTCTTTTCTGGCCGCTGGGTCGCGAAGACGGGTTCACGCACGCCGATGATGGTGGGCAGCATGCTCGCGGCCGCCGGGGTCTTCTTGACCAACCTGGTGATCGGCACCCACGTCGGGCTGGGAACGCTCGGCTGGACGATGGGACTCGCGGGCGTCGGGTTCGGCATCGTGGTCGTGCCGGTGACCTCCGACGCGCTCCAGGCCCTGCCCGCCGCGCACTCGGGCATGGCGGCGTCGACGGTCAATACCGCCCGCGAGCTCGGCGCCGTGGCGGGCGTGGCGATCCTGGGCTCGATCGTGAACGGGCAGCTGACGGTCCACCTCACCCAGCGGCTCATCCAGATCGGGGTACCCGCGTCCTACCGTGCCGAGATCATCGCCGCGCTGACGACCGGGACCATCGGCGCCAAGGCCAAGCAGTATCAAGGTGGAGGCGCCGCCATTCAGGCCATCATCGACAAGGTGGTTAATGCCGCCTACGGCGCTTTCACCAATGGACTGCACATCGCGCTGCTCGTCGCGAGTGGCCTGATGGTGGTGTCGGCGCTCACCGCGCTCGTCGGGGGCACCGGTGTCGAGGCGAACCGCGGCGCCGAGGGTTCGGAGGCGCTCGAGTAGGCCGTTAGACTTTGGCGGCAAATGCGCCTCAGCCACCGAATCCCGACGACGCCATGGCGGGCGGCGTCGACCTGGGGCGTGCAGCCGCGGATGATTGCGCCGCTTTTTACCGGACTCGCGTTGTTCGGCCTGGGCGAGGGGCTGCTCGTGCTCTCGCACCTGGGCGCGACGCCGTGGACGGTCTTCGCCCAGGGGGTGGCCAAGCACGCAGGGATCTCACTGGGGTGGGCGACGGCACTGATCAGCGTCGTGGTGCTCGCCATGTGGTGGCCGCTGCGTGAGCGACCCGGCTTTGGCACGCTGACGAACCTCGTGGTGATCGCCGTCGTGCTCGATCTCACCGCGACCTCGATCCCGGCGCCCTCGGGTGAGGTCGTCCGCTGGCTCTTCGTCGCCGGGGCCGTGTTCGCGATCGGCATGGGCAGCGCGCTCTACCTGACGACGGGGCTCGGACCGGGCCCCCGAGACGGCTTGATGACCAGTCTGCACCGGCGACTCGGGGTGAGCGTGGTGTACATCCGCGTCACCTTGGAGATCGCCGTGCTCGTGATCGGGTGGTTCATGGGCGGCACCGTCGGCCTCGGGACGGCGGTGTTCGCCGGAACCATCGGTTTTTCGATCGGGGCCTGCCTGCAGGGCCTCGAGTGGATCCTCGCGAAGACGGCGTCGTGATCGCCGGTGACCAACTGGCGACGTTCCTCGTCGCGTCCTTTGCCATCATCATCGTTCCGGGTCCGAGCGTGCTCTTCACGCTCGCCCGAGGGGTGGCCTGGGGCCGCAGCGTCGCGGTCCTCACGGTGCTCGGCAACTCGGTGGGCACCCTGCTGCTCTCGGTGATCGTCGCCCTCGGCCTCGGGCCGCTGCTCAGCCATTCACACCCCTTTTCAATCGTGCTGCAGCTGGCGGGCGGGTGTTACCTCGGGTGGCTGGGCGCCGACGCGTTGCGCCATCGCCACGAACATGCGCGCGCCATGACCACGCGCGAAGCGCAACGACCGCACCCGCGCCAGATCGTGCGCCAGGGGTTCACCGTGGGCATCTTGAATCCGAAGTCGTTGATCTTCTTTGCCGCCGTCTTTCCCCACTTCGTGGAACCCTCGCGAGGCAGCGTGACCGTCCAGCTGCTCGTGTTCGGCCTCATCTTCAGCGTGATGGCCTTCGCGAGCGACTCGACCTGGGGCGTGATAGCCGGGACCGCGCGCGAGTGGCTGGCCGGCTCGCCGAGGCGGCTCGTAGCGCTGCGCGCGACGGGCGGCTGCGTGATGATCGTGCTGGGCGCCCTGATCCTCATCAGCGCCATTCGAGGGTAGGGAAACGCCAAACCCCTTCCTACACTCGTCTCCATGGAGCGACGATGAGCATGCACCCCGGCCGCGCGGGGATGCGGTCACTACAACGCGATCGGTCGCTGCTCGACCATCGGATCACGCGCGGCACGCTGCGCCGGGTATTGATCTTTGCGAGGCCGTACCGCCGGATCCTCACGATCTTTCTGACCGCGGTGGTGCTCGAGGCCGTGGTGGCCTCGGTGTCGCCCCTGGTACTGCGGGCCATCTTCGATATCGGCATCGCCCAACGGCGCGAGGGCGTCATCATCGGGCTCGCCCTGCTCGCGGCGCTGCTCGCGATCCTTGACGCGATCCTCTCGCTCGCCGATCGGCGCATCTCGGCCACGGTCGGGGAAGGGCTCATCTACGACCTCCGGGCCCGCGTCTACGGCCACATCCAGCGGATGCCCATCGCGTTCTTCTCGCGCACCCAGACCGGGGCGCTCATCAGTCGACTGAACAATGACGTCATCGGCGCCCAGCAGGCCTTCACCGACCTGTTCTCCAACGTCGTGGGTAACGTCGTGCTCGTCACCTTGATCCTCGTCACCATGTTCTTCCTCAGCTGGCAGATCACCCTGGTGGCCCTGGTACTGCTGCCGGTCTTCCTGATACCCGCGCGACTCGTGGGACGCCGGCTCGGGACCCTGTTTCACCGCGGGATGGAGCTCAACGCCGAGATGAATATGGTGATGACCGAGCGCTTCAACGTCGCCGGCGCGATGGTGGTCAAGCTCTTCGGCCGCCCTGACGACGAGCTCCGCACGTTCCGGCACCGGGCCGGTGAAGTCCGCGACATGGGTGTCCGACAGGCGACCTACCAGCGCTTCTTCTTCGTCGCGCTCGGGTTGACGGCCTCACTCGCCACCGCATTCGCCTATGGCTTCGGCGGGGTCGCGGTCTTGCGCGGCACGCTCGGGATCGGCACGGTGGTGGCGCTGACCATGTACGTGACGCGTCTCTACGGCCCACTCACCCAGCTGTCGAACCTCAACATCGACTACGTCTCGGCCATGGTCAGCTTCGAACGCCTCTTCGAGGTGCTCGACCTCGAGCCGATGATCGCCGAGAGCCCCGACGCGGTCGCCATTCCCGAGGGGCCCGTGACGCTGCGCTTCGACCACGTGTCGTTCTCCTACCCGGGCGCGGACGAGGTGTCGCTCGCCTCGCTCGAGGCGGTCGCCGTGCTCGACGCCACGGCGCGCACGCCGGTCCTGCACGACGTGAGTTTTGAGGTGGCGCCAGGCACGATGACCGCGCTCGTCGGTCCCAGTGGCGCCGGCAAGACGACGATCTCGCTGCTGGTCTCGCGGCTCTACGACGTGGACGAGGGGCGCATCACCATAAACGGCCTCGACCTGCGCGACGTCACCGTGGCGTCGCTCAACTCGACCATCGGGGTGGTGACCCAGGACCCGCACCTCTTCCACGACACCCTGGCGGCGAACCTGCTCTTCGCGCGACCCGAGGCGACCGAGAGCGAACTCGAGGCGGCGCTGCGATCGGCGCAGGTCTGGAACCTCGTCTCGACGTTGCCCCAGGGTCTCGACACCGTGGTGGGTGAGCGGGGCTACCGACTGTCGGGCGGTGAGAAGCAGCGCGTGGCACTGGCCCGGCTCCTCTTGAAGTCCCCGCACCTGGTCGTGCTCGACGAGGCGACGGCGCACCTGGATTCTGAGAGCGAGGCGGCCGTCCAGCGCGCGCTCGACTCGACGATGGCCGATCGCACGTCACTCGTCATCGCGCACCGACTCTCCACGGTGCGAAACGCCGACCAGATCCTCGTGGTCGACGGCGGGACCATCGTCGAGCGCGGCACGCATCGCGAACTGCTCGAGCACGGGCGGCTGTACCGCGTGCTCTACGAGACGCAGTTCGCGGACCAGGCGGCTTAACCCATCGAGTGGGCGCCACCGTCGACGTGGATGATCGAGGCGGTGGTGAGCCGCATGAGCGGCGAGAGCAGCGCGACGGTCGTGTCGGCGACGGCGCTGGCGTCGTGCACGTCCCAGCCGAGGGGCGCTCGCTCGCCCCAGGTGTCTTCGAAGTGCGAGAAGCCCGGGATCGACTTCGCGGCGACCGTGCGGATCGGGCCGGCCGCGACCATGTTGACGCGAATGCGATCGGGTCCGACCTCGCGGGCGAGGTAGCGGCCGAGTGACTCCAGCCCGGCCTTCATGACCCCCATCCAGTCATAGAGCGGATAGGCGCGCGAGGCGTCAAAGTCGAGCGACACCACCGACGCGCCGCCGCGCGCGGTGCTCGCCTGCAGGAGCGGGCGGAAGGCGCCGACCAGCGTGGCCAGGGAGTACGTCGAAATGTGCATCGCGGTGGCGACGTCCTCGAAGGGGGCGACGAACATGCCCGAGCCGAGGCACGACGGCGGGGCGTAGCCGATGGCGTGTACCAGGCCGTCGAGGCGGCCGAAGCGTTCGCCCACCGCGTCCACCGCGGCACGAACCTGGTCGGGTTCGGTCACGTCGAGTTCGACAACGTCGCCGACGTCGCCGAGCTTGCGCACGGTGCGCTTGGTCAGTGACAGGCCGCGTCCCGCGCCGGTGATGATCACCTCAGCCCCCTCGGCCAGCGCGTGCTCGGCGATGCGATAGGCGAGGGAGTCGTCGGTCAGCACACCGGTGATCAGGATTCGATGATTCGTGAGCAGGCCCATCTTGTTAGCGTAGTTCCAGCACTTCGAAGGACGGTGATGATGGACGGCACGATCGGGATTATCGGTGGCACGGGACCGGCGGGGCGCGGCGTCGCCGCGCGCCTGGCCAAGGCCGGCTACGACGTGGTGATCGGGTCGCGTGACGCCGGGCGCGCCGCCGAGGTGGTCGGTGCGATGGCCGCACCGAGCGAAGGATCGATTCGCGGGCTGTCCAATGATGACGCGGCGCTGGCGGACGTGGTGATCGTGGCCACGCCGTGGGACTCGGCGGTCGCGACCGTGAAGGCGCTGCGCGACCAGCTGGCGGGCAAGATCGTCATCTCCATGGTGAACGCGCTCGTGCGCGAGGGCCGTGAGCTCGTGCCGATCTACCCGTCGCGTGGCTCGATGGCCGGCCAGCTCGCCACGGTCCTGCCGGCGAGCCGTTTGGTCGGGGCCTTTCACCACCTGCCCGCCGCGCAGATGGAGGATCTCGCGAGCGGCCTCGACGCGGACGTGGTGGTGTTCGGCGACGACGCACCGTCGCGCGAGGTCGTGGCAGCACTGATCAACGAGATGCCGGGCCTGCGCAGTGTGGTCGCGGGCACGATGTCCCTCGCCGGGGCGGTCGAGGCCTTCACGGCGGTGTGCGTATCGATCAACATCCGCCACAAGGCCCACTCCTACGTGAAGCTCGAAGGGCTCGGGAACTGATGCACCTCTACGACACCGCGCGACGCGGGGTCTTCCCGCTCGAGGTCGGTCCGACCGTGACGATGTACAGCTGTGGGATCACGCCCTACGACGCCGCCCACCTCGGCCACGCCTACGTCTACCTGACCTTTGACGTACTGCAGCGGCGAATGCGCGACGCGGGCTACGACACGCGCTGCGTGCGCAACGTGACTGACGTCGACGACGACATCCTGCGCAAGTCGCGCGAGCTCGGCGTGCACTATTTGGACTTGGCCGCCGAGGAGATGGCGATCTTCGAGCGCGACATGCAGCTGCTGAACCTGCTGCCGTGCTTCACCGAGCCGCGCGCGACCGGGGCGATCCCCGAGATCCTCACGCTGATCGGCGAGACCTTCGACCAGGGGCTGGCCTACGAGGTCGACGGGTGGGTCTACTTCGAGGTCGCGAAGTTCCCGCGCTTCGGTCAGGTGAGCCACGAGTCGCGCGAGTCGATGCTGGAGTTGGCCGCCATCCACGGCGGGCGGCCCGAGGACCCGCGCAAGCGCGACCCGCTCGACTTCGTGCTGTGGCAGCCGTCCCTCGGCGACGAGCCGGCCTGGGAGTCGCGGTGGGGAGCCGGTCGGCCCGGCTGGCACATCGAGTGCTCGGCGCTGTCGCTGCGCGACCTCGGCGAGACCGTCGACGTGCACGGTGGCGGTCGCGACCTCGCCTTCCCGCACCACGAGTGCGAGGCCGCCCAGTCCGAGTCGGTGACCGGCGCGCCCTTCGTGAAGCACTGGCTCCACGTCGGCCTGGTCGGGTTGCACGGCACCAAGATGTCCAAGTCCCTGGGCAACCTCGTCTTCGTCTCCGAGCTCGTGCGCCGCGCCGATCCGAGCTCGGTGCGTCTCGCCCTGCTCGACCAGCACTACCGCACCGACTGGGAGTGGCGCGACGAGTTGCTGCTGCGCGCCCAGTCTCGGCTGGCGACGTGGTCGTCGACGTTGACGGCTGGTCGCGCGGGCGCGCTGATCGATGACGTGCGCGCGGCGCTCGACGACGACTTGAACACGCCCGCCGCACTGAGTCTTATCGACGATGCGGCCCACGCCGGCTACAACGTCGCCCCGGCCGCGACGTTGCTCGGCGTTACGCTGTAGCCAACGAAAGGGAGTCATGTCCGAGCTGTCGGTGCAACTACCGGATGGATCAACGCGCACCCTGCCGGCGGGAACCACCGGCGCGGGTCTGGCCGCCAGCATCGGCCGGCGTCTCGCCAAGGACGCGCTCGCGGTGCAGGTGAACGGGCAGCTCACGGACCTCTCGAGCCCGCTGCCCGACGGTGCGGCGGTGGCCGTCGTCACGCCCGACAGCGACCTCGGGCGTGAAGTCCTGCGCCACTCGACCGCCCACGTGCTCGCTCAGGCCGTCACACGGCTCTGGCCCGGCGCGCACTACGCCATCGGCCCGGCGATCGAGAATGGCTTCTACTACGACTTCGAGTTGCCCGGGGACGCCCACTTCACCGACGACGACCTCACGGTCATCGAGGCGGCGATGCGCGCGATCATCGCCGAGGACCAGCCCTTCGCCCGATCCGAGTACTCGATCGACGAGGGTCTCGAGCTCTTCAAGGACCAGCCCTACAAGGTCGAGATCATCCGTGGCGTGGCCACGGGAACGGCCGCCGAGGGGGACCTGGACGAGGTCGCGAGCGGCTCGGTCGTGTCGGCCTACGCCAACGCCGGCGGGTTCGTGGACCTCTGCCGGGGACCCCACGTGCCCTCGACCGGACGGCTCGGCCACTTCACGCTGACCCGAGTGGCCGGCGCCTACTGGCGCGGCGACGAGCACCGGCCCCAGCTGCAGCGAATCTACGGGACGGCCTGGGAGTCAGACGCCGCGCTCGCCGCGCACCTGCACATGCTCGCCGAGGCCGAGAAGCGCGACCACCGCCGTCTCGCGACCGAGCTCGACCTACTCAGTTTTCCCTCCGAGCTCGGCGGCGGCCTCGCGGTCTGGCACCCGCGCGGGGGCATCATCCGCAAGGAGATGGAGGACTATTCGCGTGCCCGGCACCTCGCGGGCGGCTACGAATTCGTGGTGACACCGCACTTGACCAACAAGCGCCTCTATGAGACCTCGGGTCACTTGAGCTTCTACAAGGACGGCATGTACCCGCCGATGGAGCTCGACAACGGCACCTACTACATGAAGCCGATGAACTGCCCGATGCACTGCTTGATCTTCAAGAGTCGCGCGCGCAGCTACCGCGAGTTGCCCCTCCGACTGTTCGAGCTCGGCACGGTCTACCGCTACGAGCGTGCGGGCACGCTGCACGGCCTGATGCGCATCCGAGGCTTCACCCAGGACGACAGCCACATCTACTGCACCGAGGACCAGCTCCAAGAGGAGATCGCGTTCCTGCTCGAGTTCGTGATGAGCGTGCTGCGCGCCTTCGGCTTCACCGACTTCACGGCGAACCTCTCGACGAAGGACCCGAACAAGTACGTCGGCTCCGACGAGATCTGGGAGAAGAGCACCGACGCGCTGCGCCTGGCGCTCGAGAAGTTCGGGCTGCCCTACCAGATCAAGAAGGGCGACGCCGCGTTCTACGGGCCCAAGATCGACATCGACGTGCGCGACGCCATCGGCCGGACCTGGCAGCTGAGCACGATCCAGTGCGACTTCAACCACCCCGAGCGCTTCGAGCTCGAGTACGTGGGCGCCGACAACCAGCGCCACCGGCCCATCATGCTGCACCGCGCCCTGTTCGGCTCGATCGAGCGATTCTTCGGCGTGCTGCTCGAGCACTACGCCGGCAACCTGCCGACGTGGCTCGCGCCCGAGCAGGTCCGGGTCCTTGGCGTACGCGACGACCACGACGAGTACGCCCGCGCCGTCGTCGCCGAGCTGCGCGCGGCGGGCGTTCGCTCGGTGCACGAGGAGGCGAGCGAGCCCCTGGGCGCGCGCATCCGTCGGGCGAAGCTGGAGAAGGTGCCCTACATCGTGGTCGTGGGCGGCGAGGACGTGACGGCTCGGACCGTCGGCGTGAACGCGCGTGGCACCAACGACCCCGACCGGGCGGTCGCCTTGGGTGACTTCGTCGCCGCGGTGGTCGACGAGATCGCCGCCCACGGCGCGCCCGAGGACGAGTAGTGCCCCTCGAACGGTTCTCGGCGGCGTGGCGCGAGGCCTACGTGAGCAGCGACGACGTCGTCGCCAACACCCGCGAGGACGTGGCCTGCGTCTTCTGTGCGCTCGCGAGCGAGCCGGTGGGCGAGACGACGGGCGTGCTGTGGCGCGGGAGCTACACGTTCGTGGTGCTCAACGCCTTTCCCTACGGCTCGGGCCACCTCTTGGTGCTGCCGCTGCGACACGTCGCGGGGCTGGTGGACCTGCGTGACGAGGAGTACCTCGACTTCAGTCTGACGATCCGGCGCACGGCCCGCGCCCTCGATCGCGCCTACGGCGCCGAGGGGATGAACATCGGGATGAACCTCGGCACGGCCGCCGGTGCGGGGATTCCCAAGCACTTGCACGCGCACGCGCTGCCGCGCTGGAATGGGGATACCAATTTCATGACGACCATCGGCGAGGTGCGCGTGCTGCCCGAATCACTCCTCTCCACCTGGAATAAGGTGCGTCCGCACATGGAAACCGAGGCGTGAGCGTCGCCACCGATAGAATTGCTTCGATGATCCGGGGGATCAATGTTTGATGGCAACTTCCGTAAGTCGGTCGACACCACCACGGCGCCCGTGGGTCAGTGGCTCGTCCGCCGCGGCGTCTCCGCGGACGTCCTCACGGGCTCGGGACTCGTCTTCGCCGCACTCACGGCGTGGTCGATCGGCGTCGGCTACCACTACCTCGCGATCGTGCTGCTCACCCTCACGGGTTTCCACGACATGCTCGACGGTGCCGTCGCGAAGGCGTCGCACCGGGCGAGCCAGCGGGGGAGCTTCTTCGACTCGGTGATCGATCGCGTGTCCGACGCGTTGCTCATGGGCGGCGTCGCGTACTACTTGACCGCGCACGGTCACGGCCAGCTCGTCCTGCTGCCCTTTGCCATCATGACTACAACGTTCCTGATCTCCTACCAGCGCTCCAAGGCCGAGAGTCTCGGCCTGAGCGCCAAGGGCGGGCTCATGGAGCGCGCCGAGCGGATGATCTTGCTCGGCGTGGCGCTGCTCGCGAACCAGATCTTCCTCCCGGTCCTGTGGCTGATGCTGGCGCTCACCGCCATGACCGCCGGCGGCCGGTTCCTGCGGGTCTGGCGCGTCGCCGCGCGGCCCGAGCCGATGCAGCGCCCCGTCACCCGCCCGCACCGAAATGTCGGTCGGACGAGGCGGGCACTGACACGCGCGTCGCGTCATTGACCGTGGCCGGGCGCGCGCGCGTCGCGGTCTTCCGTTCCTTGGGCGCACTGATCGAGCGAGTGCCCGAGTCCGTGGCGGTCTCGATCGGTCGTCGCGTCGCAAGTTCCCTGCGGTTGCCCGCAGCGCGGCGCAACCTCGCCGCGAATCTCGCGCACGCACTGGGTGAACCGGCCGACGTGCCCGGGGCGCTCGTCGAGCGCTTCGTCGGGCGCGCCCTCGCGAGCTACGGGCAGTACTGGGCCGAGGGTGCGAAACTCCCGGCGCTGCCGGCAACGACCATCTCGGACCGGTTTCAGATCGTCGAGGGTCGCGGCTACCTCGATGCGGCCCACGACGCCGGCGCCGGCGTGGTGGTGGCGCTGCCGCACGTGGGCAGTTGGGAGTGGGGCGGCGCGTTCCTCGCCCAGATCGGCATGCCGATGACCGCGGTCGCCGAGGCGCTCGAGCCACCCGCGCTCTTCGACTGGTTCAAGGCCAAGCGCGAAAGCATCGGCATCACCATCGAGCCGCTCGACGCGCACGCGGGCACCGTGCTGCTCGACACCTTGCGTCGCGGCGGCGTGGTGGGGCTGCTCTGTGATCGTGACCTCGTGGGCAACGGCATCCCCGTCGACTTCTTCGGCGAGCGCGTCACGCTGCCCGCCGGGCCGGCGACGCTCGCGCTGCGCACGGGCGCGACGCTCGTCGCCGCGGCCTGCTACGCCGGACCGGGCCGCGACCACTACGCGGTCGTCACGCCACCGATCCCCGCCGAGCGGCTCGGCCGGCTGCGCGACGACGTGGCGCGCGTCACCCAAGCGATCGCGGTCGAACTCGAGGGGCTCATCCGTCGGGCCCCCGAACAGTGGCACGTCCTGCAGCCGCGATTCGATCAGCCGTGACGCGCCCGTCGGTGGTGCTCGTCAGCCCTTACGCGCTGAGCGTCTTTGGCGGCGTGCAGGAGCAGGCGCTGGCGATGAGCCGCGAGCTCGCCCGGCGCGACTACGACGTCGACCTGATCGTGCCCGATTCGGCTGATCGGCGCGACTACGACACTCCCGCGCGCATCCACCGGTTCGGCCGGCTGCTCTCGCTACCGGCGAACGGCTCTCGCGCCCCGCTCACGCTCTCGCCACTCGCCGCGCGCGAGGCGGCCGCGCTGATCGCGCGACGCGCCCCGGACGTCGTGCACTACCACGAGCCCTTCGCGCCCCTGCTCGGCTGGGCGGCGCTGCGCGCGCACGCGGCCGCGTCGGTCGCGACGCTGCACCGAAGCGGCGACGGGCCGGCGACGAGACTGACGCGACCGCTGCTGCGCGCCCTCGCGCGCCACGTCGACGTGAGCGTTGCCGTGAGCCCCGCGGCCGCGGCGACCATGGGGCAGGCGGCCGGGCTCGTGCCCGACGTCCTGTTCAACGGCTTCGAGGTGGATCGATTCGTGGCTTTTGCCCGCGACGCGCCCGCAATCACCACGGTGCTCGTCGTGGGACGGCTCGAGGAACGCAAGGGCGTTCGCTTTGCTATCGAGGCCATGCGGCAGCACAACGCGCGCGCCGACTCGCCGTGGCGACTCGTGATACTGGGCGACGGGCCCGAGCGCGCTCGGCTCGAAGCGCTGGCGGCGGGACTCGACTGTGAGTTCCTCGGGTCGCCGAGTGACGACGAGAAGCGGCGCTGGCTGCGTCGGGCATCGGTCGTAGTCGCGCCCGCGCTGCGCGGCGAGAGCTTCGGTCTCGTGCTGCTCGAGGCGATGGCGAGCGAGACCCCGCTGGTGGCGAGTGACATCGATGGCTACCGCGAGGCGGCCGGCGGGCACGCCGTCATGGTGGCACCCGGGGACGCCGCCGCGATTGAGGCGGGCGTCACGCGCGCGCTCGAGCGCGGCGTCGACGTGATCGATGGCGCCCGGGCCCACGCGACGGCGTGGTCGATGAGTCGACTGATGGACGCCTACGAGGAGCGCTACGAGCTGGCTCAACGACGATTCGGGGGCGCACGGTAGCCTAGGACCATGGCCACGAAGCAAAAGTCGCGTAACCGGCGTCCCTCGACGCGTGATCGCGGACCGCGCTACGTCGAGCCCGTACTCGATCCCACCTGGCAGAGTCCCTACCTGCCGTCGGCCGAGGAGCGCGAGGCCAACGGCGACGCCGTTCGCCGGTACGGCTGGCGCCGGCGGGTCCCGGTGACCATCGCGGTGGCCGTGCTCGTCGTGGCGCTACTCGTTGGCGCCATGGTCTCGATCTGGCTGCCCGTGCTCGGCGTGGTGATCGGCGTTCTCTACGGCTTTGAGCTGTACCACTCGTTCGGTCGCCTGGACCGGCTCGGCACGGGCGCCGGTGAGAGCATCGCGCGCCTCGTTGGCGAAGGGGGCAGCGCGCATGACCGCCAGCGTCTCGCCACGGTCGTAGACCGGCTGAGCGCGACCTTTGGCGTCGATGGCGTGTCGGCCGTGATCATCGATGACGAGGGGTACAACGCGGCCCTGATGCGCCGCGGCGGCGGGCTCGCGCTCTACGTGACCAGTTCGCTGCTGCGCGACTTCGAACTGATCGAGCTCGAAGGCGTGGTCGCGCACTGCCTCGCGCGCCAGCGACTCGGCCTGGTGGAGCGCCAGTGCATCGCGGCCTCGGTGTCACTCGATGACGCCACGCGACGCTCGCTCGCCGGCATCGGGCAGTGCTACCGGGCCGACGAGGTCGCCGCGGCCGCCATCCGCTACCCCCTGGGACTCGCGAACGCCCTGCACCGCTGCGCTGATCAGGTAACGCCGCCGGGCTCGTATTTCGTGTCGCCGGCCTTTTCGACGACGCGCTGGTCCTGGTTCAACCCCTTCGCCGACCGCTCGACGAGCGATCTCAGCGACCTCGACGACCCGCTGCTGCGCTCGCTCGCCCTCGAAGAGTGGTGAGTGCGCCCGGTAGGCTAGGGGCATGACACTTTTATCTGACAGTTCGGTCGTCGGTTCAGCTCGCGTGAAGCGGGGCTTGGCGGACATGCTGCGCGGCGGGGTGATTATGGACGTGGTCAACCCCGAGCAGGCCAAGGTCGCCGAGGACGCGGGCGCGGTCGCGGTCATGGCGCTCGAGCGCGTGCCGTCGGACATTCGTCGTGACGGCGGCGTCGCGCGGATGAGCGACCCGCAGATGATCCAGGAGATCCAGGCCACGGTCACGATCCCGGTGATGGCCAAGGCCCGCATCGGCCACTTCGCCGAGGCCCAGATCCTCCAGGCGCTCGACGTCGACTACATCGACGAGTCCGAGGTCCTCACGCCCGCCGACGAGGACAACCACATCGACAAGTGGGGCTTCACGGTTCCCTTCGTGTGCGGGGCCACCAACCTCGGCGAGGCGCTGCGGCGCATCGGCGAGGGCGCCTGCCTGATCCGCTCCAAGGGCGAGGCGGGCACGGGCAACGTCGTCGAGGCCGTGCGGCACCTGCGCACCATCAACGCCCAGATGCGCCGACTGACCTCGGCCGACGAGGCCGAGATCTACCGGCTCGCCAAGGACCTGCAGGCCCCGCTGCCTCTCGTGCTCGAAGTCGCGGCCACGGGTGCGCTCCCGGTGCCGATGTTCTGCGCGGGCGGCATCTCCACGCCGGCCGACGCGTCACTCGTCATGCAGCTCGGCGCCCAGGCGGTCTTCGTCGGCTCGGGAATCTTCAAGAGCGAGGACCCCGACCGGATGGCGCGGGCCATCGTCGAGGCGACGACCCACTACCTGGACCCGTCGGTCGTGGCCAAGGTGTCGACGGGCCTCGGTGCGGCCATGCGCGGCGCCGAGATGGCGTCGCTCGAGCAGCGACTCGCCGAGCGCGGGTGGTAGCAGCGCCCCTCGGCGTCTTGGCGCTCCAGGGTGACGTGCGCGAGCACGTCGCGGTGCTGGCGGGACTTGACGTCGAGGTCGTAGCGGTGCGCACCGTAGAGCAGTTGCGCGCGGTGCGTGGCCTGGTGATCCCCGGTGGGGAGTCGACGACGATCGCGAGACTGCTCGAGACCTCGGGCATGCGCACCCTGCTCGCCGAGCGGCTGCGCGACGGCCTGCCGGTGCTCGGCACCTGCGCGGGGCTGATTCTCCTGAGCCGCTCGGTCGTGGACGGCCGTGACGACCAGTGGAGCTTCGCCACGATCGACGTCGACGTGCGCCGCAACGGCTTCGGCCGCCAGATCGCGAGCTTCGAGACCGTGGTCGAGGTCGAGGGCATCGGCGAGGTGCCCGGGGTGTTCATCCGCGCACCGAAGATCGAGTCGTGGTCCGAGCAGGTCACCGTGCTCGCGACCCACGACCACGGCACGGGGCGCACCCCGGTCCTCGTACGGCAGGGTGCCGCGTGGGGTTGTTCGTTTCACCCCGAGCTCACCGACAGCAGCGCCATCCACGAGCTCTTCCTCGCCTCGTTGTCCTAGCTCTGCGCCGTCAGGGGGGTCGGCGGTGCGCGTGACTCGGACTTTGCCCGTTCTCCGATAGCATTGCAACGCCCAATGGGGCAGGAGGAACTATGTCCGGCCATTCGAAGTGGGCGACGACCAAACACCGCAAGGGCGCCAAGGACAGCGCCCGCGCCAAAGTCTTCGCCAAGTTGATCCGTCAGGTGGAGGTCGCGGCCCGCGAAGGCGGCGGTGACGCCTCGGCCAACGCGAGCCTTCGCACCATGTACCAGAAGGCGCGCGAGGCCTCGGTCCCGATCGACACCATCGAACGCGCGATCAAGCGCGGCACCGGCGAGCTCGAGGGAGCCCGCTACGAGGCCGTGACCTACGAGGGCTACGCGCCGGGTGGCATCGCGGTCATCGTCGAGACCCTCACGGACAACCGAAACCGCACGAGCGCCGAGATCAAGCACCTGTTCTCCAAAAACGGGGGCTCGATCGCCGAGCCCGGCGCGGTGTCCTGGCAGTTCGACCGCAAGGGCATCATCGAGGTGAAGGGCCCCATCGACGAGGACCAGATGCTCGAGTGGGTCCTCGAGGCCGGGGGCGAGAACTTCACGGCCACGGCGGACACCGTGTCGGTGACGACCGAGCCCCAGGACGTCGGGCGGGTTCGTGACGCGCTCGAGGGTTTCGGGGTGACGGTCACGAGCGCCGATCTGACCCTGGTGCCACAGACGATGATCGAGGTCGCCGAGGAATCCGAGGCGAAGAAGATCCTTCGACTTGTCGACGCCATCGACGATCACGACGACGTCCAGAACGTCTACGCCAACTTCGATATCCCCGACGAGATCCTGGCGACCTTCGAGGAATAACGCCCGCGAGGGTTCCGCCTCCGAAGGGCATCGGCCGATACAATCGAACATATGTTCGTATTAGGCATCGACCCGGGTCTGACTCGGTGCGGTTTCGGTCTCGTGGAAGGGTCGCTGCACGGCCCCGAGTCGTTTCGCGCCGTGCGCGCGGGCGTCATCGAGTCCGCGGCGTCCGAGGCGGTCGAGCGTCGGCTCGGCCAGCTGGCCGGCGAGCTCACCGCCCTCTTTGACGAAGTGGCCCCGGACGCGGTGGTCGTGGAGCGGGTGTTCTTCCAGCGCAACGCCAAGACAGCGATCCCCGTAGCCCAGGCGAGCGGGGTAGCGGTGGCGCTGGCGAGCGTGCGCGGCCTCGAGGTCCGCCAGTTCACCGCCCAGGAGGCAAAGCTCGCGGTCACCGGGTACGGCGCCGCGGACAAGCTCCAGGTCCAGGGCATGGTCGCTCGCCTGTGCGGGCTCCGCGCGATTCCCCAACCGCCCGACGCCGCCGACGCCCTAGCCCTGGCGATCACGTACTTCGCGACGCGGCGCACCGAGGTACGGCTCATCGAGGCCGTGTCGTGATCGGCTTCGTGAGCGGCCGGGTGCTGGCGAACCTTCCCTCGGGCGCTTCGATCATCGACGTCAACGGCGTCGGTTACGAGGTGCAGGTGGCGACCAATCAGCCGCCGAGCGTCGACAGCTCGGTTGACCTGGTGGTCTACACGGTCGTTCGCGCCGACGCCATCGTCCTCTACGGGTTTGACACTTTCGAGGAGCGCGCGTTCTTCGCCCAGCTGCTGGCGACACCGGGCGTTGGACCGGCCACGGCTCTGGCGGCGCTGCGCACCATGCCCATGGCCGTGCTCGCCGAGGCGATCGAGTCCGGGGACCACAAGGCGATCGCCTCGATCCCGGGTATCGGGACCAAGACGGCGAACCGGATCGTGCTCGAGTTGGCTGGCAAGGTCGTGCTCGACGCCGACGCGCGCACCCCCCAGAACTCCGTCGCTGGCTCCGTCGAGGAAGCATTGCGCCGACTGGGCTACGGCTCGGCTGAGATCCGTGAACTGCACGACATCGAACTGCCCGACGACGAAAGCGCCGCACTGCGCGTCGCGCTTGGCTACCTGGGGCGCTCGTGAGCCGGCGCGAGGTCGATCTCGAGGCCGAGCCGCTGGTGCGCGCGAGCGCCGACGAGCCCGAGCGCCGGACCGAGGCGTCGCTGCGCCCGGCCACCCTGGGCGAGTTCGTGGGTCAACGTGACCTCGTCGGACACCTGGGTATCGTGCTCGGCTCGGCCCGCTCGCGCGCGCAGACCGTGGACCACCTCCTTTTCACCGGTCCGCCCGGGCTCGGCAAGACGTCACTGGCCGCGATTGTGGCCAACGAGATGGGCGTGGGCCTGCGGGTCACGTCCGGACCGGTCCTGACGCGTCCGGGTGACCTGGCGTCGGTCTTCACGGTCCTGCGAGACGGCGACGTGCTGTTCATCGACGAGATCCATCGGCTCAGTCGGTCGGTCGAAGAGGTGCTGTACCCCGCGATGGAGGACCGGCGTCTCGACGTGCTGATCGGCCGGGGCCCGTCGGCCCGGTCGATCCGGCTCGACCTGCCGAGCTTCACGCTCATCGGCGCGACCACGCGCATCGGGCTGGTGGCGGCGCCACTGCGGGACCGGTTCGGCTTCGTCGGCCAGCTCGACCTCTACGACGTCGAGGAGCTGACCACGATCGTCGGGCGCTCGGCGGGACTGCTCGGCATCGCCATCAGCGCCGAGGCGTCGACGGTGATCGCCTCGCGCAGCCGCGGGACGCCGCGGATCGCGAACCGGCTGCTGCGGCGGGTCCGCGACTTCGCCGCGGTGAACGACCTGGCCAGCATTGACGCCGAGGTCGCGATCGAGGCGTTGACGCTCTTTGGCATCGATGACCTGGGCCTGGACAAGCTGGACCGGCGGATTCTCGGGCTGCTCTGTCGCCAGTTCAGCGCCCAGCCCGTGGGTCTGGTGACCCTGAGCCACGCCTGCGGCGAGGAGGCGACCACCATCGAAGACGCCTACGAGCCCTATCTGCTGCGTGCCGGCTTGCTTATCCGGACCCCCCGGGGACGCCTGGCCACGGAGCGGGCGTACGCACACCTGAATCTGAGGGCTCCCGGGGGCGGATTGGTCTAGGGACGAGCCCCGCGTGGGCTAGGGTTTCTGGGGTCTAGTTCCGGAGGAAAGCCACATGTTTGCAGCTTCGAGCGGCAGCTCGTCGATTTTGATTATCTACTTGGTGGTCTTCGGGGCGCTCTACTTCTTCTACCTCCGTCCTCGCAACAAGAAGCAGAAGCAGGCCCGTCTGGCCGCACGCAAGGTTGAGGTGGGCGAGCGCGCCCAGACGATCGGCGGCTTTGTCGGCACCGTCGTGCGCAGCGACGCGGACATCATCGTGCTGCGCAGCGCGAGCGGCATCGAGTTGGAGTTTGTGCCTTCGGCCATCGCGCGCCGCTTCGACCCGGCCCCCGCGCCCAGTGGTGACGCGACGAGCTCGAGCGACGAGCCGACCGCCGAAGGCGACGAGCAGTAATGGCGGGAACCGTCGGTTCTCGCCGGTCCCTCATCGTCAGCCTGCTGCTGACGATCGTGGTCGCCTTCGGGGCGCTGATCACCACGCTGTCCTTCGGGTGGGGTCCCAAGCTGGGCCTCGACCTCGCGGGCGGTCTGTCGGTCGTCTACAAACCCGCGACCCCGACGTCGACCGCCAACATGCAAGAGGTTGTCACCATCCTCAACAACCGGGTGAACGGACTCGGCGTCTCGGGCGCCACCGTGAACCTGCAGGGCAAGGACGTCGTCGTGAGCGTGCCCGGCGTCTCGGACGCGCGCACCGTGCTCGCCGCCGTCGGCCAGACCGCCCAGTTGCTGTTCCGGCCCGTGTTGTGCGAGACCGGACCTGCCGCCAAGCACGCCAAGCCGGTCAAGACGGTGCCGAGCTGTGGCGCCAACTATCTGATGACCGCGGCGAACCTCGCGGTTAACACGAGCACCGGGTCGCCGACCAACAACATTGGCCTGGACCCCCAGTACTCCAAGATCGCCTCGACCCAGCCCCAGAACGACAACAAGAACCAGACGGTCATCCTCCCGGCGCTCGGCACCAATAGCGTGCGCTACGTGCTCGGGCCGGCGGAGTTGACCGGCCAGGCCGTCAAGACCGCGATCGCCCAGCAGGACCAGGTTGGCGCGTGGGTCGTGAACTACTCGCTCACCGGCGCGGGCAGCCCCGCGTGGGACAAGGTCGCCCAGGCCAACTTCCACGCCGAGCTCGCCATCGAGCTCGACGGGGTCGTCCAGTCGGCGCCCTTGATCCAGCCCAACCAGACCACCTTCAGCTCCTTTAACGGCCAGGGCCAGATCTCGGGGTCCTTCACCGAGTCCTCGGCGAAGAACCTGGCGCTCGCCATGCAGTTCGGCGCCCTGCCGGTGCGACTGACCGCGCTGACCACGCAGACCGTCTCGCCGACCCTCGGGCACAGCGCGCTGGTCGCGGGCCTCGGCGCGGGTCTCGTGGGCCTGGGTCTCGTGCTGCTCTACACGATCGTCTACTACCGCCTGCTCGGCTTGGTCATCGTGCTCGGCCTCGGTGTCACCGCCGCGTTGCTGTGGGCCATCATCTCCGCGCTCGGCCACACGGCCTTCGCGCCCAGCTTCACGTTGGCTGGTGTCACCGGATTGATTGTGTCCATCGGTATCACGGTGGACAGTTACATCGTGTACTTCGAACGATTAAAAGACGAAGCGCGGGCCGGCCGGTCGATACGAACCTCGGTGGACCGCGGCTTCCGCTCGGCCTGGCGCACGGTGCTCGCCGCGGACACGGTCAGCCTGCTCGCCGCGGTCTTGCTCTACCTGATCGCGGTTGGTGACGTGCGGGGCTTCGCCTTCTTCCTCGGACTCTCGACGATTCTCGACATCGGCATCACGTGGTACTTCACGCGCCCGCTCGTGATCCTGCTGGGCCGGCGCAGCGCCGACCAGTCGAGCGCGCTGTCGATGGCGGCCGGCCTCGCAATGGGAGCATCCAATGAGTAGCGCGACAGTGACGACGGCCCCGATGCCCGGGCGACTGGCCCGGGTCTACCGCGGGCTCACGAAGTTCGACTTCGTCGGGCGTCGCAAGATCTGGTTCAGCGTCTCGATCGCGATCATCGTGCTCGGGATCGCCTCACTGTCGATCCGCGGGTTCAACCTCGGCATCGACTTCAAGGGCGGCAGCTCGTGGGAGGTGCTCGCACCGAACACCTCGATCAGCGCGGTCACTTCGGCGGTCGAGCACGCGGGGCTCTCCCAGCCGGTCGTGGAGAAGTTGGGCGCGGACACCTACCAGGTGTCGGCCGACATCAACTCCTTGTCGAGCACCCAGCAGCTCGCGGTCACCAACAAGGTGATCGGTGCGATGGCCAAAGTCGCCAACGTCAGCGCGAACCAGGTCTCGACGAGCAACGTGGGACCGACCTGGGGCGGCCAGATCACGCGCCGGGCCCTCGAAGCGCTGCTGGTGTTCTTCATCGCCGTGATCGTCTACATCAGCGCGCGTTTTGAGCCCAAGATGGCCCTGGCGGCCTTCGTCGCGATGATCCACGACCTCTTGATCACGATCGGCGTGTACTCGCTGTTCGGCTTTCAGATCACACCCGACACCGTCATCGCCGTCCTGACCATCCTCGGGTACTCGCTCTATGACACGGTGGTCGTCTTCGACCGCGTGCGAGACAACACCGGCACGGTCCTCAAGGGTGGCGAGCTCACCTACAGCGACATGGTGAACCTGTCGATGAACCAGACCCTGGCGCGCTCGATCAACACCTCGCTGGTCGCGATCTTGCCGGTGCTCTCGGTGCTGATCGTCGGTGCGTACATCCTGGGCGCGACGACGCTGCAGAACTACGGTCTCGCCCTGACAGTCGGCCTCATCAGCGGTGCCTACTCGTCGATCTTCATCGCGAGCCCGCTGCTGGCGATCCTGAAGGAGCGCGAGCCGCGCTACGTGGACCTCGCGGCACGGGTGCTCGCTCGGTCCGATCACCACACGTTCAGCCCCGCCGAGGCGGCGAAGCTGTCCAACGACGGCGCCCAGCGCAGTGCTCGGGCGGCGAATGCCACCAAGTCGGCGGGCGTCCAGGCCCGCGCGCGCAAGCAGAAACGGCGATAGTCGACCGGTAGGCTGACCCCATGGTGAGCTTGACGTCACGATCGCGGGACGACGCTGCGCTCGTTGGTTCCGTCGATCGCATCGTCGCGCGCTTCCGCGAGCACCACGTCGACGGCGACGCCGAGATCATCCGCCGGGCCGGTCTGGCGGCGATTGCGGCCCACGAGGGTCAGCTTCGCCGCACGGGCGAGCCCTACGTCACCCACCCCATCGCGGTGGCCGGCATCGTGGCCGACCTGGGCCTGGACGCCCCGACGATCGCGGCCGCGCTCCTGCACGACGCCGTCGAGGACACGGGCATGACGACGAGTTGGCTGTCGCGCGAGTTCGGCGAGCAGGTCGCGGCCGTCGTGGACGGGGTCACCAAGCTCGATCGCCTCGAATTCGACTCCAAAGAGGCCCAGCAGGCCGCGACGATCCGCAAGATGTTCATCGCGATGGCCCGGGACTGGCGGGTGCTGATCATCAAGCTCGCGGACCGGCTGCACAACATGCGCACGATCTCGGTCATGCCCATGCACCGCCAGCGCGCGATCGCCCAGGAGACCCTCGACGTCTACGCGCCCCTCGCGCACCGGCTCGGCGTCCAGCAGGTCAAGTGGCAGCTCGAGGACCTGAGCTTCGCCACCCTGCACCCCAAGCGCTACGCCGAGATCGAGCAGATGGTCGCCGCGCGCCAGCCCGAGCGCGAGGCCTACCTCCACGAGGTGATGGACGCCCTGATCGCCAAGGTCGAGGGCTTTGGCATCCGCGCCGACGTGCGCGGACGGCCGAAGCACCTCTGGAGCATCTACGAGAAGATGGTCGTCGGGGGCAAGGAGTTCGACGAGATCTTCGACCTCGTCGGTCTGCGGGTCATCGTCGAGGAGGAACGCGACTGCTGGGCGGTGCTCGGCGCGATCCACGCCCTCTGGTCGCCGGTCCAGGGCCGCTTCAAGGACTACATCAACTCGCCCAAGTTCAACCTGTACCAGTCCCTGCACACGACGGTGATCGGGCCGCGGGGCAAGTCCGTCGAGGTGCAGGTGCGCACCCAGGAGATGCACCGGCGCGCCGAGTTCGGCATCGCGGCCCACTGGGGCTACAAGGAAGGCGCCTCCACCAAGGAGATCGCCTGGATGCAGCGCCTGGCCGACGTCGAGCAGGAGGAGGACGACCCGATCGCCTTCCTCGAAGCACTGAAGCTCGACCTCGGCAACGACGAGGTCTACGTCTTCACCCCCAAGGGGCGCGTCATCGCCCTCGTGGAGGGCGCCACCCCGATCGACTTCGCCTACGCGGTGCACACCGAGGTCGGCCACCACTGCGTTGGCGCCAAGGTCAACGGCCGCCTGGTGCCCCTGGACACCGTGCTGCACTCGGCCGACGTCGTCGAGATCGTCACGAGCAAGCACCAGTCGGCGGGCCCCTCGCGCGACTGGCTCAAGATCGCCAAGTCGTCGCGGGCCAAGTCCAAGATCCGCCAGTGGTTCCAGCGCGAGCGGCGCGAGGACGCCATCGAGGGCGGGCGCGAGGAGCTGATCAAGGCGCTGCGCCGCGAGGGGCTGCCGATCGCGACCTCGCTCGCCTCGAGCGCGCTCGACGCGGTGATCACCTCGCTCAACCTCGAGGACCTGGACGCGCTCTTCATGTCCATCGACAGCGGGCAGATCTCGGCGCTCGCGGTCGTCCAGCGGCTCGTGCGCGAACTGCACGGCGGCGAGGCCGAGCAGCTGCCGACGACGGTGACCAAGATGCCGCGCACCAACCGGTCGGCGCGGCGCACGGCGGGGGTCTACGTCGAGGGGCTCGACGACGTGATGGTCCACCTGGCGCGGTGCTGCTCGCCGGTGCCCGGGGATGCCATCATGGGCTTCATCACCCAGGGCCGCGGGGTCTCGGTGCACCGCGACGACTGCTCGAACGCGGTGGCGCTCGCGCACCGGTTGGGCGAGCGGATCATCGACGTCGAGTGGGACGGCTCGGTCGGCGGGCAGTACCGCGCGGTCCTCGAGGTCCTCGCCTTTGACCGCTCGCGACTGCTGCTCGACGTGTCCAAGGTCGTCGCCGAGTACCACCTCAACATCATCTCGAGCAGCTCGACGACCTCGGGCTCGCGCATCGTGCGCATGGTCTTTGACGTCGAACTCGCCGATCCCACGCACCTGTCGAGCCTGCTCGGCGCCTTAAAGGCCGTCGACGGGGTCTTTGACGCCTTCCGCCAGATTCCCGGACAGAATAAAGGAACATGAACGACTCGCCAGCGCAGTTCCGTGCCCCCGTGGGCACCCACGACGTCCTCGCCCCCGAGTCGGCAGTCTGGGAGGGCCTGATCGGGACCTTTTCGACCCTCGCCTATCGCTACGGCTTCTCGCTCGTGCTCACCCCGCTCTTCGAGGACGTCGGGGTCTTTAACCGCGGCATCGGCGAGACGAGCGAGGTGGCAACCAAGGAGATGTACGTCTTCACCGACCGGGGCAACCGGACCCTGGCGCTGCGCCCCGAGGGGACCGCGTCAGTGGTGCGCGCCTTCGTCCAACACCAGCCGCCCACGCCCTGGAAGGCGTGGTACGTCACGCCGGCCTTCCGCTACGAGCGGCCCCAGGCCGGTCGGTACCGCCAGCACCACCAGCTCGGGGTCGAGGTGCTCGGCACCGAGGACCCGGCCGTGGACGTCGAGGTCATCGCGCTCGCGTGGCGGTTCTACGAGGCGCTCGGGCTTCGCCGGGTTCGCCTGCTGCTCAACTCGATGGGCCACGACGAGTGCCGGGGACGCTACGTGGAGCTCCTGCGGGCCCACCTGGCGGCGAACGCCTTGCAGCTCTGCGACGAGCACCGCGAGACCTGGGCGACCAACCCGCTGCGCGTGCTCGACTGCAAGCGCGAGGCCTGCCGCGAGGTCACCGAGCGCGGGCCGATGCTGCCCGACCACCTCTGTGAGGACTGCCGGGCGCACTTCGAGCGCGTCGTCGCGGGCCTGGGCCAGCTCGGGATCGAGTCGACCCTGTCGCCGCGCCTGGTGCGCGGCTTTGATTACTACACCCGTACCACCTTCGAGTTCGCCGCCGAGGCCCTCGACGGCGCCCAGAACGCGATCGGCGGCGGCGGGCGCTACGACAAGCTGGCCGAGCAGCTCGGCGGCCGCGCGACGAGCGGCATCGGCTTTGGCAGCGGCATTGAGCGGCTCCTGCTCGCGCGCGAGGCCGAAGGGGTGACGACGCCCCTGCTCGACCGCACGCCGGACGTCTTTGTGGTCGACACGACGCCCGAGGACGTCGCGACGCGCTACGCCGACGAGCTGCGCCGGGCCGGGCTCGCCGTGCAGCGGGCCTACGACCAGCGCTCGATGAAGGCCCAGATGAAGGCGGCCGACCGCTCGGGCGCGCGCTTCGCGGTGCTCGTGGGCCCCACGGAGCTCGCCGCGGGCCAGGTTACGATTAGGGACCTGCGAAGCGGGGACCATGACCAGACCCAGCGCAGCGTGGCGCACGACCAGCTCGTGGCGACGATGCTCGAACTAGTGAAGAAGTGAACATGACTGTGACCGGTAGCGAAGCCACGAGTATGCGTGACGCCCTGTGCGCCTCGGTCAACGAAGCCATGATCGGCGAGCGTGTGACGGTGTGCGGCTGGGTCGCCAAGCGCCGCGAGCACGGCGAGCACCTGGCCTTCGTGGACGTGCGCGACCGCTCGGGCGTCCTGCAGGCCGTGGTCGAGGGATCGGTCGACGTGCGCAGCGAGTACGTCGTGCGCGTCACGGGAACCGTGTCGCGACGCCCCGAGGGGACGGTCAACGTGCGCCTCGCCACCGGGCAGGTGGAGCTGAGCGACTGCGTCGTCGAGGTGCTGTCGGCCGCCGAGCCGCCGCCGTTCCAACTCGACGACCGCGCGAGCATCGACGAGCAGGTCCGCCTGCGGTTCCGCTTCCTCGACCTGCGCCGCGACGCGATGCAGCGCAACCTGCGCCTGCGCGCGAGCGTGAACCGCGCGCTGCGGCGCGCCATGGACGACCAGGACTTCTGCGAGGTCGAGACGCCGCTACTCTGGGCGCCGACCCCCGAAGGCGCCCGGGAGTTCGTGGTGCCCTCGCGCCTGCACGACGGCGAGTTCTACGTGCTGCCCCAGAGCCCCCAGATCGCCAAGCAGCTCCTGATGGTGGGCGGCTTTGACCGCTACTACCAGATCGCGCGCTGCCTGCGCGACGAGGACCTGCGCGCGGACCGCCAGTTCGAGTTCACCCAGCTCGACATCGAGGCGAGCTTCGTGAGCCAAGAGGACATCATGGGCTTCGTCTCGCGCGCGGTGCTCGACGCGGCCGAGGTCGCCACCGGCGAGCGCCCGACCACGATCGACACGATGACCTGGGCCGAGGCGCTCGAGCACTACGGCACCGACAAGCCCGACCTGCGTTTTGCCATGACCCTGCAGGACCTCTCGGCGGCCTTCGCGGGCACGTCGGTGAAGGCCTTCGCCGCCCCGACGGTGAAGGCGATCAGGGTCACCGACGGCGCCTCGTTCGCACGCAGCCGGCTCGACCAGCTCACTGAGCAGGCGAAGTCACTGGGCGCCAAGGGCCTCGCCTGGTTCCGCGTGACCGCTGACGGGCTCGACTCGCCGCTCGACCGGTTCCTTGCTGACGAGGAGCGCCTCGCGATCAGGGCCGTCGACGGCGCGGGGGAGGGCGACCTCGTGCTCGTGGTCGCCGACGAGCACGACCTGGCCTGCCGGGTGCTCGGCGCGCTGCGCGTCGCCATCGGTGCGCCGCCGGTGAGCGAGGGACCCCACCGGTACCTGTGGGTGACGGAGTTCCCGATGTTCGAGGGCGTGGACGACGACGGCAACCTGATGGCGGCCCACCACCCCTTCACGATGCCCCACCCCGACGACCTCGACCTGATCGAGACCGACCCATTACACGTTCGCTCCCAGGCCTACGACTTGGTGCTCAACGGTTGGGAGCTCGGCAGCGGTTCGGTACGTATCCACCGAGCCGACATCCAGTCACGGATCTTCACGGCGCTCGGCATCACCGACGAGGAGGCGGCGAGCCGCTTCGGGTTCCTGCTCGGGGCCTTCAAGTACGGTGCGCCGCCCCACGCGGGCTTCGCCTTCGGCATCGACCGGCTGGTGGCGATCTTTGCGGGCGAGGAGAACATCCGCGAGGTGATCGCCTACCCCAAGACCCAGTCGGGTGCGGACCTCATGACCGGCGCGCCCAAGGCGATCGGCGAGCGCCAGCTGCGCGAACTGCACCTGCGCCTGGCACCGAAGGGTTCGTGACGTCGCTGTTCGACGACGCCGCAAACGAGCGCCGCAAGCAATCGGCGCCCCTCGCTGAACTTCTGCGGCCGAACTCGCTCGACGAGGTCGTGGGCCAGGCCCACCTGGTCGGCACCGACGGCCCGATCCGGGCCATGGTCGCCGCCAAGCGGTTGACCTCGATGATCCTGTGGGGACCGGCCGGCACCGGCAAGACGACGATCGCGCGCCTGGTGGCCCGCGGCGCGGGCTACGAGATGGAGAGCCTGTCCGCGGTCTCCAGTGGCGTGCGCGACGTGCGCGAGGCCCTCGACCGGGCGCGAGCGCGCCTCGGCGAGCAGGGCCGCGCCACGGTCTTGTTCATCGACGAGGTGCACCGGTTCAACAAGGCCCAACAGGACCTGCTGTTGCCGGCGACCGAGGCCGGCGACGTCGTCTTGATCGGCGCGACGACGGAGAATCCCTACTTCGAGGTGAACGCCGCGCTGCTCAGCCGCTCGACGCTGTGGCGGCTCGTGCGCCTGGGTGAGGGTGACCTGCGGGCCCTCGTCGAGCGCGGGGCGCAGTTGCGCGCCGTGACGGTGAGCGAGGCCGCCGAGGAGGCCCTCGTCGAGTCGGGTGACGGCGACGCGCGCAGCGTGCTCACCACGCTCGACACCGCGGTCGTGCTCGCCGGCCCGGGCGGTGCCGTCGAAGTCGAACACGTGGTGCGCGCGCGCGACGGCCGGGTCTACCACCAGTCCCGCGATACCCACTACGACCAGGTGAGCGCCCTGATCAAGTCGATTCGCGGCTCGGACCCCGACGCCGCGCTCTACTGGCTCGTCACCCTGCTCGAGAGCGGCGAGAGCGCGCGGTTCATCGCGAGGCGCCTCGTGATCCTCGCGAGCGAGGACGTCGGGCTCGCCGATCCGCGCGCGCTGCTCACGGCCCAGGCCGGGGCGAGCGCGATCGAGCTCGTCGGCCTGCCCGAGGCGCGCCTCACCCTCGCGCACGTCACGATTGCCCTCGCGCTGGCGCCCAAGAGCAACAGCGTGACCCGGGCGCTCGGCGAGGCGACCGCGGCGGTGCGCCGCGGCGGGGCTGACGTGCCCGACCACCTGCGCGACGCGCACTACGCGAGTGCCGCGAGCGAAGGGTTCGGCGTCGAGTACCGCTACCCCCACCACGATCCGATGAGCTGGGTCGACCAGCAGTACTTGCCGGACCACCTGGTCGGCACGGCCTTCTTCGAGCCGTCGGCCCATGGCGAGGAGTCGGCGACGGTGCGCGACTGGCGGGCGCGCACGCACCGTCGGGACCCGGGAACGACGGGGCCGCCAGTAGAGTAAAGGCCGTGGAAGCCGCCGAACTCCGAACAATCTTTTCGTCTTATTTCGCTGACCGGGGCCACACCCTGGTGCCGTCGGCGAGCCTGATTCCCCACGACCCCACGCTGCTGTTCACGATCGCCGGCATGGTCCCGTTCAAGTCCTACTTCCTCGAAGAGGAGACGCCGCCCTACGACCGGGCCGTCTCGATCCAGAAGTGCTTCCGGGTCCCGGACATCGACATCATCGGCACGACCCGGCGCCACCTCACGTTCTTCGAGATGATGGGCAATTTCTCCTTCGGCGACTACTTCAAGGAGCGGGCCATCGAGCTCGCCTGGGGCCTGGTCACCGAGGGCTTCGGGCTCGACCCCGACCGGCTCTGGGTGACGGTGCACCTCTCGGACGACGAAGCCGAGGCGATCTGGCGCGACGGCGTGGGCGTGCGGCCCGAGCGGATCCAGCGCCTCGACGAGGACAACTTCTGGGGGATGGGCGACAGCGGGCCGTGCGGGCCGTGCTCGGAGATCTTCTATGACAAGGGCCCGTCCTTCGGGGCTGACGGCGGCCCGGCCTTCGGGGGCGACGACCGCTTCGTCGAGTTCTGGAACCTGGTGTTCATGCAGTACGAGCGCGGCGCCGACGGTTCGCTCACCGAGCTGCCGACCAAGAACATCGACACCGGCGCGGGCTTCGAGCGCGTGCTGTCGATCCTCAACGGCGTCGAGTCAGTCTTCGCGACCGACCTCTTCGCCCCGCTGCTCGAGACGGCGTCGCGCGCGGTGGGCGTGCCGCTCGGCCGCGCGGACGCGACCGACATCGCGATCCGCCGGATTGCCGAGCACGGCCGGGCGATGACCATGCTCGTCGCTGACGGCGTGCTGCCCACGAACGAGGGCCGCGGCTACGTGCTGCGCCGAATCATCCGTCGCGCCATCCTCGCCGCGCGCCGGTCGGGTTCGGACGCGCCGCTGGTGGAGTCGCTCGTCGACGCGACGATCGAGAAGATGGGCACGGCCTACCCGATCCTCGTGAAGGACCGCGATTTGATCGTCGAGATCCTCGAGCGCGAGGAGGTGGGCTTCGGGCGCACGCTGCGCACGGGCATGTCGCTGCTCGACGAGGCCGAGGCGGCGGTGCGCGCCGAGGGCGGCACGGTCATCTCGGGCGAGGTTGCGTTCCGGCTGCACGACACCCACGGGTTCCCGATCGAGCTCACCGAAGAGATCGCCGGCGAGTCGGGGCTGAGCGTCGATCACGACGCCTTCAGCGCCGCGATGACCGCCCAGCGCGAGCGCGCCCGCGCGTCAGCCAAGGCCCTGCGCGTGGCCGACGACACCCAGTACCGCGACCTGGTCGAGCGCTACGGCGCCACCGAGTTCGTCGGCCGCGACGTCTCGCGCTACAGCGTCGAGTCCGAAATCGTGGCCCTGTTGAACGGCGACGAGTTCAGCGAGCTGTTCCTCGACGTGACGCCCTTCTACGCCGAGTCGGGCGGCCAGGTTGGCGACACCGGGGTGATCGTCACCGAGACGGGACGCTTTGACGTCGCCGACACCCAGTCCGTCGCCGGGGGACTCATCGCGCACCGCGGCCGGCTGCACGGCGAGATCCTGCCCGGCCAGCTGGCCGTGGCGACGATCGATCCGCACCGGCGCAACGCGACGCGGCGCAACCACACGGCGACCCACCTCCTGCACGCGGGACTGCGCTCGGTGCTCGGCGACCACGTCCGCCAGCAGGGCTCCTACGTGGGGCCCGACCGCCTGCGCTTCGACTTCGCCCACGGCGCGGCGGTGGCCGACGAGGAGATGGCGGCGATCCTGACGATGGTGAACGGCGACGTCGTGCACAACGAGGGCGTCGACACCATCCAGACGAGCAAGCAGGAAGCCGAGACGATGGGCGCGATCGCCTTCTTCGGCGACAAGTACGGTGATCAGGTCCGCGTGGTGCGTGCGGGCTCGCACAGCCTCGAGTTCTGCGGCGGCACGCACGTGGACCGGCTCGGCGACATCGGCCAGGTCCAGATCCTCGGCGAGTCCTCGATCGGCGCGAACACCCGACGGATCGAGGCGGTGAGCGGACTCGGCGCCCTCGAGCGCAGCCGCGAGCTCGAACGGGTCGTCGCCTCGGTGGCCGGCGTCTTGAAGACCGCCCAGGACGACGTCTTGCCGGCGTTGACGCGCCTGCTCGATCGCCAGCGCGACCTCGAACGCGAGGTGGGGAGCCTCCGCCAGGCCCAGCTCGTGGCGATCGCCGAGCAGATCCACGCCAGCTCGCCCTCACCGGTCGTGGCGGCGCGCGTCGACGGCTGGTCCGGCGATCAGCTGCGCTCGCTCGCCCAGGAGGTGCAGCGCCGCGGCCATCGACTGAGTGTCATCGCGGGGCTCGCCGACGGCAAGGTGGCCATCGCCGTGGCGACCGACGAGTCCCTCGACGCGGTCAAGGTCGTCAAGGAGTTAGCGCCGATGGTCGGCGGCGGGGGCGGCGGCTCGAGCCGCCTGGCGCTCGCCGGGGGCCGCGACGCGTCGGGCATCGATCGGGTGGTCGCCGCGGCGTCGGCGATGTAGCACCGTGGGACGCATACTCGGACTCGATCCCGGATCCAAGCGGTGCGGCGTGGCCATCAGCGATTCGGCGCGCACGATGGCCTTCCCGCGTCCGGCGCTCAGCGTGGACGACTCGTTGCTCGTGCGCATCGGCCAGATGGTCGACGAGGAGTTCGTCGACCTCGTCGTCGTCGGCCGGCCGGTCGCCCTGTCGGGTCGCGAGACCTCGAGCACGCTCATGGCCGACGGCCTCTTTCACGAGCTGCGCGCGGCACTGCACCACTCGACGGTGATCCAGTGGGACGAACGGCTGACGACGCGCGAGGCGACCAGGGGACTGCACGCCGCGGGGCACCGTGCGGCCGACCACCGCGAGCGCATCGACAGCGCCGCCGCGGTGATCCTGCTCGAGCACTACCTCGACGGTCTCCGTGCGCCGTAAGACGCTGGGGTGGATCCTCGGCGGCGTCGTGGGCGTGGTACTGGTCGCCCTGGTGTGGTTCCTCCTGCAAGCCTACCCGCTCGGGGGTGAGGGCCGGCTGGTGCGTGTCACGGTGCACCCCGGCGACTCGCTCTCGGCGATCGCCGGTGAGCTGCACCACGCCGGGGTGATCGCGAGCCCGTTCGCCTTTCGACTCGACCTGCTGCTCGGCGCGCCCACGGTCTACCCGGGGACCTACCAGTTCCACCAGCGCTCGTCCTTCGCGGTGGTGAAGGGCGTCCTCGGCGCGCCGGTGATCACGATCACGCCCGGGCTCACCCTGCACGAGGTGGCCCTCCAGGTGGCCTCGCGCGAGGGCGCGACCTACGCCGACCACTTCGTCGCCGACGCGACGGCCCTCGCGGCGACGAGTCCCTTTCACCCGTCGGGATCCCTCGAAGGGCTGATCGGCGCCGGCCAGTACCGCATCACGCCCCAGTTGGGGCCGCGCCAGCTCCTCGCCGAGATGATCGCGGCGTTCAACGCCCAGGCCGCCGCCCTCGGGCTCGACTCGAGCACGACGCGCGCGGGTCTGGACGCGTATCAGCTGATCACCGCGGCGTCGATCGTCGACAAGGAGGGCTACTACCCTCGGAACATGCCCAAGGTCGCCCGGGTGATCTTCAACCGCCTCGCGCGAGGCGGCCCGCTGCAGATGGACGCGACGGTGCTCTACGCGCTCGGCATGGACGGCGGGACCGTCACCCACGCGATGCTCAAGACCAAGTCGCCCTACAACACCTATCTGGTGAACGGTCTCACCCCGACGCCGATCTGCACGGTCTCGAGCGACGCGCTGCGCGCCGTGCTCGATCCGCCGCCCGGTCCGTGGCTCTACTTCACGGTCGTCAATCGCTCGGGCACCGAGGCCTTCGCGACGACCTTCGCCCAGCAGCTGGCCAACGAGCGCATCGCCGCGGCGAACGGGGTGCGATGAACTGGCGCGTCGGCGTCATCGGCTCGCCGATCGCCCACTCGCTGTCGCCCCAGCTGCACGAGGCCGGCATGGCGATCGCCGGGGTGACGGGAACCTCGACGCGCATCGAGGTGCGCAGCGGGGACGTGGCGCGAGTGGCCGAACTGCTCGCGGGACCCTTTGACGCCCTGTCGGTCACGATGCCGCTCAAGACCCAGGTGCTGGCGCTGTGTGACGAGCTCGACGACACGGCGCGCCGGATCGGAGCCGTCAACTCGCTGCTCGTGCGCGACGGGCGCATCGAAGGCGCGAACACCGACGGCGCGGGCTTCGTCGACGCCCTCGCGGGTGAGCTCGGGTTCTCGGTTGACAGCCGGTCGGTCGTCGTGCTCGGTGCCGGCGGCGCTGCGCGGTCGATCGTCGACGCCCTCGCGGCGGCCGGCGCGACTCGGATCGGCCTGCTCGGGCGCAACCCGGAAACGGTGAAGGCACTGGCGGTGGCCTATGACGTCGTGCACGAGGGCGTCCTCGGTGATGAAGCGGCTGATCTCATTGTCAACACGACGCCCGTTGCCGGCCGGGTCGTGGCGCCGGCACTTCGCGCGAGGCCCGGCGCGGTGGCGGTCGATATAACGTATGAACCACGGGTATCGGCCTGGATGGCGCAGTACGAAGAGAGCGGTTGTCGAGTGGTGAATGGTCTTGCGATGCTGGCGTACCAGGCCGCTCGCCAGCTCTCGTGGTGGTTCGAGGTACCCGTTGACGGGGCCGCGCTGCTCGGAGCGATCCAGTGAGTGACACCCTGAGCGCCATCACCTCGCGGATTCGCGGGCGCGAATCGATGGACCGGAGCCTCTTCGCGGGGCTCGTGCTGCTGGGGCTGATCGGCGTGGTGATGATCTATTCGGCGACGCGCACCGCGCTCGTGAACGCCGGCTACAACCCGCACTACTACCTCGAGCGCCAGGGCATCTTCGTCTTGGCGGGCGTGCTACTCATGTACGGCATCTCGCGCGTGGACTACCGGCGACTCGAGATCCTCGCGACGCCGCTGTACGTGATAGCGCTCTTCGCCCTGGCGGGGGTCTTCGTCGCCGGCCAGAGCGCACTCGGCGCGCAGCGCTGGTACAACCTGGGCTTCATCCAGGTCCAGCCGAGCGAGTTCACGGTGCTGGTGATCATCCTCGCGGTCTCGACCTACACCCAGCGCCGCGCCGACGGCCTGACGATGTATGACGTGCTGCGCATCCTCGTGATGGGCGGCACGCCGCTGCTCTTGATCGTGCTCCAGCCCGACCTCGGCACCGCGATCATCATCGTGCTCGTGGTCGCCGCGATGATGGTGATCGCCGGGGTGCCGCCGCGCTTCATGACCTTCCTCGCGATCATGGGCTCGGTCGGGGTCGCCGGGGCGATCTACTTCGACCTGCTGCACAAGTACCAGGTGGACCGCTTCGTCTCGTTCCTCAACCAGAACTCGACCAACCCCGCGCTCGCGCCGCTGATCTACGAGGTCTCCAACGCCAAGAGCGCCATCGGCTCGGGCGGGCTGCACGGCGCGGGGCTCTTCCAGGGGCTCCAGACCGTGCTCGGCTACGTCCCCGAGCAGCGCACCGACTTCATCTTCACCGCCATCGGCGAGCAGCTCGGCTTCATCGGCTCGCTCCTGATCGTGCTGCTGCTCGCCTTCGTGGCCTTTCGCATGTTCCGGATCGGGCGCACCGCTAAGGACACCATGGGCCGAGTCCTCGGGCTCGGCGTGTTCATCTTCTTCGCCTTCAGCTGCTTCGAGAACATCGGGATGACCATGGGTATCATGCCGGTGACGGGGATCCCGCTGCCGCTGCTCAGCTACGGCGGGTCGGCGGTCCTGGTGTTCTACAGCGCGGGCGGGCTGGTCCTGTCGGTCTCGAGGCGAAGGGGAGGGTCGTGAGCGACGCAGTCGAAGAAGCCGGCGACGGCCCGGCCCCCTACGTGAAGCCCGCCGACCGGCTCGTGGAGACCTTCCGGGTCGTGTACGTCGAGTCGGTGCTCTTCGACTTCGCCGACGCCTCGCCGGTCGTGCACCTGATGGAGGCCGAGGCCCCCTACCGCAACGTGTCGATCCCGATGGCGCTCGCGGACGCGACGGCGCTGCACGCGGCGCTCTTCAATCGGGCGGGACGCCGCCCGAGCACCCACGAGCTCTTCTCGGCGGTGCTGTCGCGCCTGCAGGCCGACGTGATCGCCGCCAAGATCGTGCGCTACGAGTCCGGCATCTTCTACGGCGAGCTGGACCTGATGACCCCGCGCGGGCGCGAAGTGCTCGACTGTCGAACGAGTGACGCCTTGATCCTCGCGCTGCGTCAGCCCGTCGTGGCGCCGATCCTCTGCCTCGAGAGCATCCTCGAGCCCTTTAGCGACGCTTGAACTCGACGCGGCGGATCGCCCCGCCGCGCAGGTCGAGGCTGTTCTCGTGCGAGATCCGAAGCAGCAGCGCGACGATGATGTAGTTGGCCACGAGCGAGCTGCCGCCGTAGGCCATGAAGGGCAACGTGATCCCGGTGAAGGGCAGCAGCCGCAACACGCCGGCCATGATGAAGAAGGCCTGGAGCCCGACGACGGCCGTGAGCGCCGTGCTCGCCAGGCGCACGTAGTCCGAGTGGGCGCGCTGGGCGATGCGAAAGCCCTCGCCGACGAAGAGCACGAAGAGGCTGAGCACGACGACGATCCCGAGCAGGCCGAGCTCCTCGCCGATCGCGGCGATGATCATGTCCGAAGTGATCTCGGGGATCGTCCCCGACTGGCCCAGTCCCAGCCCCGTGCCCGTGATGCCGCCGGCCGCCAGTGAGAACCAGCCGTAGGCGAGCTGGTGGGAGAAGGCGAAGTTCGTCGTCGACCACGGGTCGATCCAGAGGCTCACGCGCTGGTGGACCTGGCTGAAGAACTTGGCGGCGACGAGGGCCCCGCCCGCGAACAGCCCGACGCTGATCAAGACGTAGGTCTTGAGGCCCGTGGTCACCCAGAGCATCGCGACAAAGAGCGCGAAGAGCAGCATCGCGAAGCCGATGTCGTTCTCCGCGCCGAGGATGACCAGGGCGAAGCCCCACGCCGCGAGGATCGGCAGCAGGGTCCGCGGCGGGACGATCTGGCGCCGCCCGATGCGCTGGGTCGGGGTGGAGAGCAGGTCCCGGTTGGCGGCGAAGTACGAGGCGAAGAAGAAGGCGAGGAGGATCTTGGCGACCTCGACGGGCTGGAAGGTGATCGGGCCGAGGCCGATCCACAGCCGCGCGCCGCCGACGCTGATGCCCAGTCCCGGCACCAGTGGCAAGAGCAGCAGGCCGATCGCGCCGACCAGGGAGGTGTAGCGGTAGCGGTCGAGGTCGCGCACGTGGCGCACCAACGCGAGGGTGATGACGAGCCCGACGGCACTCACCAGGAACCAGAGCGACTGGAAGGCCGCCTGGTGGGGGTCCCAGCGCGCGATCTCCACGTAGCCGATCCCGTTGAGCAGGGTCGCGATCGGCAGCAGCACCTGGGAGGACTGGGGCGCGTAGTGGCGGATTGCCACGTGCATCGAGAGCGAGATCACCACCATCGCCACGAGGAAGAGCCAGAGGTCGGGGGGCAGGTGCCCGACGGCGCCGAGCCAGGCGAGCACGTAGAAGGCCGAGGTGATGATCCACGCCAAGACCATCAGCGCGAGCTCGGTGGAGCGACGGGTCGACGGAGCCTCGTCAGCATCTGGAAGCGTCGGGGGCGCCAGAGCGCGCGAATGCTTCGCCACCCTCTTAGAGTAGTCGTAGGGTTGGCGTTAGAACCGAGAGGGGTGAGGTGAGTTTCGACGTTCAGGCCTTCGGCCCCGAACGCTTCTCCAGCCGCGAACTCTCGCGCCTCGAGTTCGGCGCGCGTCTGCTCGACCTCGCCGAAGAGCAGCGGCTGCCCATCCTCGAGCGTTGCAAATTCGTGGCGATCTTCGCCGACATGATCGACGAGTTCTTCCAGGTCCGCGTGGTCAGCCTCCAGGACAAGGTCGCCGCGGGCGTCCAGACGCCCTCGGTCGACGGGGTGCGGCCGCGCCAGCAGCTCAACGCCATCCGCGAGCGCGTGCTGGCACTGATCGAACGCCAGGACCGCATCGTGCTCGACGAACTGCTGCCCGAGCTGACGCGAAGCGGCATCACCATCATTCGCTACGCCGACCTGGACGTCGAGGAGCACGCGCGGCTCAACCGGTACTTCGAACAGAACGTCTACCCGGTCCTGACGCCCCTCGCCGTCGATCCCGGCCACCCGTTCCCGATGATCTCGAACCTGTCGCTCAACATCGCGGTCGCGGTGCGCGACGCCGAGACGGGCGAGGAGCGCAGCGCCCGCGTGAAGGTCCCGAGCTCGCTGCCTCGCTTCTTGCCCGCCGGGCCGGGTCGCTGGTGCCTGCTCGAGGAACTCATCGTCGCGAACCTCGGCCGGCTCTTCCCAGGTATGTCGATCGGACGG
Source organism: Actinomycetes bacterium (assembly GCA_021777285.1). The sequence goes on from JAJYDR010000002.1 coordinate 39,270, forward strand.
GCCGACCTGTTCCGGGTCACGCGCAACGCGGACCTCACGCTCGAAGAGGACGAGGCCGACGACCTGCTCGTCGCCCTCGAGGTGGAGCTGCGTCGGCGGCGCTTCGGCGAGGCGCTGCGGGTGGAGATCCTGCGCGGGATGTCAGCCGAGTTCCTCGACCTACTCGTCGAGCAGCTCGAGCTCAACCACGAGAACGTCTACGTCTCAGACGCCCCGCTCGGCCTGCACGACCTGTGGAGCCTCTACGAGTTCGACCGGCCCGACCTGAAGGGCGAGGGCTGGTCGCCGCTCACCCCGCCGCGCCTGCTCGCCGGGGACCACGTCGGGGACGTCTTCGCGGTCATCCGTGACGGGGACCTGCTCCTGCACCACCCCTACGAGTCCTTCAGCGACTCGGTCGAGATGTTCATCGCCCAGGCGGCCGACGACCCCAAGGTGGTCGCCATCAAGCAGACCCTCTATCGCACCTCGGGCGACTCGCCGGTCGTCGGCTCGCTCATCCGCGCGGCGGAGCGGGGCAAACAGGTCGTCGCGCTCGTCGAGCTGAAGGCGCGCTTTGACGAGGCGGCCAACATCGAGTGGGCCAAGGCCCTCGAGGACGCCGGCGTGCACGTCGTCTACGGCGTCGTCGGCCTGAAGACCCACTCCAAGACAGCCCTGGTGGTGCGCGCCGAGGGCGACCGGACGGTGCGCTACGCCCACGTCGCCACGGGCAACTACAACTCCAAGACCGCGCGCAACTACGAGGACTTCGGGCTGCTCACCGCCGACCCCGCGATCACCCACGACGTCGGCGAGCTCTTCAACTTCCTCACGGGCTTCGCGCGAAACGCCGACTACGAGAAGATCATCGTCAGCCCGACGATGACCCGAGCGCGGATCATCGAACTCATCAACGGTCAGCGCGACCGGGGCATGGCGGGCCGGATCGACATGAAGGTGAACGGACTCACCGACCCCGCGATCATCGACGCGCTCTACGAGGCGAGCGACGCGCGCGTGCCGATCCGACTGGCGGTTCGCACGCTGTGCTGCCTGCGCCCGGGGGTCACCGGCCTGTCGAGCACGATCGTCGTGCGCAGCCTCGTGGGCGAGTTCCTCGAGCACTCGCGGGTCTTCATCTTCGGCAACCCGGGCGAGGAGGGCTCGTCGGTCTACATGGGCTCGGCGGACCTGATGGAGCGCAACCTGGACCGCCGCGTCGAGGTGCTGGTGCCGATCGAGGACGACGGGCTGCGCGAGGAACTGCGCGACGCCTTCGAGGTCACCTGGCGCGACGACGAGTTCACGTGGGTGCTCGGCACCGACCGGCGCTGGCGCCGGGTCCAGCCGGTGACCGAATTCTCGGCCCAGGCCGAGTTCAAGCGCCGGGCGTTGGCGCGGGCGCGGACCCTATCGACCCATTAGGGGGCGGCTTTCGCCACTCGAGACTGGCGTAGGCGGCACCGCCGATGGGGATCGGGATCCAGAAGTTGATCAAGCGGTAGGCGAGCACGGCGAGGATCGCCTGGCTGTGGGGCACGCCGAAGCCGACGAGGGTGGGGATGAGCACACCCTCCACGACGCCCAGGCCCGCCGGGGTGATCGGGATCGCCGCGAGCACGTTGGCGAGGCCGTAGGCGACGAGCAGGTCGATCGGCGAGATGACGTGGCCGAAGGACCAGATGAACACCCAGAGACAGGCCGCGTCGAAGAGCCAGTTGAGCCCGGCCCAGGTGAAGGCCCACCACAGGGTGCGTCGGTTGTTGATCAGGACGTTGATCCGGTCGGCGACCTTCCCGAGGAGGGCCGAGACCTTGTCGGGGTCGATCCGCGGGATGTGGGCGACGATCGCGCGCATCCAGTTGTCGGCGTGGCGCTGACCGCGCGTGAGCAGGATCAGCGTGCCAAAGAACGCCAGCAGCAAAAAGACCCCCGCGAGGGCGGCGAAGCCGTAGGCGGGGTTGAAGCCGCGCAGGGGGATCGAGACCACGAGCGCGCACCAGAAGATGATGTTGAGCACCACCGCCGAGCCGGTGCCCTGGGTCGCCAGGCCAAAGGCGTTGGTCTCCTTGGGCACGCCGAGCTGGTTGAAGATCCGGTAGGAGAGCGCGCCCGCCGGCGCGGTGCCGCCGGGGATGACGTGGCTGATCGCGAGGCCGGCCAGGTTGACCCGCAGCGTGTCGTAGCGGTGCGGGGAGTACGGGTAGAGCACCGTGCGGGTCAACTCGACGTAGGAGTAGATGGCCGCCATCTCGCACACGACCGCGACGGCGACAAGCACCGGGTTGATCGTGGCGAGCAGGTGCAGGGATTTGCGCCCCGAGGCGAACTGGGGCACCACGAAGTAGGCCAGGACAAAGATGATGAGGCCAAAGCTGACCGTAATGCGGATCTCGCGGGGAATGGCGAAGCGGGGTTTGGACGTTTCGGGCGACATCAGTACCAGCCTTACACGTCCGAGGCGGTTTTTTGGCCACTCCGGTGGCCCTGGACGGCCGAGTAGAATCGATCGGTGCGCACGCTCGTCGTACTGCCGACATACAACGAAATCCTGAACATCGAGCCCATGCTGCGCACGCTGCGCGACGTGGTGCCCGACGCGTCGATCCTGGTCGTGGATGACGGCAGCCCCGACGGCACCGCCGCGCGCGCCCGCCAGCTCGCCGACGAGCTGGGCTCGGTCTCGATCCTGGAGCGTCCCGCCAAGAGCGGTCTCGGTGGGGCCTACCGGGCGGGCTTCGCCTGGGGCCTCGAGCGGGGCTTTGACCACTTCGTCGAGATCGACTGCGACTTCTCCCACGACCCCCACGCCCTGCCGACCCTGCTCGCCGCGGCGAGCGGGCACGACGTCGTGATCGGTTCGCGCTACGTCCGCGGCGGCACGATTCCCAAGTGGTCGCTCGTGCGCCTGCTGCTCTCGCGCGGGGGGAACCAGTACGCCTCGCTGATGCTGGGCCTCGGGGTGAAGGACTCGACGGCCGGCTATCGCGTCTACTCGGACCGGGCGCTGCGCCTGATCGACTACCGCACCGTCACCGCCGACGGTTACGGCTTTCAGATCGAGATGACCTTCCGGGCGCGCCGGGCCGGCGCCTCGATCGTCGAGGTGCCGATCTCCTTCACCGACCGCACCCGCGGCGAGTCCAAGATGTCCAGCGCCATCGTCGTCGAGGCCCTGCTGCTCGTCACCAAGTGGGCCGTCGAACGGCCCTTCGCGAAGGGCCGCTCACACCCGGTCGGCTAGGACCGACGAGAGCACGCTCGCGAGCTTGTCGCGGGTCTCCTCGCGTTCGGCGATCGGGTCGGACTCGCTGACGATGCCCGCGCCGGCCCACGCCTCGAAGTTCGTGGCGCCGACCATGACGCCGCGGATCCCGATCCACCACTCCCCGTCGCCCTCGGCGTCGAGCCAGCCGACCGGACCGGCGTAGTGGCCGCGGGCGTGGGGCTCGAGACGGGCGATCAATGCCGCCGCCGCCTCGCGCGGGATCCCGCCCACCGCGGCGGTCGGGTGCAACAGGCGAAGGATCGACAGGGCGTCGGGCGCGGCGCCGGGACCGTGGTGCTCGCCGTTGATCCACGTGCCCAGGTGCGCCACGGTGCGAAGTGCCACGATCGAGGGTGACCCGTCGGCGACGAGGTCCTCGTAGTCATCGTGGAGCCGGCTGACGAGGTCGTCCACGAGCAGTTCGTGCTCGCGCAGGTTCTTGGTGCTGCCGAGCAGCCAGTTCTCGTAGTCGTCGGGTGCGACGTTGGCCGGCAGGGCGATGGTGCCCGCCAGGGGGTGCAGCTGGATCGTGGCGCCCGTACGGCGCGCGAGCAGTTCGGGACTCGCCCCCACGAAGCGCCGACCGTCGGGCAGGGGGAGGCTGTAGATCGTGCAGTGCGGCTCGCGCACGCGCAGGCGCTGGGCGATGGCGGCGGGGTCGATGGGCTCGGGAACGCTGCCCGAGACCGCGCGGGCGAGCACGACCTTGTCGAGTTCCTTGCGGCGCAGGATCTCCACGGCGAGGGCGACCTGGTGGGCGTACTCCTCGGGGGTGGGCTGGTAGGCGACCGAGCGGATGGACTGGAGCTCCTGGGTGGGCAGGGAGACCTCGTCGAGCAGGGGCGCCCAGGCGGGCGAGCCGACCCGCTCGGTCAGCCAGGCGGCGCCGGCGCGGTCTTGGGTGATGGTAAAGCGCGGCACGACGAGTTGGCCCGGCTCGTCGCGGTCAAAGGGCAGGCTCGCGAAGGCGACGACGCCCGATCCAACGGGACCGTCCTCGCCGGTGAGCTCGTGCTCGCCGAGCAGCGCGCCCACGTCGCGCCCGTCGATGCCCGCGTCCAGGGAGACCTCGTCAACGGCGCCCCCGAAGCCGCAGCGCAGGACGTCGGGCGACTCGACCAGCCAGCCGCTGCGAGCGCTCAGGGCGCGCAGCACCTGCGTGGGCTGGGCCGCGATCCGGGAGCGGTGGAACTTCACGCCGACCTCGTGGCGAGGAACTGCTGACTCAATCCTCCCATCACGAACCAGTGGTTGACGGCGCTAAAGCCGGCGTCGCGCAGCATGGTGACGAGCTCGTCGGTGGGGGGCAGGTAGGCCGTCGACTTGGGCAGGTAGCGGTAGGCGTTGCGATCCGAGACGAGCGAGCCCACGAGGGGCACGACCCCGCGGAACCAGATGCGAAACCCGAGGCGCAGCAGCGCGCTCGTCGGTTCGGCGACCTCGAGCAGCGAGATGCGCCCGCCGGGACGGATGACCCGGCCCATCTCGACGAGCGTGGCGCGCAGGTCGGTGAAGTTGCGCAGCGCGTACCCGCACGTCACCCCATCAAAGGCACCCGTCGCGAAGGGCAGCTCGGCGGCGTTGGCCTGGACACGAGCGCGCATGCCGCTGCCCGCGTCGAGCATGCCGAAGCTGAGGTCCGTCGCGACGGCGCGATGGCCCTGGCGCTCGAGTTCGCGGGTGAAGTCACCCGTGCCGGCGGCGATGTCGAGGATGAGGCTGCCCGGGGGGAGGCGCAGGTCGCGCACGGCGCGTCGGCGCCAGCGCGCATCCAGGCCGAAGGTCATGAGGTGATTGACGAGTTCGTAGCGTCCGGCGATCGCGTCGAACATCGCGCGAACCTGTCGCGTCTTCTCGGTGCCCTGGGGCAGCCGCTTGGGGTCCACGATTAGTTGTAGTACCGGTAGATGACCTGCGCGACGCAGGCCGGCTTGTCCGAGCCCTCGATCTCGATCACGGTGTCCAGTGCCACCGTCGCACCGCCGTCGAAGGGCTCGACCGAGGCGAGCGTGGCGCCCGCGCGAATCGCCGATCCGACCGGGACGGGCTTGGTGAAACGGACTTTGTTGGTGCCGTAGTTCACGCCCATCGCCACGCCGTCCACGCGCAGCACACCGCTCAGCAGCACCGGGAGCAGGGAGAGGGTGAGGTAGCCGTGGGCGATCGTCCCACCGAAGGGGCCCTTCTTCGCGCGCTCGACGTCCTCGTGGATCCACTGGTGGTCGCCGGTCGCGGTGGCGAAGAGATTCACCTGCTCCTGGCTCACCGTCTGGTACTCGGAGTAGCCGAGGTGCTGGCCGACCATCGTGGCCAATTCCTCGATGCCCGAAACGCTCGTCGTCATCATTACCTCCCGGCAAAGCCTATCCCCGGTGCCTTGGACACGAGCCGTTAACCGGGGACTCGTACACTGAGTGCATGGAGCAAGGCGTACACGAAGAAGGGCATCGACAGATCTCGGGTGGCTGGGTTCGCGCCGGGATCTTTGGCGTGAGCGATGGGCTCGTGACCAACGTGTCACTGATCCTCGGCTTCGCGGGCGCGAACCCCGGCCACGACGTTGTGCGCCTGGCGGGACTCGCCGGTCTGGTGGCCGGTGGGTTCTCCATGGCGACGGGGGAGTACCTCTCGATGCGCGCCCAGAAGGAATTGCTCGAGTACGAGATCGACGTGGAGCGGCGCTCGATCGAGTCGGCGCCCGCGGCTGAGCAGGCCGAACTGCGCGACATCTTCGTCGCTCGGGGCATCGAAGCGGAGCTCGCCGAGCGGCTGTCCATCGATCTCATGCGCGACCCCGATCTCGCACTGCGCACCCACGCGCGCGAGGAGCTCGGCATCGATCCCTCGGCGACCGGTTCGCCGATCTCGGCGGCGGTCTCCTCGCTGTTCGCCTTCGCCATTGGCGCCTTCGTCCCCCTGCTGCCGTGGCTCTGGTCGGCCCAGGGCAATGAGGTGCCCTGGTCGATCCTCTTTGGCGCCGTCGGGGCCGCCACGGTCGGCGGGTCCATTGGCTGGTTCACCCGCAACGGCGTCGTCTCCTGGGCCGTGCGCCAGCTCGGCGTCACCGCGATCGCGGCACTGGTCACCTTCGGCGTGGGCCGCCTCGTCGGCGGCTAGAGAAACGCCGCGCCGACCAGGCGTGTCACTCGGCGCTGAAGCGAATCAGGCTGTCGGCGCGCTCGAGGGTGAAGCCGAGGGACTCATAGAGTGCCCGCGCGGGCGCATTGGACTCGTCGACGAAGAGTGTCGCGCTGGTGACGCCCTTGCGGCGCAGTGCGTCGAGTCCGTGCAGCACCATCATGCGGCCCAGTCCGCGCCCGCGAAAGTCCGGGTGCACCGCGACCACGTAGATCTCGCCGAATCGGTCGGGGTGCAACTCGTGGACCTTGGTCCAGCACGACGCCGCCAGGCGACCGTCCAGTTCGAGCAGGAAGAACCCGGACGGGTCGAACCAGGGCTCGCGCAAGCGCTCCTCGAGCTGGCGCTCGGTCCAGGCGCCCTGCTCGGGGTGGTCGGCGAAGGCGGCGTTGTTCTGGGCGAGCCACGCGAGCGCGTCAGTATCGGGGTCGAAGGTTCGCACGTCACCGATGGGCGCCACGGTGTGCTCGAGCGTGACGGGCAGGGCGACGCGCAAGAGGTGCAGCGTCCGTACGACGGTGCCCCCGAGGGACTCGTGTTCGCCGCGGGTCCACCAGTCGACGGTGTCGTGCCGGGCGAGGATCGCCGCGAGCAGGCTCGCGTCGACGCCGCCGCCGCACATCTCGACGCTCGCCGGCTCGCCCTCGTTGAGTAGCGCGTAGCGGCGTACGTGACCACCAGCAACGTCGAGCCAGTGCTCGCCGACGCCCCGGTGCACCACCGTGCGGCGCCGGCCCTCGTCGATGGCCTCGCGGGCGAGTTCGATCTCGGTGCGGTTGAACAGGTCGAGCACTTCGAGGCGTTCGTCAGGCGTCAGTGCGGGCGTCGAACACCACGAGGTCATGGGGTAACGCTAACGGCGGCGTCAGCGGATGGCGCGCGATACGCGATTGAGCCGGCGCAGCAGCGTGGTCACCGCCCGCTCGGCGGCGACGAGCTCGGTGTAGACGTCGCCGTCGCCGGTCCCCTCATCGTGCTCGACGAGGGCGGTGAGACGTGTCGCCAGCTCCTCCAGCGTCGAGGTGATCGTGCTCAATTCGCTCTGTACGCTCATCGGTCCGTTTCGGTTCACTCGCGCGCTTCGGCGCATACTGTAGTGGCGATGCAGGACGACCAAGCCCCCACGGCGGACGAGTTCGCCTGGCGCGCGCTCGACATCGTGGGTGATGACGCGGTGAGTTACCTGCAGACCCAAGTGAGCCAGGACCTCCTGGGCGATGGCGCGTGGCCGCGGTGGTCGGCGTTGCTCAACCCCGACGGGACGGTCCTCAGCGCCGGCACGCTCTCGCCGATCGAAGCCGGGCTCGAGTACGTCGTGCCCGCGGCAACCCTCGAGGCGGTGCGCGCGAGACTCAGTCGGTTCCGGCTCCGGTCGCGCTGTACGATCGGCGACGGGCGCATCGTGCCCGGTCCCTACGCGAGCACGCACGACGCGATCGAGGACGGTTGGCCCGGCCCCGCGGAGTTCGCCGCCCAGCTCGTCGCGCAGAGCTTCGGGTCACGCTTCGTGCAGCGCACCGTCTCGTTCACTAAGGGTTGCTTTACCGGCCAGGAGCTCGTCGGCCGGCTCGACGCGCGCGGCTCGAGCGTGCCGTGGCGCCTCGTGCGCGTCCGGGGCGACTTGCTCACTGACATGGACGCGTTCCTTCGCTCGGCCGGCCCGGCGGGACCGTCGGGGGTGAGCACGTCGGTGCACGACGGTCACGAGTACGTCGCGCTCGGCTTCGCGCATCGGACACTGCTCGACGTGGCACCGCCCGCGGGCGTCGTGCTCGAGGCACTGGCGTAGCGCGGTGGTGCGTTAGCGTTCGCCTAGGAGGTCGTCGTGCGCCTGTTCGTCGAAGAACTCTTCATCATGGTCTCGGGCGTGACGACCGAGCAGGACGCGCTGCTGTCGATCGGGCTCGGCGCGAACGCGGTGGCCTTTGACTTCGGCCCGACCCCCCAGCGCATCGGCACTGACGACGCGCGCGACATCATCCACCGCCTGCCGGCGGGCACCTTCACCGTGGGCACGTTCCGCAACGAGATGCCCCAGCGGATCGTCGACGTGACCAACCGGCTGGGCCTGCACGCGGCCCAGCTCACCGGCCGGATGACGACCGACGAGATCCGCTACGTCTCGGAGCGGGTCAACACGGTCATCCGCTCGGTGGGGCCCGGCGATTCGGTCCACAACGGCGTGGAGCACCTGGTGGACTACTTCGCCATGCCCGAGGCCGATGATCGTGACGCCCTGGTGGACTGCCTCGCCATCCTCGCCGACGACTCGGTGCCGCGTCCGATCATCGTCTCGGGTGGGCTGAGCGCGACCAACGTTGTCGAAGTCGTCCAGAACTACCCGGTCTGGGGCGTGGACGCGCGCTCGTGCGTCGAGTCCGATCCCGCGACCAAGGACCCGGCGCTGCTCGGCGAGTTCATCGCCAATGCGCGTTGGGCCGAGTCGAACGCCTACGTGACGCGGCGCTTGGGTGACTGACTAGCCCTGGTAGCGGCGAAAGACCACGCTGCCGTTGTGTCCGCCGAAGCCGAAGGAGTTCGAGAGCACGACGTCGACGTGGGCGGGACGAGCCGCGCCGTGCACGACGTCGAGGCCGATCTCGGGGTCCACACTCGTGGTGCCGGCGGTGGGCGGGATGACCTGCTCGAGCAGGGTCTTCACCGACGCGACGCCCTCGAGGGCGCCCGCGGCGGCGAGCGAATGGCCGAGGTGTCCCTTGATCGACGTCACCGGCGGGGCGTCATCGCCAAAGACGTGGCGCACGGCGAGGGCCTCGGCGAGGTCGTTCAGCGGCGTCGACGTGCCGTGGGCGTTGATGTGGGAGACCTCGCTCGGGGTGAGCCCCGCGTCGGCGAGGGCCATCTCCATGCAGCGGATCGCGCCCTGGCCACTCGGGTCAGGCGCGGTGATGTGGTGGGCGTCGGCCGTGGAGGCGGCGCCGACGACCTCGGCGAGGATGGTCGCGCCACGTTCGAGGGCGTGGTTCCACTCCTCGAGCACCAGGATCCCGGCGCCCTCGCCCATGACGAACCCGTTGCGAGTGACGTCAAAGGGCCGCGAGAAGTCGTCGTTGCTGAGCGCGGTCATGTTGCGAAAGCCGGCCTCGGCGATCTCGACGAGCACGGCCTCCGCGCCGCCGACGATTGCGATGGGCGACCGGCCGGTCGCGATCAGGCGCGCGCCGTTGCCGATGGCGTGGGTGCCGGCGGCACACGCCGTGGTGACGGTCTCACACGGGCCACCGAGGCCAAAGCGCATGGACACCGCGGCCGCGGCGGCGTTTGGCATCATCATGGGCACCATGAAGGGCGACACGCGGTCCGGACCCTTCTCGTTGAGCACGCGCACCTGTTCGAGCACCGTCTGCAGGCCGCCGATGCCCGTGGTGACGATCGACCCCGCGTCAGTCAGCGGGCCGCTCAGGCCGCTCTGGCGCCACGCCTCGTCGGCGGCCATCAGGGCGTAGAGCGTGAAGGGGTCGAGGCGGCGCAGTTCCTTGGGTCCGCCGATGTGGGTCGCGTCGAACTCGCCGACGCGCTTGGACGCCGGTGCCGACGGGCGCAGGAGCGCCTCCCACAACGCGTCCACGCCCGTCCCGGCGCACGAGAGCGCGCCCAGGCCCGTGACCGCGACGCGGTAGCCCTCGATCGGACCGTTCGGTGTGACCGCGACGCGCACTACAGCTTCGCGTACACGAGTTCGAAGGCCTGACCCACGGTCGAAATGTCCTTCAGCTCGTCCTCGCCGACTTCGATGTCGAAGGTCTCCTCGAGGGCCATGACGAGTTCGACGAGGTCGAGGCTGTCCGCGCCGAGGTCGTCGGCGAAGGACGCGTCGGGGGTCACCTTGGACTCGTCTACCGCCAGTACCTCGACGGCGTTGGCCGTGAACTTCTTAAATGCTTCGTCGCGATCCATTGTTCTTTACCCCTTGTTTGGTATCGCCGTATCGTACTAAATCGAGTGCGCCACGCGAACCACTCACAGCCCCATGGACAGGCCGCCGTCGACGGCCAGCACGGTCCCGGTGATGTAGCGGGCCTGGTTACTCGCGAGGAACCCCACGGCGTCAGCGATTTCGCTCGGCGTGCCGACCCGGCCCATGGGAATGAGCGCGGTCAGCTGCTCGCCGCTCTCGCCGAGCGCCTGGGTCATGTCGGTGTCGATGAAGCCCGGCGCGACGACGTTGACCGTGATGGCGCGGCTGGCGACTTCTTTGGCGAGCGAGCGCGCCAGGCCGACGAGGCCGGCCTTGGCGGCGGCGTAGTTGGCCTGGCCGGGCACGCCGAGGAACGGGCTGACCGAGCCCATGAAGATGATCGAGCCGCCGCGTGCGCGCACCATCGAGGCGAGCACCGCGCGGGCGGTGTAGAAGGCGCCGTCGAGGTTGGTGGCGAGCACCTCGCGCCACTGCTCGTCGGTCATGCGAAGCGCGAGCCCGTCGCGGGTGATGCCCGCGTTGGCGACGGCCACGCTCACCGGACCGAAGCGCCCGATGGCGTCCTTCACCGCCGCGGCCACCGCCGCAGCGTCCGAGACGTCGACGGCCATCGCCGCGGCGCAGCCCTCGGGCGCGTCACCCGAACGCGAGAAGGCGACGACCGTGTCGCCGAGGTCGGTGAAGTGGCGCGCGACGGCGGCGCCGATGCCCCGGCTCGCACCGGTCACGATCACGTGACGACTCATAGGGCTCCTTCCACGGCCTCGGGATCGGCCAGCACGACCTGGGCCTCGAACGCGCGGATCCGCTTGCACAGGCCCGTCAGTACCGCGCCCGGGGCCATCTCGACCGAGGTGTCGACGCCAGCGGGCAGGGCGAGCGTCGCGCCGAGGAAGTCGACCGGTTCGGTCAGCTGACGCGAGAGCAACGCCGACCACTCGGCCGCGCGGTGCGCGGACGCGTCGACGTTGGCGATCACGACGACGTCCGACTCGTGCCAGGTGACCCGGGCGAGCGCCTCGTCGAGGTCGCGCTGCGCGCTCGCCATCAGGGGCGAGTGAAAGGCGCCGCCCACGGGCAGGGGGGTCGCGCGCCGCCACCCGAGTTCACGGTGGCGCTCGAGCAGGCCGTCGAGGGCGGCGCGGGTGCCGCTGACGACGATTTGGCCGGTGCCGTTGATGTTGGCGACCCACAGGTCGGCGAGGTCCCCGAGGGCGCGGCGCGCGTCGTCATCGCCACCCATCAGCGCGACCATCGAGCCGGCCTGCTCCGTGGCGGCGCGGGCCATGGCGGCGCCACGCGCGGCGATCAGTCTGGCCCCGTCCTCGAGCTCGAGGATGCCGGCCGCGGTGAGGGCCGTGAACTCGCCGAGGCTGTGACCGAGGTGCACGCTGGGCCGGATGCCCCGTTCGGCGAGGGAATAGAAGGCGACGAGCGAGAGCGCGAAAGTGGCCAGCTGGGCGTTGTCGGTGCGGATGACCTCGGCCTCGTCGGCGTCCAGCAGCAGGTGCCCGACGTCCACGCCGGACGCCTCGCTGATGCGCGCGACGAGTGGCCAGTGCGGTGATTCGCGCCACGGCGCGCCCGCGGCGGGGGCGATGGATCCCTGGCCGGGGAAGAGCCCGACGAGGTTCGAGCGCAGTGCGGTGAGGTCAGCGTCAGCCATGCGCCAACGCTAACAGCGGGCCACAGCGAGTACCGGTGTCCGCGATGTCGTGACACATCTGTCCGCGATGTCGTGACACATGCTGGCTGCAGTGCTCAGTACGTCAAAAAAACGTGCCCGGAGTGGGACTTGAACCCACACACCCTTTCGAGTAAAGGCTTTTGAGGCCTCCGCGTCTGCCGATTCCGCCATCCGGGCTTGCGGGGAACACGGTAGCAGCAACCGTAGTGTGGCGGGGATGGAGATAACGATCTGGCGGTCGTCGACGACCATGGCGTCGCCGATACAGGGCGCCGCGCAGCGCCATGACGTTCGTGACCATCTCTTCGCGGCCCTCGAGGTCGACGGCGTCGTCGGCTACGGCGAGGTGTCGCCCCAACCGGAGTCGCTCAACGGCGACCCGAGTGCTGCGTCGGTAGTCGAGGCGGCGCGCGAGGAGCTCCCGGTCCACCTTGATCGGATCGCCAACGCGGCGCGCGACGACGACGGCTGGGCGCGTATCCACCAGCTGGCCGGGCCGCGGGGTCCGAGCAAGGTCGCCTGGGCGCTCGTGGAGATGGCCCTGCTCGACCTCGAGCTGCGGCGCACCGCGGCGTCCCTCGCCGATCGATGGCCGCAGCGACACGAGCCGCGGTTCATGGCGACGATGTCGCTGCTCGATGCCGTCGTGCCCGCTGTTTCGAGTGACGTCGAGCGCCTGCGGCTAAAGGTCGGGCCCGGCGTGCGGCCGGGGCGGCTGCTCGATGCGGTGCACGACCTCGGTCGACCCGTCATCGCCGACTACAACTGCGCCGCGCGCGACGTCGACCAGGTGCTCGAGGACCTCACGGTGCTTGGTTCGTCGCTGGTCGTCGCCGCCGTCGAGCAGCCCTTCGCGCCGGGCAACCTCATCGAGCACGCCCGCCTCGCCGCGGCGAGTTCGGTTCCCGTCAGCCTCGATGAGGGCGTTCGTTCGGTGGCGGACCTGCGCCACATCGCCCGGTACCGCGCCGGGGCGCTCGTGTGCATCAAGCCCGCGCGCGTGGGCGGTCTCGCCGTGGCGCGCACAATGATCATCGAGGCGCTGGAACTGGGACTGCGGCCCTACGTGGGGGGCTTTTTCGAATCACCCCTCGCGCGCTCGGTCCACCGCCAGCTGGTCGCGGCGATGGTGGACGAACCCAGCGACGTCGCGCCGGTCGCTGGTTTGGAAGGCGCCGCGGTGCTCGAGGTCGCCGACGGCGTGGGCTGGACGCCGGTGCGTGCTGAGACCGACGAGGTGCTCGTGCGCCTCGCACACTGATCGGGGTGGCTGACCGCGATTGGGGTGGGCCTGGGGCGCCGTTCGCCCGGTACGGAGCGGCAAAATCCGGTGGGGCCAACGCCTTACACTGCTACTCGTGGGGACGCGTTTGGTTCGTCGGCGACTGGAGGACATGCAGCGGCGGCTGCTCGCCGCGCGCGAGAGCGTGCACGTGCTCGAAGAGCAGGTCGCGGTGTGGAACGACGCCCTCGAAGAGTCGAGGATTCGTGCGCTGGTCTCAGAGACCCCGCTGCAGGCGCAAGAATATGGCGAGCTCTCGCGGCACGTCGCCGCGGCGAATGCGGAATTGGCTCGGCGACGTCACGAGGTTGAGGACCTGGTGAATGAACGAGACGACTTGTTGCGAAGCTGGACACCGAAGGACTGACTATGGAAAAGCGCGTGGTAATCGCCGATGACGAATCGATAATTCGTCTCGACCTCAAGGAGATCCTCGAGAGCGACGGCTACCTGGTAGTGGGCGAGGCGGCCCGGGGCGACGACGCGCTGGCCCTGATCCAAGAGCACCGGCCCGACCTCGCGCTGCTCGACGTGAAGATGCCGGGACTCGACGGCATCGAGGTCTCGCGCGCGGTGAAGGACTCCTCGACCATCGTGGTGCTGCTGACGGCCTTCAGCCAACGCTCACTGATCGAGAACGCGCGAGACGCCGGCGTCGCCGCCTACCTCGTCAAGCCGTTCCGCTCGAGTGAGCTGCTGCCCAAACTCGCGGCGATCCTGAACCCCACCGCCGACGAGGACGTGATCGGCACCGACGCCCACCACGTCGAGGACAAGATCGAGACCCGCGAGATCGTCCAGCGGGCGAAGGAACACCTCATGGCCGAGCGGGGACTCGACGAGCCGTCGGCCTTCGAGATCATCCAGCAGTCCGCCATGCGCGGTCGGACGCGCATGCGCGACGTCGCCCAGCAGATCCTGCGCGGTGAATTTGGTGGCTGACCAGCCCACTGACGCGCCACTGGTCGTCCTGGACGGGATGTCACTGGCGTTCCGGGCGTTCTTCGCCCTCTCGCCCGAGATCGCGACCTCCAACGGCGTCGTGACCAACGCGCTGCACGGCTTTGCGGCCATGCTGCACTCACTCGTGCGCAGCCAGCGTCCCCGGGCCCTTGCGGTCGCCTTCGACCTGCCCGGGGGCACGTTCCGCGACGCGATGAGCGAGGACTACAAGGGCGGCCGCGCGGCGACGCCCCCGGAACTCGAGCCGCAGTTCGGCTTCATCCGCTCGCTCTGTGAGGCCCTGCACATCCCCGTGCTCGCCGTGCCGGGCTTCGAGGCCGACGACGTGCTCGCGACACTGGCGACCTGGGGTCGCGAGCAGTGCATCGCCGTCACCGTGGTCACGGGCGATCGCGACACCTTCCAGCTGGTGGAGGACCCCTTCATCAAGGTGCTCTACAACCGGCGCGGGGTCTCGGACTACTCGCTCTATGACGAGGCGGGCATCGTCGAGCGCTGCGGCGTCGAGCCGGCGCGCTACCCACTCCTCGCCGCGCTGCGCGGGGACCCCTCGGACAACCTGCCCGGCGTGCCCGGGGTGGGCGAGAAGACCGCCGCGAAGTTGCTCGCGCAGTACCGCGACTTCGACGAGCTCTACCAGCACCTCGACGAGCTGACCCCCAAATTGCGCGAGAACCTGGGCGCCTTCGAGGAGCGGGCGCGCAACAACGAGCGGGTGATGCGCCTCGTGCGCGACGTGCCGATCGAGATCGTGCTCGACGAGCTCACCCTGGGGGGCTGGAACCACGCCGACGCACTGGCCTTCTTCGACCGCTTCGAGATGAAGGCGATGCGCAACCGCTTCGACCAACTGATGTCCGAGGGACTGCTCGGCGAGGGCGACGAGGCGCCGTCGGTCGCCCCGCCCCACGTGCCCGCGGCGATGGCCTGGACCGACGCGGCCACCGCCGAGGTCATGGCCGCCGCGTCGCTGCTGGTGGCCTTTGACGACCAGTTCGTGGCGGTGGGCGACCACCATCGGGGCCTCGTCGCGGTGGCGACCTGGGACGAGTTCTTCGAGCACTACCGCGGCCAGTACGTCGCGGGCCACGACGTGAAGTCCCTGCTGCGCCGGGCCGTCGACCGGGGGATCGCGATCGCCAGTCCGATCGACGACACGGCGATCATGGCCTTCCTCGTGGACTCGGTGAGCGGCCGCTACGCGTTCGACGACCTGACGCTCAAGTACCTGGGCGTCGCGAGCGCACCGGCGGCGCCGACCCTCTTTGGCGCGATCGACGGCGCGCACCTGCGCGGCGACCTCGCGCGCGTCGCCCAGCTCATCGAGGTGCTGCGCGAAGAGATCGTCACCTGGGAGCTCGGCTACGTCTACGAGTCGATCGAGCTGCCCCTGGTGGCGGTGCTCGCGCGGATGGAGTCGCGCGGGGTGCGCGTGGACGTGGAGCTGCTGCGCACGATCTTCCAGGAGTTCAGTGCCGAGGCGCAGCTGCTCGACGCGTCCATTCAAGACGTCGTGGGCCACCCGTTCAAGCTCAACTCGCCCCAGCAACTCCAGACGGTTCTCTTTGACGAGCTGGGCCTCACCGCGGTCAAGAAGATCAAGTCGGGCTACTCGACCGACGCCGCCAGTCTCGAGGCGATCGTGGACGAGCACCGGGTCGTGCCCATGATCCTGCGCTACCGCGAGGTGGAGAAGTTGCGCAGCACCTACGGCGCGCCGCTCATCGACAGCGTCGGGGCCGACGGGCGGATCCACGCGGTCTTCCAGCAGACCGTCGCGAGGACCGGCCGACTGTCCTCGGAGAACCCGAACCTGCACAACATCCCCGTGCGAAGCGACGAGGGCCGGCGCCTGCGCTACGCCTTCGTGCCCGCCGCGGGCTGGCAGCTCGCGGTCGCTGACTACAACCAGATCGAGCTGCGCATCCTCGCGCACCTCTCCCAGGACGAGGGATTGCTCGGCGCCTTCGCGGCTGGCGAGGACGTCCACCGCGCGATCGCGAGCTCGGTCTTTGGCGTCGAGCCGGCTGCGGTGACCCACGAGCAGCGCGAGCAGGCCAAGGCCGTCTCTTACGGCCTCGCCTACGGCATGGAGGCCTTCGGGCTCAGCCAGCGGCTCGGTCTCACGGTCGCCAACGCACGCGCGATCATGGACCGGTACTTCGAGGGATTCCCGACCCTGCGCCACTACATGGACGAGACGGTGCGCGAGATCCGCGACCGGGGCTACTCGCGCACCGAACTGGGCCGGATCCGGCCGTTCCCCGACCTCGCGACCGCGACCGGGCCCCAGCGCCAGGCGGCCGAGCGCCAGGCAATGAACGCGGGCATCCAGGGCCTGGCGGCCGACGTCTTCAAGTCCGCGCTCGTGCGCCTCGACGAGTTCTTGCGCGACGGCGCCCACGAGGCCCGACTCATCCTGCAGGTCCACGACGAGGTCCTGGTCGAGGCGCCGCCCGAGGAGCGCGACGAGGTCGGTGCGGTCATTCTCGACGCCCTGATCAACGCGGCCGCGCTGACGGTGCCGCTTGACGTCTCCCTGCACTGGGGCGAGAACTGGGCGCAGGCCAAGGGCTAGCCCTCTGCTAGGATTGCGCGTCGGGTTAACGCCGGTAGTCCGACCCTCGTCGCCTAGTCAGGCCCCGGCGTGGCCATCGAAAAGGTAGTACCAATGTCGGAAGGCTCCAGCCTCCTTTCCTCCCAGCCCATGGGAACCTTCGACGCCGAGGGAAACTACATTCCCCGCGTCATCACCGAAGACAACCTGGTCGGCACTGACCTGACGACCCTCGTCGGCAACAGCGTCCTCGAGTTCGACGACGGCGACCTCGTGAGTGGCATCGTCGTCAAGATCGACCACGACGAGGTGCTCCTGGACATCGGCTTCAAGTCCGAGGGCGTCATCCCCGCGCGCGAGCTCTCCATCCGCAACGACGCCGACCCCGCGGACATCGTGTCCCTGGGCGAGCGCATCGAGTGCCTCGTCCTGCAGAAAGAGGACAAGGAGGGTCGCCTCGTCCTGTCCAAGAAGCGGGCCCAGTACGAGAAGGCCTGGGCGAATATCGAAGAGCTCAAGACCCGCGACGAGATCGTCAAGGGTGTCGTCATCGAGGTCGTCAAGGGCGGTCTCATCGTGGACATCGGCCTGCGCGGCTTCCTGCCCGCCTCGCTCGTCGAACTGCGCCGCGTGCGCGAGCTCCAGCCCTACATCGGCAAGACGGTCGAGGCCAAGATCATCGAGCTCGACCGCAACCGCAACAACGTCGTGCTGTCGCGGCGCGCGTGGCTCGAGGAGACCCAGAAGGAACAGCGCGGCGACTTCCTCAACAACCTCAAGCCGGGCGAGCGTCGCCACGGTGTCATCTCCTCGGTGGTCAACTTCGGTGCCTTCGTCGACCTCGGCGGCATGGATGGACTCATCCACGTCTCGGAGCTCTCCTGGAAGCACATCGACCACCCGAGCCAGGTCGTCGCGGTCGGCGACGAGGTCGACGTCGAGGTTTTGGACGTCGACTTCTCCAAGGAGCGCATCTCCCTGTCGCTCAAGGCGACCCAGTCCGACCCGTGGCAGGTCTTCGCCGACGGCCACGCCGTCGACCAGCTGGTCTACGGCCGGGTCACCAAGCTCGTGCCCTTCGGCGCTTTCATCCAGGTCGGCGACGGCATCGAGGGCCTCGTGCACATCTCGGAGATGGCCGCGCACCACGTGGACTCGCCCGACCAGGTCGTCACCGCCGGTGAGGAGCTCTGGGTCAAGATCATCGAGCTCGACACCGCGCGCCGTCGCATCAGCCTGTCGATCAAGCAGGCGGCGGAAGGCGGCGAGGTCTCCGAGGAGTACCGCGAGGCCTTCGGCAGCCACGCCTACGACAGCGAGGGCAACTACATCGGCGGCATCGAGTACGGCGAGTTCACGCCCGAGACCGAGGCGCAGGCCGCGTGGGCCGAGTACGCCACCGAGGCCACCCCGCGCGACGCGGCAGCCGGCGAGGCGCTCGCTGACGAGTAGTCCGTTCTAGGAACGACAACGAGGCGCCTGGGGAATCCCCAGGCGCCTCGTTGCGTTACTGGGCGACGAAGGGGAAGTGGCAGGCGACCTGGTGGCCCGGCGCCACCTCGGTCAGCTCGGGTTCCTCGACCGCGCAGCGCTCGGTGGCGTAGGGGCAGCGCGTGCGGAACCGGCACCCGCTCGGCGGGTTGAGCGGGCTCGGCGGCTCGCCCTCGAGCGCGGCGCCCGCGACGGCGCTGTCGGGATCGGCTTCGAGCGCGGCCCCGAGGAGGAACTTCGTGTAGGGGTGCGCGGGCGCCTCGTAGAGCACGTCCGAGGGCCCGATCTCACAGATCCGTCCGAGGTACATCACGGCCACGCGGTCGCTGATGTTCTTCACGACCGCGAGGTCGTGGGCGATGAAGAGCAGGGTGAGGCCGTAGTCGTCCTTCAGGTCTTCGAGCAGGTTCAGGATCTGGGCCTGGACCGAGACGTCGAGGGCCGAGACCACCTCGTCACAGATCAGCAGCTTCGGACGCATGGCGAGGGCCCGGGCGATGGAGATGCGCTGGCACTGGCCGCCCGAGAACTGGCGCGCGTAGCGGTCGCCGTAGACCTCGGGGTCGATGCCGACCTGGTTCAACAGGTCCGTCACGAGCTCGTGGCGCTCGGCGCCCTTCACTGACTTCCAGGCGTCGAGGGGCTCGGCGACGATGTCGCGTACGCGCCGGCGGGGGTTGAGCGAGCTGATGGGGTCCTGGAAGATCATCTGCATGCGGGTGCGCGCGCGGCGAAGCGCGCGGCCCCGCTGGTGGGTGACGTCGATCCCGTCGAGCTCGACCGTGCCCGACGACGGGGTGACTATCTTCATGAGCGCCTTGCCGGTCGTGGACTTGCCACAGCCCGACTCGCCGACGAGGCCGAGGGTCTCGCCCTCGTAGACGTCAAAGCTCACCCCCGCGACGGCCGAGACGGCGTGGGCCCCCTTGCCGAAGGTGACCTCGAGGTCGGTGACCTTGAGCAGGGGCTGGCGCTCGTCGCTCATCGCAGCGCCTCGGCGACCTCGGGCAACGGGTTCCAGCAGGCGAAGCGGTGGCCGGGCGCCGCCGCCTCGACCAGCACGGGCCGCTCGGTGTGGCACTGCTCGGTCGCGTAGGCACAGCGCGGCGCGAACGCGCAGCCCACCTGGGCCGTCGCGAGGTTCGGCGGCCGGCCCGGGATGACCGCGAGGCGCGTGTGGGGGGCGTTTGACACCTTGGGCGAGCTCTGCAGCAGCGCGCGGGTGTAGGGCATGCGGTGGTGGTAAAAGACGTCGCGGGTGTCGCCCATCTCCACGATCCGCCCGGCGTACATGACGATGATGCGCGACGCGCGCGTCGCCACCACGCCGAGGTCGTGGGTGATCAGGATCACCGACATGGCGAGCTGCTGCTTGAGCGAGTCGAGCAGGTTGAGGATCTGGGCCTGGATCGTCACGTCGAGCCCGGTCGTCGGCTCGTCGGCGATCAGCAGCTTGGGCGAGCACGCGAGGGCCGCCGCGATCACGACGCGCTGGCGCATCCCGCCCGAGAACTCGGTGGGGTAGGCCCGGTAGCGCGATTCGGCCGACGGGATCCCCACCATGGTCAAGAGCTCGATCGCACGGGCCCGCGCGGCGTGGCGGTCCATGCCCAGGCGCACCCGCAGCGTCTCGTCGATCTGCTTGCCGATGCGCATGACCGGGTTGAGCGAGGTCATCGGGTCCTGAAAGACCATGGCGACCTCGGTCGCCCACAGTGCGCGCATCGCGCGCTCGCTGGCGCCGACCACCTCGTGGCCGTTGAGCAGGACCGATCCCGTGACCTCGACGTTGGTGCGCGGCTGCAGGCCCATGATCGTGCGCGCGAGGACGGTCTTGCCCGAGCCGGACTCGCCCACGATGCCCAAAGTCTCGTTGGCCCCGAGGTCGAAGCTGACCCCGCCGACGGCCTGCACCGCGCCGGCCACGGTGCGAAAAGTCGTGCGCAGGTCGCGCACCTCGAGCAGGCGGTCGCTCACAGCTTCACCTCGGTGACGTCGAAGTAGGTACGCAGGCGGTCGCCGATGAAGTTGAGACAGAGTAGGAACAGGCACAGTGCCAGCGAGGGGAAGATGACGAGCCACGGGTTCTGGGCCATGACGGTGCGCGCTTCGTTGATCATGTTGCCCCAGGACGGGGTCGGCGGGTTCACCGAGAGCCCGAGGAAGGCGAGTGCCCCCTCGAGGGTCACCACCGTCGCGACGCCGATGAGCAAGAACGACACCGCGATCGGGGCGATGTTGGGCAGGAGCTCGCGAAAGAGGATGCGCCGGTCGGTGGATCCCTGGACCTTGGCGGCGATCACGTAGTCCTTGGAGGCGATGGCGAGAGTCGCGCTGCGGATGACCCGGTACACCAGGGGCACCGAGGCGAGCCCGATGACGACGATGATCTTGAGCAGGGTCCGCGGCGTCCAGAAGGAGATCACCGCGATCACCGCGATGATCGCGGGGAAGGCGAGCAGGACGTACATCACGGCAGTGAGGATCCCGTCGAGGCGGCCGCGCCGATAGGCGGCGAGCATGCCGAGCGGCATCCCGATGCCAAAGCCGATGACCATAGCGCCGCTGCCGACTGCGAGGGAGACCCGCGACCCGAAGACGACGCGCGAGAGGATGTCCCGGCCAAGGTCGTCGGTGCCGAGCAGGTGCTGCAGCGACGGACCGGCGTTGATGACGTTGTAGTTCTGATACAGCGGGTTCACGAGCGGCAGGAGGTTGGCGAAGATCGCCGCCAGCACGTTGATCGCGAGCCAGCCCACGCAGATCCAGAAGAGCGGCCCGAGGCGCTGCGCGCGAAGCGGCTCGAGGTCCGTCGCCTCGTCGAGTCGGTCACTCACGGCTGATCCTCGGGTCCACGACGCTCGTGAGGAAGTCGAAGAAGAAGTTGATCACCACGACGCCCACCGACACGACGAGCACGATGCCCTGGACGAGCAGGTAGTCGCTGCTCGCGATCGCCGAGATCAGGGTGTAGCCGAGACCCGGAATCCCGAGCAGGTACTGCACGACGAAGCCCCCGGCGAGCAGGCCGCCGATGTTCACCCCGGCGGTGCCGAGCAGCGCGACCGACGACGGGCGAAAGGCGTGGCGCCACATGATGCGCCGCTGGCTGAGGCCCTTGGAGCGGGCCATCGTGATGAACTCCTCCTGGAGCGTCGCGATCATGTCACTGCGCAGCACGCGAAAGTAGAGCACGAAGCTCGCCGTCGCGAGCGTGATCGAGGGCAGCGCCATGCTGGTGAGGTTGACCCGCCAGTTGGACAGCAGGGGCACGAAGGACGAGGGCCCGGTGTTGGCCACGCCCAGCTTGATCGAGACGACGAGAACGAGCACCACGATGATGATGAACGGGGGGATCGACAGCAGGGTGAAGCTGCCGGCGCTGAGGAACCGGTCGAGCAGGCCGTTGGGCTTGCGCGCCGAGCGCATCGCCAGGGGGATCGCGGCGGCGAAGGCGAGGATCTGGCTGAGCACGATCAGCTCGAGGTCGATGGGGTAGGCGGCGCGAATCGTGGACGCCACCGAGGTCTGGGAGATGAACGACGTGCCGAGGTTGCCATGCAGCACGTGGCCGATCCAGACGAAATACTGCTCGATGATGGGCTTGTTGAGCCCCAGCTGCTTGTAGAGGGCGGCGCGGTTGGCCGGGCTCGCACCGGTGCCCAGGATGACCGTCGCGGGGTCCCCGGGGAGCAAGTGGATCAGGTAAAAGCTGCCGACCGAGATGATGAAGACGATGCCGACGAGCGTGACGAGTCGCCGCAACACGTACTTCAGCACGCCGGTCCCCCCTTCTGCTTGGTAGGACAATAGCGAACGCCGTGACGGGCCTGGCGGCACGCGCCGGTGTCACACCCGGTGACTACCGTGGAGCGGTGGAGATTATCGGCGTCGCCGGCGGCATCGGCGCGGGCAAGAGTACGGTCACGGAGTACCTGGAACGCCGTGGATTTCCGGTGATCGACGCCGACGACGTGGCCCGCCACGTCGTCGAACCCAACCGCCCGGCGTGGCGCGCGCTGCGCGACGCCTTGGGCGACGCCGTGCTCGCTCCCGACGGGCGCATCGACCGAGCGTTCCTCGCCGAGGTGGTCTTTCACGACCGCAGCGCCCTGGAACGGCTAAATCGGATCACTCACGGCCAGATCGGCGCCGAGATCCGAGACCGGCTCGACCACGTGTCGGGCCCGGCGGTCTTCGTGGCGCTGCCACTCTTTCGGCCCGAGCACCGGGCGATCTTTGCCATGACGCGGGTGTGGGGGGTGTTCGCGTCCTTCGAGGTCGCGCTGGCCCGACTGGTCGGCTCACGGGGCCTCGACGAGCGCGACGCGCGGGCCCGGCTCGAGGCCCAGCCGTCCAACGACGAACGCCTCGCCGACGTGGATGACGCCATCTGGAACGAGGGCACCAAGGCCGAGCTCTACGCACGCGTCGACGAGTTGCTCGCCGCTCGGGGGCTCGCGTGAACGAGTTCGTCGTCGAGTCCCCGTTCAGCCCGTCGGGGGATCAGCCGCGGGCCATCGAGACCCTCGCGCGCGGGGTCACCGATGGGCTGCGCTACCAGACCCTCGAGGGGATCACCGGCAGCGGCAAGACCGCGACCATCGCCTGGCTCGTCGAGCGGGTGCAGCGCCCCACGCTCATCCTCGAGCCCAATAAGTCCCTCGCCGCCCAGCTCGCCGCCGAGCTGCGCGAGATGATGCCCCAGAACCGGGTCGAGTTCTTCGTCTCGTACTACGACTACTACCAGCCCGAGGCCTACATCCCGCGCACCGACACCTTCATCGAAAAAGACAGCTCGATCAACGAGGAGATCGACCGGCTGCGCCACGCGGCGACGTCCTCGCTGCTCACGCACCGCGACACCATCGTCGTCGCCTCGGTGTCGTGCATCTACGGCCTGGGCAGCCCGCTCGAGTACCGCGAGCGGATGCTGCCCCTCGCGCGCGGTGAGGCCGTCGAGCAGCGCCAGCTGCTGCGCCGGCTCGTGGAGATGCAGTACCACCGCAACGAGACCGTCCTCGAGCGCGGCACGTTCCGCATGAAGGGCGACACCCTCGAGATCCAGCCCGCCTACGCCAACGAGGCGATTCGGGTGTCCTTCTTCTTCGACGAGATCGAGGCGATCACCTTCTTCAACCCGCTCACCCAGGAGACCAACGGCACAGTCGACGAGATCACGCTGTTCGCGGCGACCCACTACGCCACGAGCTCGGCGACCCTGCACCGTGCCTGTCGATCGATCGAAGAGGAGCTCCAGGTCCGACTCGCGACGTTCGAGGCCGAGGGCAAGCTCCTCGAAGCCCAGCGGCTGCGCTCGCGCACCGAGCACGACCTGGAGATGCTCGAGCAGACCGGGGTCTGTGCGGGCATCGAGAACTACTCGGCCCACCTCGACGGGCGAAGCCCCGGCGAGCGCCCCTACACCCTGCTCGACTACTTCCCCGACGACTACCTGGTGGTGATCGACGAGTCCCACGTGGCGGTGCCCCAGGTGCGCGGCCAGTACGCGGGGGACCGGTCGCGCAAGGAGACCCTGGTCGAGCACGGCTTCCGCCTGCCGAGCGCGCTCGACAACCGGCCGCTCAACTTCGACGAGTTCATCGACCTGGTGCCCCAGATCGTGTTCGTCTCGGCGACGCCCGGACCCTACGAGCTCGAGGTGAGCGACCAGGTCGCCGAGCAGGTGATCCGCCCGACCGGCCTCGTCGACCCGGTCGTGTACGTGATGCCCACGAAGAACCAGATCGACGACCTGCGCACGCGCCTCGATGAGGTCATCGAGCGCGGCGAGCGGGCGCTGGTGACGACCCTCACCAAGCGCATGGCCGAGGACCTCACGGACTTCCTCACCCGGGCCGGCTACCGCGTCCAGTACCTGCACAGCGACATCGACACCATCCAGCGCATCGAGATTCTGCGATCACTGCGCCTCGGCGAGTTCGACATCCTCGTCGGGATCAACCTCTTGCGCGAGGGCCTCGACCTGCCCGAGGTCTCCCTCGTGGCGATACTTGACGCCGACAAGGAGGGCTTCTTGCGCTCGCGTAGTGCGCTGATCCAGACGATCGGTCGGGCGGCGCGCAACGCCAACGGCGCCGCGGTGCTCTACGCCGACCGCTACACCGATTCGATGCGCGACGCGATCGGGCTCACCGAGCGGCGCCGCCAGCGCCAGATCGAGTACAACCTCGAGCACGGGATCGAGCCGCGCACCGTCACCAAGAACGTGGCCGACATCCTCAACCGGCTGCGCAGCGACGCCGGGCCGTCGCGCCCGGGCCCCGGGGCGGTCACGGGCCTCGAGGGCGCGCTGCCCGACGACCTGTCGCGCGAGATTGCCCGGGTGGAGGACGCCATGCTCGAAGCGGCGCGTGACCTGCGATTCGAGGAGGCGGCGACGCTGCGCGACCTCCTGCACACCCTGCAGCGCCAGGGGGTCGACCAGGGCGTCTTCGGCGGGTCGGCCGAGGCCTAACCGGTAGATTCACCTCATGCCCCAGTCGATTCGCGTTCAGGGTGCGCGCGTGCACAACCTCAAGAACCTCGCGGTGGAGATCCCCCGCGACCGGCTTGTCGTTTTCACGGGCCTCTCGGGATCAGGGAAATCATCACTCGCCTTCGACACGATCTACGCCGAGGGCCAGCGGCGCTACGTCGAGAGCCTCTCGGCCTACGCCCGCCAGTTCCTCGGCCAGATGGACAAGCCCGACGTCGACTTCATCGAGGGCCTCTCGCCGGCGATCTCGATCGACCAAAAGACCGCGTCGCGCAACCCCCGCTCGACCGTGGGCACCATCACCGAGATCCACGACTACCTGCGCCTACTCTTCGCGCGCATCGGCGTGCCGCACTGTCCGAACTGCGGCAAGCCCGTCAGCCGCCAGACGCCCCAGCAGATCGTGGACCTCGTCCTCGAGCGACCGGCCGACGAGCGGTTCATGGTCCTCGCGACGGTCGTGGACGGCCGCAAGGGCGAGTACAGCTCGCTGCTCGATGATCTCGCGAGCCAGGGCTTCTCGCGCGTGCGCGTCGACGGGACGGTGATGGACCTGGCCGACCGCGAGTCGCTCAGCCTCGCGCGCTACGAGCAGCACTGGATCGACGTCGTGCTCGACCGGCTCACCGTGAAGTCCTCGAACCGCCAGCGCCTGACCGAGTCCGTGGAGACGGCGCTCGCGCTGACCAAGGGCACCGTCTCGGTGCTCTTCCTCGGGGACAACGAGGTCGTGCGCTATTCGGAGAAGCTCGCCTGCGCCGAGTGCGGCATCAGTTTCAGCGAGCTCGCGCCCCGAGACTTCTCCTTCAACTCGCCTTACGGCGCGTGCAGCGTCTGCACCGGGCTCGGTACGCGCTACGAGGTGGACCCGGACCTGGTGGTGCCCGACCCGAGCCGCTCGCTCGCCGACGGTGCGCTCGCGCCGTGGTCCGGCCAGCGCTTCAAGTACTTCGAGCGGCTGATCGCCGGCATCGCCGAGACGGGCGGGTTCTCGGTGGACACGCCCTGGAACAAGCTGCGCGCGAAGGATCGCAAGCTCGTCCTCTTCGGAGTCGACAAGAAGTCGGTGCCGGTGCGCTACCGCACCCGCTACGGCAAGGTGCGCACCTACGACACGACCTACAACGGCATCGTCGAGTGGCTCGAGCGCAAGCGCAGCGAGGCCGACGGCGACTGGTCGCGCGAGCAGGCCGAGCAGTACATGCGCGAGGTCGAGTGCACGGCCTGCCGGGGCCAGCGGCTCAAGCCCGAGGTCCTCGCGGTGCGGGTCGCATCGCACAGCATCGCCGACGTCAGTGCGATGACCATCGACGAGTCCCTCGCCTTTTTCTCGAGCCTGCACCTCTCGAACCGCGACGAGACCATCGCCCACCAGGTGATCAAGGAGATTAACGAGCGCCTGACGTTCCTCATGGACGTGGGACTCGACTACCTGACCCTGAGCCGCGGCTCGGCGACCCTCTCGGGCGGCGAGGCCCAGCGAATCCGGCTCGCCTCACAGATCGGCAGCTACCTCGTCGGGGTGCTCTACGTGCTCGACGAGCCCTCGATCGGGCTGCACCAGCGCGACAACCGGCGCCTGATCTCGACCCTCGAGCGCTTGCGCGACCTCGGCAACTCGGTGATCGTGGTCGAGCACGACGAGGAGACGATCCGCAGCGCCGACTACATCGTCGACATCGGCCCCGGGGCGGGCGAGTACGGGGGCGAGGTGGTCCACGCGGGCTCCTACGAGGACCTGCTCGCCAACGAGGCCTCCATCACCGGCCAGTACCTCGCGGGTCGCCGCTCGATCGACGTGCCCGACTCGCGCCGGGTCGGCGACGGCAACCGACTCGTCGTCGTCGGCGCGCGCGCGAACAACCTGCGCGACGTCACCGTCGGCTTTCCCCTCGGCACGTTCGTCGCGGTCACCGGGGTCTCCGGCTCGGGCAAGTCCACCCTCGTGAACGCGATCCTGCTGAGTGCGCTCGAGCGGTCGATCAACGGGGCCAAGGTCACCGCCGCCGCGCACCGATCGATCAAGGGGATCGAGTTCGTCGACAAGGTCGTCGCGGTCAACCAGCAGCCCATCGGGCGCACCCCGCGCTCGAACCCCGCGACCTACACAGGGGTCTTTGACAAGATCCGTAAGCTCTTCGCCGAGACCTCCGAGTCCAAGGTCCGCGGCTACCTGCCGGGCCGGTTCTCCTTCAACGTGAAGGGCGGCCGGTGCGAGACCTGCGCGGGGGATGGCACCATCAAGATCGAGATGCACTTCCTGCCCGACGTCTACGTGAACTGCGAGGTCTGCAACGGGGCCCGTTACAACCGCGAGACCCTCGAGATCCTCTACCGCGGCCGCTCGATCAGCGACGTGCTCAACATGCCCGTCGCCGAGGCGCTGACCTTCTTCGAGCGCCAGCCCTCGATCCTGCGCCACATCCAGAGCCTCTACGACGTGGGGCTCGGCTACGTGCGACTCGGCCAGCCCGCCCCGACGCTCTCGGGCGGCGAGGCCCAGCGGGTGAAGCTCGCCGCCGAGCTCGCCCGGCGCCCGACCGGCCACACGGTCTACATCCTCGACGAACCGACGACCGGGCTGCACTTTGACGACGTGCACCGACTGCTCGAGGTGCTGCACCGCCTGGTCGACCAGGGCAACACGGTGCTCGTGATCGAGCACAACCTCGACGTCATCAAGACCGCGGACTGGATCGTCGACCTCGGGCCCGACGGCGGCCGGCGCGGCGGCCTGGTCGTGGGCGAAGGGACCCCCGAGACCATCGCCGCCCTCGACACCGCGACGGGCCACGTGCTCGCCGACGCGCTGGGCGCGCGCGTGGGGTCCTAGTGTTCCCCAAGCCCGGCGCCATCCCGCGCTCGAGCGGCTGTTATCTCTTCAAGAACGAGCGCGGTACCGTCATCTACGTCGGCAAGGCCCGCTCGCTCGCCCAGCGGCTCGGTAGCTACTTCCAGCGTCTCGACACCCTGGCGCCCAAGACCCGCGCACTGATGGAGGAGGCGACCTCGGTCGAGTGGATCGTCACCCCGAGCGAGGTCGACGCGCTGATCCTGGAGAACGAGCTCATCAAGGCGAACCAGCCGCACTACAACGTGCGCCTGAAGGACGACAAGACCTACCCCTACGTGGCGATCGACAGTCGCGCGCCCTTCCCCGTGCCCTACGTGACGCGGGCCCAGCACGTCGGCTCCGTGCGCTACTTCGGACCCTTCGTCGACGTGCGGGCGCTTCGCGCGACGATGGACGAGCTCTTGCAGGTCTTCCCGCTGCGCACCTGCACGCGCCACAAGTACGACTACCAGCGCCGGATCCAGCGCCCGTGCCTGCTCTATGACATCGGCAAGTGTTCGGGCCCGTGCGTGGGCGCGATCGACACCGCCGGGTACGCCGCGCTCGTGGAGTCCTGGGCGTCGTTCTTCGAGGGCGACGTGAAGCCCCTGCGCCGGTCGCTCGAGGCGCGCATGGCCGAGGCCGCGTCCAACCAGCACTACGAGGCGGCCGCGCGGTTCCGCGACGGCCTGGCCGCGCTCGCGCGCGCCTCGAACGACCAGATCATCGTGCTCGACGACCACACGAACCTCGACGCCGTCGCGGTGCGCACGGCGGGCAACCGCGCGGGCGTCGTGCGCTTCCGCGTCCGCCACGGGCGCATCATCGGGCGACAGGTGCACTTCGTGGACCGGGCCCTCGACGAGGAGCCGGTCGAGGTGCTCGAGTCGGTGCTCGCGTCGCTGTTCGTCGACCCGCTGGACGTGCCGCGCGAGGTGATCACCAACGTCGAGGGCGACGCGACCCTGGTGGCCGGATTCCTCGCCGAACGGCGCGGTTCCTCGGTCACGGTCGCGCGACCGCAGCGGGGCCGGCGCCGGCGCATCCTCGCCATGGCCGAAGCCGACGCGGACGCCGTGATGCAACGCGACTCGCATCGTCGCGAGTACGACTACAACGTGCGCTCCCGGGCACTCCAGGAGATCGGCACGGCGCTCGGGCTCGCACGGCCCCCGTTTCGCATCGAGTGCTTCGACATGAGCCACCTGCAGGGGACGAACTACGTCGGCTCGATGGTCGTCTTCGAGGACGGCGTCGCGAAGAAGTCCGACTACCGGCGTTTCCACGTGCGCGAGACCGTCGGCAACGACGACGTGGGCGCGATGTTCGAGGTCGTTCGCCGGCGGCTCAGCCACTGGGACGACGAGGACGGCGGGACCTTCCGCAAGCCCGATCTCATCGTGATCGACGGGGGCCTGCCCCAGCTGCACGCCGCGATGCACGCCGCGCAGGTCGCGGGCCTCGAGGGGCGCGTGGAGTTCACGGCGCTCGCCAAGCGCGAGGAACTCCTCTACCGACCCGACACGGCGACCCCGATCATGCTCGAGCGCGGCTCGGAGGCGCTCTATCTCGTCCAGCGCCTGCGCGACGAGGCGCACCGCTTCGCCATCACCTTTCATCGCTCCAAGCGGGGCCGGGCGATGGTGGCGAGCTCGCTCGAGGGGGTGGCCGGTCTCGGGCCCCGGCGCCGCAGCCGCCTCCTGCTCGAGTGCGGCTCGCTCGACAACCTGCGCGCCCTGACCCTCGAGGAGCTGCTCGCGTTTCCCTGGCTGCCCGACGAGGTGGCGCGGAACCTCTACGATCACCTACGAGCGCCGACGGTGCGGCGGCCGTCCAAGGAGACGACTGAGGATGGGTGAGATTCTGCTGGTGACCGGGATGTCCGGGGCGGGGCGGTCGACGGTGTCGGCGGCCCTCGAGGACATCGGCTGGTTCGTGATCGACAACCTGCCCCTCGAGCTGGTGCTGCGCGTGGGTGAGCTGGCGACGGCGGGGAACCTCGACTACGCGGGCGTCGCCTTCGTGGTCGGGCGCAGCGGCCGGGTCGAGCCCATGGCCCTGATCGAGGTGGAACAGGAGCTCCGGCTCAAGCACGGCGGGGCGAAGATCCTGTTCCTCGACGCCCCCGATGACGTGCTGATCCACCGCTACGAGGGCAACCGGCGCCGCCACCCCTACCCGGCGCCCACGCTCGCTGACTCCATCGCGGCCGAGCGGACCCTCCTGCAGCCGCTGCGCGACGCGGCTGACCTGGTGATCGACACCGGCTCGATCAACACCAACCAGTTGCGCACGCGCATCGTGGAGAACTTCGCGCCCGTGGGCGACGAGTCGCTTCGCATCTCGCTCGTGACCTTCGGTTACGCGAACGGGATCCCGCGCGACGTGGACCTCGTCTTTGACTGCCGGTTCCTGCCCAACCCCCACTGGGTCGAGGCGCTGCGCCCGATGAGCGGGCTCGACGAGCCCGTGGCGAGCTACGTGCTCGGCCAGGAGCCGGCCCAGCACCTGGTCGACGACGTGGTCTCGATGCTCGAGTGGCAGATCCCGGCCTTCGCCAAGGAGGGCAAGTCGTATCTGTCGGTGGCCTTCGGCTGCACCGGGGGGCGACACCGCTCGGTCGCGATCGCTGAGGAGATCCGGCGTCGGCTCAACATCACCAACGCCGTCTACCACCGCGACATCAACCAATGAGGGCGGTAGCGGTCGGGGGAGGCCACGGCACGGCCGTCTCGCTGCGCGCGCTGAAGCTCCTGACGACCGAGGTGACCGGCGTCGTCTCGGTGGCCGACGACGGCGGCTCAACGGGGCGCCTGCGCGCGATGCTGAACGTCGCCGCCGTCGGAGACCTGCGCAAGTGCCTCGGCGCCCTCGCGGACCCCGAGAACCCGCTCACGCGGTCCTTCGAGCACCGCTTCGGGGTCGGCGAGCTGGCGGGCCACGCCGTGGGCAACCTCCTGCTCGTGGGCCTCGTGGACGCGACCGGCGACCTCGAGGAGTCCGTGCTCGCGCTCGCCGAGGTGATGGGGGTGAGCGGCTCGATCGTGCCCGCGAGTACGACCGGGGTGGTGCTCTGTGCGAGCACCGAGGACGGCGACACCCGCGGCCAGAGCGCCATCGCCGGCTGTGCGACGATCCGGCGCATAAGCTTCGAGCCGCCGAACGCGGCGGCCCCGATACGCGCGGTCGAGGCCATCGAGCGCGCCGACGTGGTCGTCGTCGGGCCTGGCTCGCTCTACACGAGCGTCATCGCGGCCGCGGCCATCCCGGGGATCACCCAGGCGATCGCGGGCACGCGCGCGCGGGTCGTGTACGTCGCGAACCTGCACCCCGAGATCCCCGAGACGACGGGCTACAGCCTGCAGGACCACGTGGACGCGCTGGCGCGTCACGGGGTCGTGCCCGACGTGGTGCTGGTCGACGGGCTGGGGGAGTTCGCCTCGTCGCCGTGCACGATTGCGACCCACGTGTCGGCGCTGTCGGGGGGCGGGGGGCTCGTGCACGATGTGCAACACTTGTCTGACGCCATCCGCGCCGCCACCGAGTGACCACGGGCGTCTAGGAGGAGAACGACATGACTATTCGCGTTGCGATCAACGGCTTCGGCCGCATCGGGCGGAGCTTCCTGCGAGCATCCCTCGCGAATCCGAACATCGAGGTCGTGGCGGTCAACGACTTGACGCCGCCCGAGACCAACGCCCACCTGCTCAAGTACGACTCGACCCAGGGCCGGCTCGGCCTGGACGTCAGCGTCACCGAGGGCGGGATGACGGTGGGGGACCGGTTCATCCGGGTCCTCGCCGAGCGCGAGCCGTCCCTGCTGCCCTGGCGCGAGCTCAACGTCGACGTCGTGATCGAGTCGACGGGCCGCTTCACGAGCCGCGAGTCGGCCGCGGTGCACCTGACGGCGGGCGCGCGCAAGGTCATCATCTCCGCGCCCGCGACTGACGTCGACGCGACCTTCGTCATGGGCGTGAACGAGGGCACCTACGACGCGGCGAACCACCACGTGGTCTCCAACGCCTCGTGCACCACGAACTGCTTCGTGCCGATGGTGAAGGTCCTCGACGACGCCGTCGGGGTCAAGTCGGGCCTCATGACGACGGTGCACGCCTACACCAACGACCAGAACCTGCTCGACCTCGCGCACAAGGACATGCGCCGCGCCCGCGCCGCGGCGGTCAACATCGTGCCCTCCTCGACCGGTGCCGCGCGCGCCACGAGCCTCGTGCTCGAGGCGATGAAGGGCCGCCTGGACGGCACCTCACTGCGCGTGCCGATCCCCGACGGCAGCATCACCGACTTCACCGCGGTCGTCCGCTCGACCACGGTCGAGGAGATCAACGCCGCCTACCGGGCCGCCGCGCAGGGTGCCCTACAGGGCGTGCTCGTCTACACCGAGGACCCGATCGTCTCCTCGGACATCGTGGGCTCGCCGGCGTCGTGCACCTTCGACTCGAAGATGACCATGGTCCAGCGGATCGACGACGAGACGAGCCTCGTGAAGGTCTTTGGCTGGTACGACAACGAGTGGGGCTACTCGAACCGCCTGGTCGACCTCGCGAACCACGTCGGGCGCTAATCGTGGACCGGTCGCTGCCGTCCTCGGACGACTGGGACGTAGCCGGTAAGCGGGTCCTGGTCCGGGTGGACTTCAACACGCCCTTCGACGAGGTCGACGGCGAACTCGTGATCACCGACGACTTCCGGATCCGCGCCGCGGTCCCGCTGTTCGAGGACCTGCTCGCGCGCGGCGCGTCGGTCGTCGCCTGCACACACTTCGGGCGCCCGAAGGGTCGCGTCGACGAGCGCTTCCGCGTCGGGCCGATCCGTCGGCGTCTCGACGAGCTCTGCCCCGGGGTGGAGCTGCTCGAGAACCTGCGCTTCAACCCCGGCGAGGAGGCGAATGACGCCGCCTTCGGCGCCTCGCTCGTCGAGGGCGTCGACTTCTACATCAACGAGGCCTTCGGGGCCTCGCACCGCGCGCACGCCTCGATCATGGTGCCCCCGACCCTCGTGCCGAGCGCGGCCGGGCCGAACCTGCGCCGCGAGGTGAGCTACCTGCTCGACCTGCTGGATGAACCAGCGCGGCCCTTCGTCGCGATCGTGGGCGGCGCCAAGGTCGCCGACAAGCTCGGCATCGTGAAGGTCCTCGCCGAGCGGGCCGACGTCGTGCTCGTGGGCGGCGGCATGGCTTACACCTTCGAGGCGGCCGAGGGCCGCACCATCGGCTCCTCGCTCTTCAACGAGTCCTTCGCCGAGGAGTGCGGCGCGCTGCTGCGCGCCGGTAAGGTCCGCATCCCGGTTGACACCCGCGGGCTCGCCACGGGCGCCGCGTTCGGCAGCGGCGCCGGACCCGACGAGGTGATCGACTTCGGGGCGAACATCCCCGACGGCTTCGAGGGCTTTGACATCGGTTCGGCGTCGATCGACGCGTTCACCGCGGTGATCGCGACGGCGAAGACCATCCTGTGGAACGGCCCGATGGGGGTCTTCGAGGACCCGCGATTCGGCCGGGGCACCGAGGCGGTCGCGCGCGCAGTCGCTGCGTCGCCCGCGCTGTCGGTGATCGGCGGGGGCGACTCGGTCGCCGCCCTGCAGCAGTTCGGGCTCGAGAGCGAGGTGAGCTTCGTCTCGACGGGCGGGGGAGCGTCGCTCGAGCTCGTGGAGTTCGGCGACCTACCGGGACTGCGCGCACTGCGCGAGGGGGTTCGATCGTGACCAAGGCGCTCGTTATCGGCAACTGGAAGATGAACCTCGACTACGTCGAGGCGGTGCACCTCACGCGCCAGGTCGCGACCCTGCTCGCCAGCCGGCCCGCGGAGCGCGTCGACGTCGTGGTGGCGCCGCCCTTCGTGGACCTGCGCAGCGTCACATCGGTGCTCGAGGCCGAGCACGCGAGCATCGGCGTCGCGGCCCAGCACGTGAGCGACCGCGACAACGGCGCCTTCACCGGCGAGGTGAGCGTCGCCATGCTCAAGCGCCTCGCGGTGGCCTCGGTCATCATCGGGCACTCCGAGCGGCGCACGCTGTTCCACATGGACGACGCGATCGTCGCGAGCACGGTGCGCGCGGTCCTGCGCGGTGGGCTCGCCGCGGTGGTGTGCGTGGGCGAGGACCTCGCGACGCGCGAAGCCGGCGAGCACGACGCCTTCGTGAGCGACCAGCTCGGCAAGGCCCTCGCGGGCCTCGAGGAGGCAGCTCCGCGCGTGACCGTCGCCTACGAGCCCATCTGGGCGATCGGCACCGGCAAGACCGCGACCTCGGCCGAGATCCAGGCGATGATGACGACGATCCGCACCCGCCTCGGCCTCCTGGGACTGGGCGCGAGCCGCGTGCTCTACGGCGGCTCGGTGAACGCCGACAACGCGGCCGAGATCGTCACCGAGGGCGACGTCGACGGCTTCCTCGTGGGCGGGGCGAGCCTGAAGACGGAGTCCTTCGGGGCCATCGTGCATGCGTGCAACGACTGCTACGCTGAAAGGCGCTAATCGGAGGTCGCGGTGTTCACCTGGTCGTTCATTGTTATTGAGGCGTTGTCGGCCATTGGCCTGATCTTTCTCGTGCTCTTGCACTCGGGGCGCGGCGGCGGCATCTCGGACCTGATGGGTGGCAGCCTCGGGGCGGCGGCGTCGGGCTCGACCGTGGTCGAGAAGAACTTGGACCGCATCACCGTGGCGGTCGCGCTGATCTTCACCTTTGCGACCCTGACCCTCGACCTGCGCCTGCAGTAACCCGATGTCCTGGCGCGGTTCGCGGTGGCGCGCCGTCGGCGTCGCCGTCGCGGCGGTGCTCGTGGCCGGTTCGGGCACCCTGACCAGTGCCACGACGCCCGTGGGCGACAACGGCCGCACGCTCCTGCTCTCCCTGCCGGGCCCCTTCAACGGCTGCACGTTCCTCGGTCCCGACGCCAACCCCACCAGTGACGCGATCCTGGACCTCGTGCGCCCATCGGCCTTTGAGAGCACGATCAGCGGCGCACTCGTGGGCGCGCAGGGCTCGATCGCCTCGGCCGAGCTGACCTCGCTCAGCCCCGAGACGGTCGTCTACTCCATCGCCGCCAAGCAGCGCTGGAGCAACGGCCAGCGCTTCGACGGGCGCGATCTGGTCGCCTGGTGGCGCCGGGCCCGCTCGATCCCGAGCGTGCGCAGCGACGGCTACCGCGCGATCAAGTCGATGACGCTCTCCAACCGAGCCCTCACGGTCACGGCCACCTTCGCCCACCCCTACGCCGACTGGAACCTGCTCTTTCGCGACGTGGAGAGCCGCTTCGCGGTGGGCGGCTGCACGTTCGCCGACCTGCTGAGCCGCCCGTCGCTCGGGCCGTACCGGCTGATCTCAGCCAACGCCGCACAGATGGTGCTCGTGATGAACCGCGCGTGGCCGTCGTCGATCGACCGGTTCGGGCGCATCATCATCCGTGCCGACGCGGCCATGCCGGCCAACGTGAATGCATCCTTTGCGCGCTACACCCTGACGGTCAACCGCGCCCAGGTCGACGCGCTGAGCGCCCACCCGTCGGTCTTGAGTCACATCGGATCGGCGAGCTCGCTCGAGGAACTGCTCTTCAATGCCCATCGGCCCCTCACGAGCGCGCTCGCGGTGCGCGAAGCGCTCAGCTGGTCGCTCAACCGGCTCGCCATGATCAGCAGCCTGTGGGGCCAGGTGACGTTCTCGCCATCACCGGGCGCCTCCATCCTCTTCTCCCAGGGTTCGCCGTTCTACCCGGGCTCGCAGGGCTCGGCACCGAGCGAGTCCTCGACGACTTCGACCACCACCCCGACCACGCCATCGGGGAGTGTGAACCTCAACGACTGTCAGGCGTGCGCCGTGCGAGCGCTGCGAAGTGCCGGCTACGTACACGGCCCGCTCGGGTGGTTGACACCTAAGGGCCAGCCGCTGTCGATCCGACTGGTGCGCGGACCGTCGGCCCTTGACGCCGCGACCGCGGCCGCCATCGTGCACTCCTGGGCGGCCCTCGGCGTCTCCACCTACGTCGTGACGGCCTCGAGCGAGGCCGCGGCGGCGATGAGCCTCGCCTATAACGACGCCGACGTGGCGCTATTCAATCGCCCGATGGACTCGGCCCCGTCGGACAGCGCGAGTTCCTGGTCGGGCCCTCTGTACTCGGACTCCTATCCGTCGGGCCTGCGCCTATCAGCGCTCAACCAGCTCTATTCGACGGCGATGAACACCTTCAATCCGGTGACTGCGCGCAGCACGTGGTCGACGTATGACAAGACGCTTCTTGACGCCTTCTGGGCCCGTCCGCTCTTCACGCCGCCGTCGCTCGTCGAGTGGTCTCCGTTGTTGCAAGGTGTATTCGG
Organism: Actinomycetes bacterium; assembly: GCA_021777285.1. The sequence continues at coordinate 75,237 of JAJYDR010000002.1, forward strand.
TGCCGCGTCAATTCCTGGATTCGTCGACGAGGTGCCCACCTGGAACACGATGCCACCGGTGACTCCATCGTCGTAGCGACGGTTTGGAATCGGTTAGACTAAGTCGCCGGGTCGGAGTGGCGGAATAGGCAGACGCGCCAGCTTGAGGGGCTGGTGCCCTCAGGGGCGTGCGGGTTCAAGTCCCGCCTCCGACACCAACATTCTCCGGTACTTTGAGACCAACCTCGTCGAACGTGACGTTGATTTGTGGACTTCCTGCCACTTTCACCTCGAGATGATCGGGAAAGACCTTGATCCACTCCACGAGGTTCTCGACGAGGATGCGCCGCTCGCGTTCGTTGGCTTCCGCCCACAGTTCCTCGATGTCGAGTTCGGCAAGGATTCGCGCTACCTCCTCGAATCGCATCTCTATGTCGCTCTTGAGGCGTTCCTCTTGGCCTTCCTGGGCCAACTGCTGACGTACGGTTTCAATCGATGCAGCGATGCGCGATTCCTCATCCCGGAACCCGTCTGCACTGATCTTGCCTGCGTAGTACAGGTCGAGGAGTTTTCGCCGTTCGTCAGTGAGGGACTTCAAAACCTTCGCCGGTGCCGCCCGTCGGGCCCGGCGCGGCGTCGCCGCGCCCGGGTCCCCACCGGCCAACCGCCGGCGAATTGCCTCTCGAAGACTCTCGTCATGGCCGACCAGCCGAAGACCCACCACGGCGGCTCTGGACAGGCCACGGGTGCTTCTTGCCGGTTGCGTGCAACCCTGACCTCGGTGGCGGCACTTGTAGGTCACGTTGCCCTTGCCGTTCTGGGCCACGACCATGCGCCGATCACACAGCCCGCAGATCACCCGGCCCGACAGGGGATCGTGAGATTGGCGCACTCCCTTGGCGCTGCCCCGGTGGGCGCATTTCCACTCCTCTTCGCTCACCAGTGCCTCGTGAAGGCCATGCTGCCATTCCTTCTGTCGGTTCAAAACTTCGCCTCGGTAGATGCGCGAGTCCAAGATCGCCTTGACGGTGGAGTACTTGATGCCTGTTCGGTCCTCAATGGTGCGATACGAGTGACCCTCGCCGCGAAGGTGGAAGCACTCCACTACGCGCGGTGCGTCGGCGTTCGCTACGAGCAGACCGCCAACGAGGTCGTAGCCGGTCTTGGGTCGGTTGGTCCATCGACCCTCCTTGATCGCTCGATCGAGGCCCATGCGGACGTTCTCGGCCAGTGCGTCGCGGTAGTACTCGGCCTGGCCACCCATCATCGAGAAGAACCATCGCCCGGCAGGCGAGGACAGGTCGAGATTCTCACTGACCGAATGCAGGGTCACGGCGTGCCGTTCAAAGGTGTCGCGTAATTCCATCAAGTCGCGCAGGTTGCGCGAGAGCCGGTCGAGTTTCCAGACAATGACGTGGGTCGCGTGTCCCGCCTCGACGGCCGCCAGCATCTGCTGTAAGCCCGGTCGCGACATGTTCTTGCCCGAGATGCCCGGATCGGTGATAACGGTGATCTCGCCGAGGTCGTGCAAGTCCGCGTATGCACGTAGCTTGTCAGTCTGACCCTCGATCGAGAATCCCTCCTCCGCTTGTTCCTCCGTCGACACGCGGCAGTAGGCCAGAGTCAGCACGCACACCCCCTTTCGCTCCGCTCTTCTTGGCCACGATACGCAACGCGATGGTGACGAGCGCGGACGCGACGGTGTCGTAATCGGCGGGCATCATCACGGCAGCCCGTACTTCTGCCGCTTTTCAACGATGCGGGTCATCATCGATCGTCCCGTGGCGCGTGAGTACAGATGCAGTTGACGTTCCAGATTGGGTATCAGGTCGATGAGCGACTCTGAATTCGTGAGTGCGCCGAAGTTCGCCAGTTGGCCCACGAGAGACGGCATCAAGTTCGCCAGGATCCCCTCGCGCTTGGCTCCGTACGCGCGATCGATCCCGATAGCGCCGCCCGCGATGCGTGCGCGTTGTACGGCCTGCCACTGCTCTGACAGGGGCCAACGGGACTTGGTCTCGTCACTGGTCGGCACTCGATGGGTGAGCCACTCGTGGGTCAGGTAATGCCACATGGATCCAGACGCACCGAGAACCTCGTCGGGTGTCGACACCCCAAACTGGCGGAGAACTTCTCTGTGGAGTTCGAATTCGACTCGCAACACGGGCAGTGTTGGGTCATAGGACTCGCCCCACAGCTCTTTCCAGTAGGCGGTACCGTTCTTCGCGGACTGGATGGTCTTGTCGTACAGCCGCGCTGAGATCGTGCCCGATTCGCGCTTGCCGATCTTTAGACCATTGAACTCCTGGGCGGTCTCAAAGAGGTTTCTTGCATCGGCGCGACTAACAAATTCGTGGCGATCGTCACCACTGATGTTCCAACCCTGAAAATCAGCGAAGAGGTCTATGCGGCTCACCTCGAGCAGGACCGGGCCGCATTCCGCTTCGAGAAGGCGACGCGCCCACTCGACCACCGCCGAGACGCCAGCACCGTGAAGGAATTCGGCGCGCGGCTGCACACGGACCGCCGGAATCTTGTCCGTGGGTGTGAATCCGATACGCGCGTAAGGGTGGTCAATGCAGTAGCGATAGAGGCCCCACTTACGCGGCTGCATCTGCATATCGAGCCCACCAAGGACGATGTTCACTGGCCCTTCTTCTTCGTCAGCGATGTGCCGAAGGGCATCCAGTCGGGCGAGGAAGTCAGCGGGCAGGGCGGCGCGACCCGACAAGTAGAGCGCGTCTACCCCGGACGTCAACTCAGCCACTCGTGCTACTTGCATAGTTACGAGTGTAATTACATCGATGTGACACTCGCAACAATACGACTAGGAAATCCCGATCTACTTTTTGGGATGGCGACCCACTTTCCGCGTCTCCGACGCCCAGTAAGCCCTGGGATCGATGGTGATGCCCGGCATAACGAAGACGTCAGGGTGTTCTCCGGTGACCCTGCGGAACCGAGCGATCTTGCGCCAAATCGTGGATTTGTGCATTCCGAATTCTTGGAGACCTTCGAAGCCACCGTAGAGGTGCCACATCACCCAGAAGCCGATCAAGTCCTCAACGACTTGAGTGCCGAGTGGCTCCAGGACGGTGATCATTCGCGCTTTGAGAAATGGGGGAGTGCGCCGGTCTACTGCCTTCACGTAGGCCTTCCACGCCTTCTTGGCGATTCCTTCGCCTTCGGGGGTGTCCATTGGATCAGAGCGAAAGTCTGAGGTCATAGTCGCATCCTAGCGACTGGCTCGGAAACGTACGGACTGACATGGCGAGATCACCTGTGCAGTTTGCGGGTGCTGTTATACAGGGAGCGCACCCGAGTCTGGTCAGTGGAACCTGTGAAGCACAACTGCAACCATGAATAGAGTGACGAATGTGATTGTGCCAGTACCTTCCGCATCTTCTGCCCTCATCGAAGTTCTGGCAAACGGTCTACAGGTCGGCACAGCAACCGGATTTTTCGTGCGCAAGGATGACGTCACGTACCTCGTCACGAACCGTCATGTTGTTCGCGGCCGTCATCAGGCCGACGACGTTCCATTGCACACTTCAGGCGCTTATCCTGACTCGCTTCATGTCTACTATCACACCGCAACACAATTGGTGATTTGGAACGAGGTGAAGGTGGAACTCTACGACTCCGCTGGTGATCCTCTCTGGCTCGAACATCCTCGCTTTGAAGGCGCCGTTGACGTGGCTCTTTTGGCTCTGCCACAGTTAGATCCGGGAAATGCCATCAGTTACGACCCGTGGGAAACTTCAAAGGTTCTCGCCATGCCTTCCGAACGCTTGAGCATTGTCGGCTTCCCGTTTGGGATTGTCAACGCTGGAATACTCGCCATCTGGGTGCAAGGCTTTATCGCAACAGAACCTATGCTCGACCACGACGGCCTTCCTTGCTTCCTTGTCGACAGTAGGACGCGGGCCGGTCAATCTGGCTCACCTGTCATCTTCTTCGGTGCTGACTACAGAACTCCAGAAGGTGGCAGGGTGATTGCCGGGACGCAACTGGTTCAACTCATGGGAATCTACTCCGGTCGAATCAATAGTGAATCGGACTTGGGTATTGTGTGGAAGCCCTCTGTCATCCAGGAGATCTTGCAGTAGCGCCCCGTAAGTCCCGGGCGCGAGGGACGGTTCGTCGAGACCTTGGTCATCACAAACCCGTGCTTTAGAACAATCAGTCTTGAGTTATCGAGCCGGGCCCCACGTCCTGTCTCCACGCAATGAGACGCCAGTCGGAGAATGTCCCGGTCGGCCCTCCGACACCAACGGAATCGAAGACGCGACGAAATCGTGGCGCGTAGAACGCGGCCGAGCAAAACTTGATCTGTCCGATCTTGTTTCACTGATCCAAGCCGCCGTGGTACGGGCGGCAACTTTTTGGACATCGCATTCCATATCGAAACGCATCGCTGGGAAGATCTGCGCGACCGCCCTCTGACGAGCAAACTCAGTGCCTGAAGTGAACCTCGAGTTCCAGGTGATTCGCTAGGCGAGCGCACTCGCCAAGTTTGCGTACCGAGCGAGATACGCGTCAGAGGCGTCATCTACCGTGAAGAAATCGAGACTGAAGTTGCTCATCAGAAGTTGGCCCCTTGTGGTTAGGGCTTGGGCCTCCTCGGTGTCATGGATCGACATCAGAGTTCCGCGATCGCCCTTGACGATCCACATCCCGTTTCCGTGCTCGGAGAACAGCATCTCGGGCTTGCTGCACTTTCCCGCCTCGGCCTGCTTGGTCCAGAATGCGGTTACGTCAACCCCGTACTCCAGTGCCTTCATTTCGCGTCCCGGCACCGGCTCTGTCCACGTGACAACCATCGCTGCTTTCATCGCGACTCCCTTCGCCGTTGGGTGTCAACCACCCAATTTGAGGCATAGCGTCGGTACGGGCATGGAGCCAGGGTCGAAAGTCACACGTTGGCGGATTCAATTGCGACCCCAAATTGGGTATTCGAGCAGGGACGAACGGTCCTCTGGGTAACTGACGATAACTTCGCGCCGGGGTTAGTACAGGGACTCAAGAATTGCCTCGAGGTCGTTGACGGCGGCAGCTCTCGGTATCACAGACAGCGCCCTCGACCACAGGATGAAATAGGACAAGATCGATCGAGGGCTGATCCCCGGGCAATCGAGTGTCGGGTCGATGGAACTACTTCAGGAACGCAGGAGGATCCGCGAGCTCGAAACCGATGATGGGATCCTGCGTTGAGGCAAAGAACTGCTGCGATCAAACACCAATCGCTCAAAAGGAACCACCTGGTGATCGACGTGCTCGTCGGCATCGGGTTTAGCATCCAACGGCGCACTCGAGTTCTCGACGTCTCATCCCAGCACTACTGCGCCTATCGCCGACGGACGATGTTGCCCACGATCATGCGCTGCGAGTGGCTGAAAGCACTCATCAAAGAGGCCTACGTCGCATCACTCAGCACCTACGGCGCACGGCGGGTGCGCGCCGAACAGACCAAGGGCCGAGGAATCCACGTGAATGTGAACCTCGTCACGGCCTTCCCGCACAACGCCGGCATGGCTGGACCTCCGAGACTCGCCAAGGTCAAACGAATCAAGCGTGTGTCCAACGGCGATGAACTCGTCGAGCGCGAGTTCCCCCGCAACGACCTCGACGAAAGTCCTAACATCTATTTAGCAGCCCAACTTCGTACGCGGCACTCCAGACGCAACTGCCTCTTCGCTCGCTGCGGCCCGGCGATCCCGGCCCGATCGGTGCTCGAGAAACCTTCCTTGTCGCAGCGGCAAATACGCGCTTGGCACACCCAGTTGCCCACGGTCTGCTCGACGAATCCCAGTTCTTTGGCCACGCCAACGATCGTGCGGTGCTAATGAGTGACGAGGGTGGCCATGTCTCGACGGAACTCCTTCAGATATTGACGGCGGCGGCTAGGGAAATAATCGTCCTATGTATTGATGACTGCCACGACTACCTCCTATGTGAGGTGTCCGGCAAGTGGGGGAAGGTCAGACATCTACGCCGAAGTTTCAACTAGGGCCGTGACGCGAAGTAATCGAGAAGGCACCCGTGAACCAAAATCTCCGTCGACCCATTGACTGCCTCAAGTCACTGCTAGATAGTGGAAGAACCCCTAAGTTCGCACTCTTATTTAGAAGCAATACTCAGTTCGGTCAGGTACCGACATTTATCAGGAGAAGCGGACACTTAACGGCCCTATCTTGTCCATGAATTATCCGATGAGCCTTCACTCGAATGACACAACAGTGACACTCCGGGTTGACAACCCCGTCCCTTCGTCTTACCGTCAAACCAGCGAGGGCATAGAACTTGTCCCAGAACAGGGACATGATGGGAGGAAGGATGAAGAATACCTTCATCAAGGTGCTGGCGGGTTTGAGTTTGATCTCGGTTACCGCTGTCGGCGCCGGGTCGGCCGGGGCCGTGACGAATTCGATTCTTTTGAACGGCTCCTTCGAGTACGGGAGTTATCCAGTTCCGGCCCCCTCGTGGACTGATCTGACTGCGTCAAATCCATGTTCGGGGATTTGCATTGACAATTGGACCGTCACGAGTGGCTCCGTTGACTGGGTCGGCTCGTACTGGACTGCGGAGGATGGGAATTACAGCATTGACCTCAATGGAACGTCACAAGGGTCAATTTCGCAAACCTTGACTACTGTGCCAGGAGCAACATACGACGTGAACTTCCACCTGTCCGGCAATTTTGACAATATTCTTTACGCCAACGATTCGTGGGTTGTTGGGCATACCGGGGCGAATCAAATGACGAAGACAACGACCGTCTCCGCTAGCGGCGATATGGCGTATCCGTATACAGCTACCTACAACAGTTCGTGGAGTCACTCCAACATGGAATGGGCTCCGGAACTTTATCAATTCACCGCGACGTCCAATTCGACAACGTTGATGTTCACTGGTGATCCCACTGCTGGTGGTTGGGGGCCGGTGATCGACAACGTGTCAGTAACTCGGATTGGACTTGGCGGTGGCAACTCGCCGTCGTATGATCCTGCGACGAATGTTGTCGACACGTACAACAACTTCGCAGTTGTCGACACCAACCGTCCGATTACCAGCGCGGGCGACTTGACAAGTTGGTCGTACTACGCCGCCCAGACCAACGGCTCGGTGGCGCTCATCGTAACTAGTCCGGTGACGAGTGTCGGCAGCGGCGCGAACGTTTTGTACGTCAGCCCGCTTTCGACGCCTAGCAGCACTGGTCTCAATACTGTGTCACTACCAACGTTGGTGCCCGTTGCGCCGGGCGACAACGTGGGTCTCTACTTTCAGGGAACTCCGGTGGTCGTGGATTATACTTATACGACCAATCCTGCAGTTAATGCAGGCTGCACTCAGTCCTGTGTGTACTACACATCAAATGGTGTCTACCCGTCGGAACCATCTCTTGGCTCAATGGGCTTGCAAGGCGCCACAAGTCGGATTTACTCATTCTCCGTGGACGGGATTACAGCTCCTGACGCACCGGCGGTGGCGCTTGTGGCGGCCAATGGCCCGCAACAATTGACCGTTGCCTGGACCGGTCCATCGTGGTGGGGCGGCACGGATCCGGGGACGTACGACGTCTACATCGGCACGTCTGCTGGTGGAGAAGACTACGGCAACCCGGTATGCACGACGAGTTCCACCTCCTGCACCATCAATGGCCTTGCCGATGCCACCACCTACTACGTCACCGTCGAAGCGGTGAACGTAGCGGGTAACTCCCTGCGCTCCAACGAGGTTTCGGCCATGACGTGGTATAACTTCAGCGGTTTCTATTCGCCGATCAAGTTCAGTGGAAGTTCGTCTGATCTGAACATGGCCAAAGCTGGCTCTGCCGTACCGGTTCAATTCAGCCTCGGTGGAAATGCCGGACTTGACATCTTCGTTGCGGGCACACCGACAGTTGCCATTTCGGGGACTTGTACCGCTCAGGCATCAACAGTGTCCACCGCGACGGCCGGAGGCAGTACTTTGTCCTTCGACTCGACGACGGACTCCTACACATACCCTTGGAAGACGTCAAAGAGTTGGGCGGGATGTACGGGCGAGTTGACCGTTCAATTCGTCACATCACTGACGATGCAAAGTTATATCGAGACCGCTTATTTCAGTTTCCATTAGCGAATAGGGACCCACCCACGCCGCTGAGTTGCAAGAGGCGACGCAGCGGCGTGGGTGGATAGTCAGTGCACAATGACAAATCTTCCACTTAGACCGCCGATACCTAGGTGAATTCAATCGGTTGTCGCAACACCCCGTGACAACGGAGGTGTTCGGTGGTTCGTCGACAGCAAGCAGCGGATCGGGCAGAGCGGCCAAGGATGAGATCGCCCGGACACCCACCGTTCCCGCGCGAAGTCGAACGGCTGTTTTGGATTGAGACCGCCAAGGGCCTCATGCCGGCCGAAGCGGCTGCGGCCGTCGGTGCATCGCAACCCGTTGGGCAACGCCGGTTCCACAATGCTGGCGGCATGCCACCTTTCAGTCTTGAGCCCTTGTCGGGGCGCTACCTGTCGTTCCACGAACGCGAGGAGATCGCGTTGCTGAATGCGCAGGGAAAAGGTGTGCGTCAGATTGCGCGAGCGATTGGTCGAGATCCCTCGACAATCTCCCGAGAGCTGCGCCGCAACGCGGCGACTCGCGTTGGGAACGCTGGCTATCGCGCGTCGGTGGCCCAGTGGAAGGCCGAATTGGCGGCGAAGCGTCCCAAGCCGGCCAAATTGGTGACGAATCCGAAGCTGCGCGCTTACGTCGAAGAGCGGCTCTCGGGCCAGATCAGTCGGCCCGACGGAACGATTGTCACGGGACCACCGCACCCCCGCTTCACCGGCAACGGCAAGCCGCACCGCAAACACCGGGCCTGGACCCGGGCCTGGAGCCCCGAGCAGATCGCCCAGCGCCTCAAGCTGGACTTCCCCCATGATGAAAGCATGCGCATTAGCCACGAGGCCATCTACCAGGCCCTCTACATCGAGGGCCGCGGGGCGCTCAAACGAGAGTTGGTCTGGTGTCTTCGAACGGGACGTGCGCTTCGCGCTCCGCGTGAGCGCTCCCGGCGAGTGACGTGGGCTCACGTCACGCCCGAGACGTTGATCAGCGAACGTCCGGCCGAGGTCGAGGATCGGGCGGTGCCCGGCCACTGGGAGGGCGACTTACTCATTGGACTTGAGCGCTCTGCCGTTGGCACGGTCGTCGAGCGCTGTCCGCGTACACCCTGATATGTCGCTCCGCGTACGGGCTGATATGTAGGTCGCCATTGTTCAATTGATGTCGTTGAAGTGCCATCCTCCTTGGAGTTAGGACCAACCAACACCAAGGAGGATGACCCTTCCATGTTGCTCTCTCAGGAGGAATGGATGAACCTGCGCTCACTGCGGTCGTTGAAGGCGGCCGGCGCGAACTGGGCGGAAAGCGCCCGCGAGGCGGGCTGTGACTACCGCACCGCGAAGAAATACCTGACCACCATGCCCTCGACATCGCCGCCGGCGGTGCACGCTCGCACCCACCCTCCTAAGGTGATCGAGCCCTACGCCGAGCTCATCGATCGCTGGCTGGAGAAAGAGCCGCGCCTCGCGGGCACGACGATTCACCAGCGCCTGGTCACCGAACACGGCTTTTGCTACAGCTACCAGCGCGTGAAGATGTATCTCGCCGAAGCCCGCCCGCGGGTCTGTCCCGAAAGGCCCGACCTGCACCGGCGCTTTGAGGTCTTACCCGGCGCCCAGGCCCAGGTCGACTGGGGCGACGAGGGGGTGATCGAAACCGCGCACGGCCCGTTGCACGTCTACAGATTCCACATGACGCTCTCGTACTCGCGCGACCCGTTCTGCTGCTTCGTCGCCAGTCAGGACCTCGTGACGTTCTGGGCGTGCCACGTGGCGGCCTTCCACCACTTCGGTGGCGTGCCGGCGTCGATTCTCTACGACCGCACCAAGACCGTGGTGAAGCGTCACGTGAGCCGCAACATGGACGTACCACTGCACCCCGAGGCGATCGCCACGGCCGCGCACTACGGCTTTGCGATTATCGTCGCCGCCCCCTACCGGCCCCAGACCAAGGGACGCGTCGAACGCCAGGTGCGCATCGTGCGCGAGGGGGTCCTCGTCGGGCGCGTGTTTACCAGCCTCGAAGAAATGAACGCCGCGTTCATGCAGTGGCTGCCGTGGCGGCGCGCCCAGGTGCATCGCACCCACGGCGAGGTGATCGCTGGCAGCCGAAGTGGACCGTGCCGCCCTCGGCGCACTGCCACCAAGTGACTACGTGGTCACCGAGCGGCACCTGCGCAGCGTCGGCAAGGACTGCCTGGTCAGCTTCGAGGCCTCGCTCTACTCGCTGCCCTGGCGCGAGGTGCGTCGTCCGATGCGCGTGGAGTTGCGCGTGACGAGGGGCACCGTGGCGATCCATCGCCTGGGCGGGACCGGCGAGCTGCTCGCCCTCCACGAGAGGGCCATCTCTCGTGGGCCTGGATGGTCGACGAGGCCCACTGGGCGGGACTGCCCGACGGGCGACGCGAGAGCGTCGCGTCCCCGGTCACCGATCTCGCCGCGCCGGACCACGAGGACGTGACCTTCCTCGCCTCGCGTTCCTCGCACGTCGCGGTCATCGTGCACCGGCGCGATCTCTCCTTCTACGACGCGGTGGGTGTGGCATGAGCGAGCTGGTGACCACCCGCATCAAGGAGGCGGCCTCGCGCCTGCACCTGGCGAACCTCGAAGACAACCTCGGCGCGCTCTGTGAGCGAGCCGACGAGGGTCAGCTCGGCTACCTCGAGTTCTTGGACCTCGTGCTCGAAGAAGAGACCGGGGTGCGCGACGGGCGACGCTTCCGCAACGCCCTCAAGCTCTCGGGCCTGCCGCACCACAAGACCCTCGACGAGTTCGACTTCGCCTTCCAGCCCGATCTCGACCGGCGCAAGGTTCGCGACCTCGCGGCCCTCGAGTTCGTCGAGACCAGGTCCAACGTGGCCTTCCTCGGGCCACCCGGGGTGGGCAAGACCATGCTCGCGGTCGCCCTCGCGGTCGCGGCCTGCCAGGCAGGGTTCTCGATCTACTTCACGAACCTCGACGACCTCGTGCGCAACCTGCGCGAGGCCGAGGGATCGGGACGCTTTGCCAAGAAACTTCAGACCTACTTGAAGCCCTCGGTCCTCGTAGTTGACGAAGTGGGGTATTTGCCATTGAACAGGGCCGACGCCAACATGGTCTTCCAACTTGTGTCGCGCCGCTACGAGAAGGGCTCGATCGTGGTCACCTCGAATAAGAGCTTTTCGGAGTGGGGCCAGGTGTTCGGCGACGACGTACTCGCTTCGGCAATTCTCGACCGACTGCTTCACCATTGCGAGGTCGTCTCAATCAACGGTCCCAGCTACCGCTTGAAGGATCACGTTAACCCGAAGGGAGGTGACCAGAACCGCTAACCTGCAGTTCGGCTGGCCTACATATCAGCCTGTACTTGTTGCTACACGTCAGCATGTACGCCGACACGTGCACCACTCGCTTCACGATGCTCGTGCACCTACCGCGTGAAGAGGGCTACCGCCACAAGGAGACGCCGAAGAACGGCCCCGCCCTTGGCGGCTACGGCGCGCTCTCGATGAAGAACGCACTCGCCAACGCCATGTCGGCGCTGCCCACGCAGTTGGTTCGTTCACTGACCTGGGACCGTGGCAAGGAGATGTCCGCCCACGCCCAGTTCAAAGTCGAGACCGGCATACCGGTGTTCTTCGCTGATCCCAGCAGTCCCTGGCAGCGCGGCACGAACGAAAACACCAACGGACTCCTGCGTCAATACTTCCCCAAGGGCACGGACCTCTCGTGTTGGTCCGCAGAAGACCTAGAAGCCGTCGCACATTCCCTCAACACGCGCCCCCGAAAGACTCTCGGTTGGAAGACGCCAGCAGAAGCCTTCGACGAGCATCTACGATCGCTTCAACAAGCAGGTGTTGCTTCCGCCGGTTGAACCTAGTCTATGAACGTCGACCATGTGTCGCTCGATGCCCGGCGTAAATCCTCGAGCCAAACTGTTACGGGCACGTCTGCGGACTTCGTACTTCAGAGATCATGTCTGTTAGACCCTCGGTCCACACTAGATATGGAGAAGGTTGCCCTTTACAATCCGAAGTCATGACAGCGCTTACCCCCTATATCCATTTTCCAGGCAATGCCCGTGAAGCACTGACCTTTTACGGCGACGTCTTCGGTTGCGTCGTTCAGCTTCACACGTTTCAGGAATTCCGGCGAACTGATGGTCCGCCCGATGCCATTGCGCACGGCCACCTGACGAATGGCCCGGTGTCTCTCTTTGGCTCCGACGTGTCCGGCGATGAACGACCGATTCGCACTGAAGGGATGATGTTTTCGCTGCTGGGTACCGCAGATCCAACAGTGCTAACGCAATGGTTCTCACGACTTTCGGAAGGTGGTCAGATCATTGATGACCTGCAGGTTCGACCCTGGGGAGATTCAGACGGGCAGGTGGTTGACAAATACGGCTTGCATTGGCTTATCGGCTTCGAGAACAACTCTGAGGTCTGAAACCGCTTCATCCGATGTCTAGCAAGCGATCGCGGCGAGAGTAAAGAGTGATCGGCCCACTGATCGAAGATTGTCGTCGTCACTGTTTCGACACGAACCGGTCGAATCTTGGAAATGGCGCTCGCAGTTCTGATGTGTGCAAAAGAAGAACCGAAAGGCCGTTGTCTACGTGAGGACTACCGCCCCGTGCACTGAAGTTCGACAGCGCCATTGGGAAACGTTGTACCGCAATACCTCGATTTGACTGGCCCGCTCAGGGTTGTTGGAACAGATCCTTGGCACCGCGAGTTCAACTGCCGTAGGGAATCAAGGCTCCAATGTTTTACTCATAATTGGCAGAATCTTCGACGTCTCGCCTGATAGCCAACGTTTAATGCGGTGGAACCTCACGGCACCATTATCGAACTCGTCAACTTGCTTGCTTTCGTTGCGAATTTCACAGTGCCTATGTACCATTGGTTCGATGTAGTGGAGGTCGTCATGATGACCGTTCAAGAAATGCTTAGCGACCCCGTTGCCCAAGAGATGCTCACCTCGACAGAGCCTGCGAGGTTTGCCTACACGTGGACAGACGGATCGCCTCGAGTGATTCCGATTTGGTTCCACTGGACAGGCAGCGAGGTGGTGCTGGCATCGCCGGTGGATTCTCCAAAGTTCAAAACGCTTTCTAATGGTTCGCCAGTGGCTCTCACCATCGACAGTTCGACGTGGCCCCACCACGTCCTACTGATCCGAGGCACGGCAACGATCGAGCCCACTGACGGCATCGTTCCCGAGTACGCCGCCGCGGCCGAGCGCTACTTCGGCCCAGAGCAGGGTCGAGTCTGGGTCGACCAACTTCGCAGCGCCGGGGCGAAGACCGCGCGAATAGGAATCACCCCCCTCGAGGTTCGGATCATCGATTTCGAGACGCGATTCCCGAGTGCAGTGGCGTCGATCCTTAGTTCGGGTTCGTCTCAGGCGTAGCAAAACTCACGCACTGCGGTTACGGACCAAACAGTAACTACTTTCGGCCTTGTGGTCCGTTGGCGCCAACTAGCGCCACAACGTCCTTGGATTTGTAGTTGCGGCGCGCAAGTGATCATCGGGCACCCTGCCGTCTCGGGCAATGGATTAACAAATGTCGCGCCGGCGCATTCGATTGAATCGCCCTGGGTTGGTTGGATGCTCCAGACTTTGGAAACAAGGATGGAGTTATGGCAATCAAGAACCAACGAACCCTGCCCAAGGGACGGCGTTACAGCGCTGAGGAGAAGGCGCAAGCCGTCC
>JAJYDR010000144.1 GCA_021777285.1 Actinomycetes bacterium
AAGAAGTCGCCGCCACCGGCGGTGCAACAATCGCTTCGCAGTGACGACGAAGGGGCGTCGGCCAATCTCGAACCTAGGCAACTCGCGATGCGGCGAAGGAGAGAGACTGGCAGAACTCAGTATGAATATCGCGACAGCGAACATCGCCTCGTGGTGAACCTCGCGGGCTCGATGGGACCGGACATGTTGATCCTCGCGGATCGGGGGTTCTTGAGCTTTTCCTTGTGGACCAAGGCTTCGGCCAGCGGGGCGGACCTGTTGTGGCGCACCAAGTCGAGCCACTCGCTGCCAATCAAGGCGCGCCTCGCCGACGGCTCGTTTCTCTCGGTGATCTATCCGAGTTTGAAGGACCGCCGTCACGACACCAACGCGGTCGCAGTGCGTGTGGTCGAGTACGCACTCGGTGGTGAAGGCGCCGAGGACACCACCTACCGTCTGCTCACCACGATCCTCGAGCCCACGGTCGCTTCCGCGGCGCAGCTCGCTGGCCTCTACGCCGAGCGCTGGGAGATCGAGTCCGCATTCGATGAGTTCAAGACCCACCAGCGCAGTGCGCGCGTCGCGCTGCGCTCGAAGGTGCCCGAGGGCGTAATTCAGGAGGTCTACGGCTATCTTTGCGTGCACTACGCCATCCGCTGGCTGATGCACTCGGTGGCGCTCGGCGCGGACGCCGACCCCGATCGGATCAGTTTCACTCGCACCCTCCGGGTGGCGCGTCGCACCACGGCGTCCCACCCGGGCTTTTCCCCCTCAGGTACTTGACGACGCACACCACCAGGCGACCTCGGAGATGTTGTTCGAACTTCTCGGCCCGAGGCGTCACCGCACCAACGCCCGGGTTGTCAAACGCAAGATGTCCAACTACAGCGTTACGCGCTCCGAACATCGCCGTCCGGGGCCGCCTCCGGACCGGACGCCAGTGATCCTATCGGCTTAAGTAAACAGTATTGCCATTAGCCCGGATCTTTCATCAGTCCGCGTGATCGACTGACCGCCATCCGCGAAAATGCCCTTCGTGTCAGGGAAACTGGAGTTGCTTAGACAACAATTTTCCAAAACACGAAGGGCACCTCAGAGATGCACAGTACCGCAACCAATCCCGTCAGTGTGGAATCCGGTGGCGACGGCGTCGCGGCCCACGTCGGGCTGCACGCCTTGGGCGCCTTAGCGGACCGTGTGGGGCTCGGTGCTTCGCTCTCGTCGCGCATCGCTCCGCGCGGGGAACGCCTGCCCCTGCACGACCGGGGCAAGGTGCTCGTCCAGATGGCGGTGGTGCTCGCGGGGTGGGGAGAGCTGCGCGGACATCGAGCACCTACGAGTCCCGGAAGCTGTTCGGCTCAGTGCCGTCGGACACGACGGTCTTTCGCACCCTCCACGGGTTCGACGCTGGCCAACGCGCCCGTCCCGCCGAGGTGCGCGCTCGGGTGTGGGCGAAGTTAACCCGAAGTTACCCTGACCTGGACGTGGGTGTCGGTTCCAATCAGGGAAAATGTCATCACTCTGGTGGTGTGTGCTGTCTACGTGAGCCGTCGCGGCACCGCAGTGCCGAGCAGTTCGAAGACACGACGTTGGGTCGGCGTGGGGGTGGCGAGCAACTCGAAGGATCGAGTCTGATCGCTGGTCACCGTCATCGTGTTGCGGGTGAGGGTGGCGAGGTGGTCCAGGAGTTCGCGAAACCCGCGAACCTCCTCGTCGACGTCGTTGCGCTTGGTGGCGGCCTTGCGTGACGCTGAGGCGGAGCGCCGCGCCGGGGCCACGGGGTTGTCGCGAGCTGGCGGGTCCTCGTCGGTGAAGGTGAGGGGCGCGAGCCTCTCGCGCAGGTGCCACACGAGATAGGCGCTGAGCAAGCAGATAAACACATGAGCGCGCACTCGAGCTTCCAGGCGGTGGTGGATCGGTCGAAGTGAGAGATCGTCGACCTTGATGTGACGAAAGTCACGCTCCACGTTCGCCAGGTCCTTGTAGGCGCCGACCACGCTGGCGGCACCCATCTCGCTCTCCTTCAAAGTGGTGCGCAGCACGTAGATGCCGTCGAGCGCTGCTTCGGCGTCGATGGCGTGCTGGCGCCTCGCGACACGAAGTGTCGAGTCGGTGACCGAGACGTCAAAGTGCTTGGCCATCTTCCACTTGTTGAGCACCCGGCCGACCTTCAGTCCGATCTGGTCAGCCCCGTGCAACTGACCACCGTCCACGGCCGCGACGATCGGGGCGAGGGTCGCCTCGGTGGCGGCGAGCAGCTCACTGCGCGTGCGCGTGCGCTCGGCCGCCAGCAATGGATTGCGGCACGCGACGAGCCGCTCACCGGGGTAGTCGGGGTGAGTGAACTCGGCGAGGTCTCGCTCGTCGAAGAGCGACAGCTGCAGAGGGCCACCCTCCTTCGCGAGCGCCGCGATCTGGGGCGCGCGCAGACACGTCAGCCACCCCAGCGTGGTCTCCTCCGCGAGGGCCCTGATCCGTGCGCTCGTGATCATCCCCCGGTCGCCCACCATGGTGAGGTGCGTGAGAGCGAAACGGGTGCGCACCGACTCGACGACCGAGATGAAGGCCGTGGGGTCACCGGTGTTGCCGGGGAAGACCTCGATGGCGACTGGTCGGCCGTCACGGTCGCTCAGGAGCCCGTACTCGATCTGGGCGACGCCGCGCTTCTTGTCGCGCGAGTAGCCCCAGGCCGCCAACTCGTTCTTGGTGCCCTCCACCCACGAGCTCAAGAGGTCGAAGTAGGCGAGGGCCGCGGGGTTGGCCGCAGTGCCCAGGTGGCGAGCGGCGAGGGTGGCCTCGATCGCGCCCTGGCGACCCCCCAGCCAGTCCATGGCGGCGTAGACATCGTCGGTGGTGGCGTCTTCCGCCGCGAGATCGCCCGCCAGTGTCGTGTCGCGCCACCACCTGGTGGTGGCGAGCTTCGCTCGCGGGTGCACCACGCGTGCGAGGACGAGCGCGTAGGCGATGTCGCGTTCGCGACACGGCGGACCGAGCAGGTCGGGCAGTCCCAGCTGATTCGCCATCACCGCGACCACGGCCAGGTGTCCGTGCGGCAGCGATCGCGTCAGAGCGAGGCCCTCGCCAACGACCACGTGGGAGTGGCCCGCCAGGGACTCGCGGATGAGCTGGATCGTGTCGGGGGGCAGGTAGGAGAGGTTGGCCAGGGTCTCGTTCTTCACCTTGCCGTCCTCGCGGTAGGAGCGGCGCAGTAGGTGGGTCTCGTAGACCTTGCCTTTGTGCTGACGACGTGTCGTCGCTACGTGCACGGCACCTATTCTCCTTGTCACATAGTGATTCTCGCACATCCCTCACCCAGTGTCAAGGATATTCGTGTCTACACTCTGTCGACCTGATTTACCCGTCCTCCCTGTTGAACGCAACTATCTCGCTGGTTTGGTGACTTAACTTCGGACTAGAACTGGCCCACCCACTCGCCGTTCGCGTCGGTCGCTGCGTAGCGCACTGTCTCGCCGATCATCCGGTAGCCGAGCCAGTGGTGCTCGTCGAGCTGCGCGTGGAAGCGAGCCTGGTCCCCGGCCCCAATCGGGGCAACGCTCAGTCCGCTGAACCACTCATCTCGCACCCATCACATCTAGCATCGGGGCACTGGTTTGCGTCAATCCGATCCCAACGCCCCTGATCACAGGCTTGTGGTTCCGACTATGAAAAGGCCCTGTGGCGGTCAGTTGATCACGCGGACTGATGAAAGATCCGGGCTATTCTATTTGTAAGTAGCAACGTCTTACTATCTATGGGGCTATCTATCTAACCGGAGCTCGCCTGGTCAGTGGCCTGTGGAAGACATGAAGTTCAGCGGCTTACTCCGGTTAGATAGATAGCCCCATATTATCTAGTGATCAATGAAAGAAGAACGCACTGTGACAGGGGATCAACAGCAAGGCTCCATATCGGTGGTCATTCCGGCACGGAACGAGAGCGCTAACATTGTCCGGTGCCTTGAAAGTATACATGATGCAATTCGTTCATACGGAGGTAGTATAAACGAGTTATTAGTCATTGATGATGGAAGTAATGATGATACAGGTACTTTGGCACAGCGGTCTGGCGCCACAGTCATCCGTCACGAAAGTTCACAAGGGGTTCTGTCCTCATGGATAGAGGGTTATAACTCCTGTTCCTCAGATCTAATAATTTTCGTTGATGCAGATTGCATAATTGACGTTTTGGCATTTTCACAATTAGCTAAAAACTTTAGCGATAGAACTGTCGGATTAGTAAGCGGCAAAATTGCACCTCTGGAGCCTCCCTCGAATGTTTGGTCACTGTCTGCTAAGTTCTCATGTCTCATTGTCAATGAATTACGCCAGCGTATTGATAATCATAATCTTCTGGCGATTGGTCGGCTTCTTGCTGTGCGTCGTGTGGGTCGAATTAGTCTCGATGAGAGGGCCTTTCCATGTGATCTTCAAATGGCAAATTACTATCGGTCTCTAGGGTATAATTTGCTATTTGATAATAAAGCAGTTGTTTATTATTCTCTTGAGACCAGTTTACATGCTCTTCGAGCAGACTGGCAACGTACAAGAGCATCCACAGAGTTGAGAAGCAGTGCCGATGTCTTAGAACTTGGCATGAGGGCTAGAATCTTCTACTCTTGCATGGTTCAGGCGCCAGTTGCAGCCGTATCATGGACTTTCTGTCATTTTCTACTGAGCATTGGTCCTAGATCAAATCACATTGACTGGTCACGATGGGGGCCCAACGGAGACCCTCAGTGAGGTGCCTGGTGGAACAGCCGAGAAAGTTCAAAGCCCTCGCATCGGATCTCCTCTCACGCTCTCGATTCGGTCCAGGACGGTCCTTTAAATGTCAAGTCCCCTTTTTGGCGAGGCTGTTCACCAGGTCGTGGAACACTTGCGGGCGATGCTTTATAAACTGGCTCTTCGGAAATGCGCGGGGTCTGGCGGTGAAGACACGGTGGTGACGAAGCCCTGAGCAGAAGGCGGGGGTTCTGCAAATCTTTAGGTAGTTGACACTTAGAGATTGGAAGAACCCCCGTGGAAACAGACCCTA
>JAJYDR010000018.1 GCA_021777285.1 Actinomycetes bacterium
ATCGAGCGCTGTCTCGCCCACTTCGATCTGCGTGATCGCTTCGCCTCGGTCAACTCAGCCGAGACCGAGCCCTTCGGCAAGCCCCACCCCGGCGTCTTTCTCAGCGCCGCGGCGAACCTGGCGGTTGCCCCGACAAGCTGTCTCGTCTTCGAGGACTCCTCGGCCGGTGTGCTCGCCGCCAAGGCCGGACGGATGTCGGTCGTGGCGGTGCCCACACCCCTTGACCGTGAGCTGCCGGCCTTCGGACTCGCCGACCTCGTGCTCGACTCACTGGCCGACCTCTCGGCGCAGTGGCTCGACCGTGCCTTCGGTCGTTAGAGCGCGAGCGTGAACCGCGACGCGCCGGGGTGGGTGTAGGCACCTGGCGGGAACGTGTCGACCGGTTCCCACCCGATCCTCGGGTAGAGCGCGAGGGCCTCGGGTTGTGCCGGGCCGGTCTCGAGGTAGAGCCGTCGGTAGCCGAATTCGCGCGCGCGAACTGCGACGGCTTCCATCAGCGACTTGGCCAGGCCGTGGCGGCGCAGGTCGGGACGGACCCAGAGCCGTTTCACCTCGCCCACCGCGGCTGACGGGTCACCGATCGGACGAAGGCCGACGCCGCCGGCCAGGTCGCCGCCGTCGCGCGCCACGAGGAAGCACCCCCGCGGCGGGGTCAGCTCGTCGTAATCGAGGTGATGGGCGTCCTCGGCGCTGCCGTAGCGACGCTCCAACTCGTCGACCGCGGCGTAGATGAGGCTGCGCGATCCGCTGGCCCCGGCGGGCTCATCGGTAATGGTGAACGGCACCAGCCCACGATACGGGTCATCGTCGCCCAGAGCCCCGTTAGTACGATGAGGGGACCCGATGAAGGAGCACCGTGTTTCAACCCGTCAGCGCCGACCTCGACTTCGTGAACCTCGAAGAGGCTGAACTCGAGCGTTGGAAGGCCAATGACGTATTCACCCGTTCGATGAACCATCGCTTGGGCAATGAACCGTGGGTGTTCTACGAGGGGCCACCGACGGCCAACGGTAAGCCGGGGCTGCACCACGTCTGGGCGCGGATCTATAAGGACCTCTTCTGTCGGTACCAGACAATGCGGGGACGCTACGTCGCGCGTCGGGCCGGGTGGGACACCCACGGGCTGCCTGTCGAGGTCCAGGTCGAGAAGCAACTGGGGATCTCGGGCAAGCGCGCGATCGTCGAGGAGGTCGGCATCACCGAGTTCACGCGGCTCTGTCGCGAGTCGGTGATGACCTACGTCGGGGAGTTCGAACGGCTCACCGAGCGCATCGGCTACTGGACCGACATGGAGCACGCGTACTTCACGTTCAACCCGTCCTACGTCGAGTCGGTGTGGTGGCAGCTCCAGCAGCTCTTCACGCGCGGTCTGCTCTACGAGGACCTCAAGGTCATCCCGTACTGTCCGCGTTGCGGCACCGCTCTTTCGAGTCACGAGCTCGGTCAGCCCGAGGTGTACACCGACGAAGTCGACGAGAGCGCCTATGTCCGTCTGGCTGTGACCGACGCGGCCGCGCACGGCCTCGATGGCGTCACCCATCTCGCCGTGTGGACCACGACACCCTGGACGCTGCTCTCTAACGTCGCGGTGGCGGTGAACCCGGCGATCACCTACGCCGTGGTCGAGGGCACCGTCGTTGCCGCCGACCTCGTGGAGTCAGTCTTCGGTTCCGACGCCCGGGTGTCGGCCACGCTCGCGGGCACCGCGTTGGTAGGCCTGCACTACGAACGCCCCTTCGTCGACGTCCCACTGCCGGCCGACGTCGACGCCTGCTACGTGGTGGCCGCCGACTACGTCACGATCGACGAGGGCACCGGCCTCGTGCACCAGGCACCGGCCTTCGGCGAGATTGACCGCCAGGTGGCCCGAGCGCACGGTCTGCCGACGGTGAACCCCGTGGGCCCCGACGGCACGTTCACCGCCGCGGTCGGGTGGCTGGAGGGACGCGACGTGCGCGAGGCGAACCACGCGATCAACGACGAGCTCGAGCGGCGAGGCCTGTTGATCACGCGCATGGACTACGCCCACGCGCTCCCGCACTGCTGGCGTTGTGGCACGGTATTGATCTACTGGGGCAAGCCCAGCTGGTACATCGCCACGAGCCAGTTCAAAGAGGCGATGATGACTGAGAACTCGACCATCGACTGGCACCCGGCTCACATCCGAGACGGTCGCTTCGGCGAGTGGCTCGCCAACAACGTCGACTGGGCGCTGTCGCGTGACCGCTTCTGGGGGACGCCACTGCCGATCTGGCGCTGCGACGACGGTCACCTCACCTGTATCGGCTCACGCGCCGAACTGGGTGCGTTGGCCGAACGCGACCTGACCGAACTCGACCCGCATCGCCCCGCCATCGATGAGGTCGTCTTTGACTGTCCGACCTGTGGTCTGGTCGCCCGGCGGGTGGAGCCGGTGATCGACGCCTGGTTCGACTCCGGCGCGATGCCCGCCGCCCAGGTCGGCTATCCGCACGTGGCGGGTTCGTCTGAGGCGATGCAGTTTCCCGCGCAGTTGGTGGCCGAGGCCATCGACCAGACCCGCGGCTGGTTCTACTCGCTGCTTGCCGTCAACTCTCTCGTCTTTGGGGGAACGCCGTACCAACACGTGCTCTGCTTGGGTCACATCGTTGACGAGCGGGGCCGCAAGATGAGCAAGTCCGTCGGCAACGTGATTGACCCGTGGGAGGTCCTGACGACCCGCGGGGCCGACCCATTGCGCTGGTGGATGTTCTCCCAGGGCTCGCCGTGGACGTCAACGAGGGCGAGCCTGGGCGCAATCGACTCGTCGCTGCGCGAAACCCTTGCGACGCTCTGGAACACGTTCAGCTTCTTCACGACGTACGCGGCGCTGAACGATTTCGATCCGGCCGATACCCGTGTGCCGCCGGTGACGGCGCGCAGCGACATGGACCGGTGGATCCTCTCGCGACTTGAGACAACGACGATCGACGTGACGACGGCCCTTGACGGGTACGAGCCGCTCGGGGGTACCGACGCGTTGGCGGCCCTGATCGACGACCTGTCGAACTGGTACGTCCGGCGCAGTCGTCGGCGGTTCTGGCGCACGGACCCGGACGCGCCGGCGTCGGATTCCCTGGCGGCGCACGCGACGCTCCTGACGGTACTTCAACGGATCACGCTTTTGATCGCCCCCTTCACCCCCTTCGTCGCTGAGCGGCTCTATCGTGAGCTCAACGAGGTCGACGACGTGGCGTCGGTACACCTGGAGGACTGGCCCGAGGCTGAAGCCGGACCCATCGACGAGGACCTCGAACGCTCGATGGCGGTGGCGCGACGACTGACGTCGCTCGGGCGCGCCGCGCGCGCCGAGGCGGGGGTCAAGGTTCGTCAGCCGCTCGCGCGAGCGTTGGTGTTCCTACCCAACGACGCCCCGCGCCCGCCGGCGGACGTGGTGGAGGACGAGTTGAACGTCGATGTGCTCGAATACGGCACGGAACTGGCCGAGGTCTTGAATTTCGAGCTGGTGCCCAACTTCCGGTCCGTGGGGCCGCGCCTCGGCGAGGCGGTCAAGGAGCTGCGCCCGGCGTTGGCGACCGTTGATCCGGTGGCCGCCGCCGCCGCGCTCGACGCCGGTGGGACCGTGCGCGTCGAACTCTCCACCGGCACCTTCGAGCTCGGTGTCGAGGACCTCGAGTTGCGCGTGCGCAGCCAGGGCGGGTTCGCTGTCTCGCGCGACGGCGCCGAGGTGATCGCGCTGGACCTCACGCTGGACGACGGACTGCGCCGACGCGGTTATCTGCGCGACGTCGTTCGCCAGATTCAGGATCTTCGCAAGTCTTCGGGACTCGACGTCGCCGACCACATCCACGTCACGGTGAGCGGTCTGGACGACCTGAGCGATGGCTTCGGGGTCCTCGCGCGCGAGGTCCTTGCGAACGCGGTCCAGACGGGGAGTCGCGCCGAGCCGGCCCACGCGCTCGAACTCGACGACGGCCGTGAGGCCTCGGTGTGGATCGAGCGGGTCTAGACGTTCGCGTTGAGCTTGCCAAGCAGCGTGGACAATGAATGGCGCTCGGTCTCGCTGAGTCGTCCGGCCAGCCGCTCGTCCAGGTAGGCGAGGTGGACGGCGAGTGCGTCGTCGAGCTTGGCGTTTCCGGCGTCGGTGATAGCGACGTGGATCGCGCGTCGATCTGAGGGGCAGAGCGTCCGCTCGACGAGGCCCGCCTCTTCGAGGCGGTCGATCAATCGGGTGGTGCCACCCGTCGAGTGGACGATTGCGTCGGCGATCTGGTTCATCTTCAAGCGACCGTCGGGCGACTTACGCAGCTGCAGCAGCACCTCGAACCAGGCGAGGGGTAGATCACACGTTGCCTCGAGTTCGACTCCGAGACCACGGGCCAGTCGGGCGTTGGTCTCGAGCAGCAGGCCGAACAACGTGACCTTCTCGTCTCCCGAGGGGCAGGCCGTGGGATCGATCAACATACGCCAAGTATAGCACATTCCTACGTTTGCAACTACTGCTTGACAAATAGTTGTAGATGCAACTATACTGGTGTCAACACAAACCAGTGTTCGTATCTAGGAGAGAAAACAATGAGCAACCTTCCCGCTCCCGGTGTTTACACCATTGACCCCACCCACTCGAGCGTCGGCTTCGTCGCGCGCCACCTGATCGCCGCCAAGGTCCGTGGGCACTTCAGCGACTTCACCGGTTCGATCACCATTGGTGACTCGATTGCCACTTCCAAGGTTGAGGCGACGGTTCTGGCTGCGAGCATCACGACCGACAACGACATGCGTGACGGTCATCTCAAGAGCGCGGACTTCCTCGACCTCGAGAACCACCCGACCTTGACGCTGAACTCAACCACGATCACCGACAAGGGCCACGACAAGATTGAGATGGTGGCCGACCTCACCATCCGTGGCGTGACCAAGTCCGTCACCTTTGACGTCGAGTTCCTGGGCTCGGGTGCCGGCATGGCGCCGGGCGTCACGGTCGCGGG
Source organism: Actinomycetes bacterium (assembly GCA_021777285.1). The sequence continues at coordinate 4,968 of JAJYDR010000018.1, forward strand.
CTTCGAGGCCGTCGCCGAGATCGATCGTCGCGACTTCAATGTCAACTTCGACGGTGCGCTGGAGAACGGTGCCCTCGTCGTCGGCAACAAGGTTGTCTTGGAGATCACGGTCGAAGCGAGCAAGCAGGACTAAGTCCTCACACTGAGCGCAGTCTTGACGAGGCCGGGGGCGTACGCCCCCGGCCTCGTCGGTACCATGGGTCCATGAACGAGCGCAACGCGAAGGGAGCACGGTCGACCGTCGGGGTCCTCGGCGTGGTGGCGACCGTGCTGTCGATCTGGTGGTTCGCGCTGCGGCCACGGCGGCGTCGGCGCGGCTGAGCGGCCGGCTCTGGCCGGTAGCGTGGACGTCCATGTCGTCCGCGTCCCTCGCACCGCTACGACACCCCAGTTTCTCGATCGCCCTCGCGGCGTCATTCGTGTCGTCGACGGGCACCTGGATGCAGTCGGTCGCGCTCGGGATCTATCTGACCCAGACGACCCACAACACCCTGTGGCTGGGACTGGTCACGGCCGCCGCGTGGGTGCCGAGCCTCGTGGGTTCGCCCCTCGGAGGGCTCGTCGCCGACCGATGGAACCGCCAGCGATGGATCCAACTCAATAACGTGGTGATGACCTTGGCCGCCGCGGCGTTGGCCGCGGCCGAACTCACGGGTCACCTCGCGCCCTCGACAGCCTGCTACCTCGCGATCCTCGAGGGTCTCGCGAGCGCGGCGGCCTGGCCGGCGTGGCAGTCGCTCTTGCCCGACCTGGTAGATCGTCACGAGGTCCTCGCCGCGGTGTCACTGTCTTCGGCGCAGTTCAACCTCGGGCGCGTCATCGGCCCGGTGCTGGCGGCGCTCGTGCTGACGTTCGGTTCCCCGGGGTGGTGCTTCGCGATCAACGCCGCAACCTTCCTTTTCGTCGCGGTCGCCTTCCTCTTCGTGCGCAGCACGCCGCGACAGCGGATCGACGCACCGGTGCGCCTGTGGGGCGAGACCGTCGACGGCGCGAGGCGGGCGTGGTCAATCAACGGCTGCCGGTACCCAATCATCGCCGTGGCGGTGGTGGCGGTCACGGTCAGTCCCTTCATCGCCCTCGTGCCCGCGATGGCCATCGAGGTCCTGCGCGCGGGCAAGATCGGCACCTCGTGGCTGGTCACCGCACAGGGGGTAGGTGCGGTGGTGGGGGCAATGACCCTACCGGGTCTCGCGCGACGGACGTCGAGGGTGTTCGTGCTGCGCCTCTCGATCGCGGCGGCTGTTGTGAGTGAGATGCTCTACGCGCTCTCTCCGACACTCGCGTGGGCGATGGCGTCACTCGTCGTGCTCGGCGCCGCCTACGTCGGCACGCTGACCGGCCTCATCACATCGGTGCAGCTGCACGCGCCCGAGCGCGAGCGTTCGCGGATCCTGTCGCTGTACACGCTTTCACTCTCGGCCGCGTACCCGCTCGGCGCCGTCGCCCAGGCGACCCTCGCGAGGTGGTGGGGCGTTCGCGCCGTGACCGGGATCGGCGCCGTCGTGATGGCCGCCGTGGTGGTGGGCGTCTCGGCGACCCGGCCGTCCTTCTGGGCGCAGTTCGCCTCGGCCTCGAAGAGTGAGGCGCGATTGCTGGCAGACTAGACCCATGCCATTCATTGCCACGAACCCCGCCACGGGCGAGCGCATCGCCGAGTACCCCGCCCACACGACCGAACAGGTCGAGGCCCGCCTGAACCTCGCCGCGGAGTCCTATCGTCGCTGGCGCGAGACGCCGATCGCCCAACGCGCGGCGCTCATGCGCAGCGCCGCCGAACTGATCGAGGGCGAGATCCCGGTGATCGCGGCGCTGATGACCACCGAGATGGGCAAGACCTTCGCCGCGGCTAAGGGGGAGGCGTTCAAGTGTGCCTCGACCATGCGCCATTTTGCCGATAACGCTGAGACGTACCTCGCGACCGAGACGATCGCCACCAGTGCGCGCCGTAGTGGCGTGCGCTTCGACCCCGTCGGGCCGATCCTCGCAGTCATGCCCTGGAACTTCCCGCTCTGGCAAGTGATCCGCTTTGGCGTGCCGACGATCATGGCCGGCAACGTCGTGCTGCTCAAGCACGCGCCGAACGTGCCCGGCAGCGCGTTGTACATCGAGGAACTGTTCACCCGCGCGGGCTTCCCCGCCGGCGTCATGACGAACCTCTTCGTCGAGGTCGACGCGATCGAAGGCATCATTGCCGATCCCCGCGTCGCCGGTGTCACGCTCACCGGTTCTGAGCGGGCCGGTCGGTCGGTCGCGGCGTTGGCCGGTGCCCACCTGAAGAAGTGCGTGCTCGAGCTCGGGGGCTCGGACCCGTTCATCGTCGGGGTCCACGCCGACCTCGACGCCGCTGTGCCCAATGCGGTCACCGCTCGCGTGCAGAACAACGGTCAGGCGTGCATCGCGTCCAAGCGGTTCATCGTGGTGCGCGAGCGCGCCGACGAGTTCATCAGTCGATTCAGCGACGCAATGGCCGCGGTACCTACCGGCGACCCGATGGATCCCGCCACCGTGCTCGGCCCGATCGTGTCGGCGTCGCAGTTCAACCAGCTGGCCGATCAGGTCTCCTCGTCGGTGAAGGCCGGCGCGGTCCTTCATACGGGTGGTGCACCGATGGACCGCGAGGGGTTCTTCTATCCCGCCACGGTCTTGAGCGACGTGCCGAGTGGTTCACGGGCCGCGAGTGAGGAGCTCTTCGGTCCGGTCGCCGTAGTGCACGTCGCGAACGACCTCGAGGCCGCAATCGCCTACGCGAACGCCACGCCGTGGGGGCTCGGCGGGTCGATCTGGTCGACTGACGACGCCGAGATCGATGCGGCCATCGCCGGCTTGGACGTCGGCGTGGTCTTTGCCAATTCGGTCGTCGCCTCCATGCCGGAGCTTCCCTTCGGCGGTACCAAGAACTCCGGCTTCGGGCGTGAGCTCTCGGCCTACGGCATCAAGGAGTTCACCAACATCAAGTCCTTCTACGTGGTCTGATGACGACCTACTACTTCGATCACGCGGCGTCGGCACCGCGGCGTGACGAGGTGGCCGCGGCGATGGAACCGTGGCAGCACGGCGTCGTCGGTAACCCCTCGGGTAGCCACCGCGCGGCGCGCGTGGCCCGTCGGGCCGTCGAGGAGGCCCGCGACGTCGTCGCCGAGTTCGTCGGTGCCGAGGCGGGAGGCGTCGTCTTCACCGGCGGCGGCACCGAGTCGTGTCAACTGGCGGTCGCGGGCGTGGCGAACTACCACCGCCGTCACCACGACTCGACCTCCATCGTCGTCTCTCGAGTCGAACACCACGCCGTGCTCGACGCAGCGGCGATGATGGCGCGGGACTTCCCGAGCGTCTCGGTGCGCTACGTCGAGGTCGACGCCGACGGGGTCGTTGACCTCGAGTCGCTGCGCGAGGCCATCGGGCCCGACACCGCCATCGTCAGCGTGATGGCGGCCAACAACGAGACCGGCGTGCGTCAGCCGCTCGACGGCGTCTCGGCGATCGCCCACGGCGGCTACGACGGTGGGTCCGTCGTGCACACCGACGCGGTAGCTGCGGCGCCGTGGCTGTATCTGCCGACGGTGACTGCCTCGGTTGACATGGTCTCGTTGTGCGCGCACAAGCTGGGCGGGCCGGTGAACGCGGGGGCCCTTGTCGTTCGAGGGGGCGTCGCTTTCGACGCGCTGGTCCCCGGCGGCGGCCAGGAGCAGGGTCACCGCGGGGGGACCGTGGACGTCGCGGCGGCCGTCGGGCTCGCCGCCGCGTTGCGAGCGACCGCTCGCGAGCTCGACGAGGTCAACGAGCGCGTCGAGGTGCTGCAGGCGACGATGGTCAACGCCCTGTCACTGCTACCCGGCTGTACGGTCACGAGCGTGGGGGCGTTGCGCGTCGCGGGAACGGTGCACGCGACGTTCGAGGGACTCGCCAGTGACGAACTGCTCTTCCTGCTCGATCAGGCGGGCGTTTACGCGTCGGCGGCGGCGAGCTGCTCGAGCGGCGCGAGCCAGGCCAGTCACGTGCTGGAGGCCATGGGCGTGAGCGCGGACAGGGCCCGGGGATCGCTGCGGTTCTCCATGGGCACCGAGACGACCGCCGAGGACGTGGACGCGGTCATCGCAATCCTGGCGCGGATCGTGCACCAGCTCCACTGAACGGCGGCCGGGGTTCGACTGGCAGACTGGTCCCGTGAGAGTTCTCGTAGCGATGAGTGGCGGGGTCGATTCGTCGGTCGCCGCCGGACTGCTGCGCGACGCCGGACACGACGTGGTCGGAGCGACCTTGAAACTGTGGGGTGGGGCCTCGGATTCGGGTTGCTGCTCGGTGGCTGACGTCGATGACGCGCGACGCGTCGCGCAGGTCCTGGACATCGACCACCACGTCTTTAACTACACCGAGGAGTTCGAACGTCACGTCGTCGCACCCTTCGTCGCCGGTCACGCTGCGGGCCTGACGCCGAACCCCTGCATCGAGTGCAACCGGCACATCAAGTTCGATCTGTTAATCGAGCGGGCGAACCGGCTGGGCTTTGACGCGGTGGCTACGGGCCACCACGCTCGGGTCGTGGAACGGGCCGGTCGGCCCGCCCTCGCGCGCGGCGCCGACCCGGCGAAGGATCAGAGTTACGTGCTGGGTTATCTGGGCGCCGCGCAGTTGGCACGACTGCAACTGCCGATCGGCACGATGACCAAGGACGCAGTTCGTCACGAAGCCGAACGCTTGGGGCTTCGCACGTGGAACAAGCCCGACAGCCAAGATGTCTGCTTCATCGAGGCGTCGCGTGGTCGCGAGGTCTTCCTGCGAAGTCGCATCCCGGTAACGGCCGCCACCGTCGTGGATCGTTCGACTGGTGACGTCCTCGGAAGCGTGGACGTGGCCGAGTTGGTCACCGTCGGGCAGCGCCGCGGCGTCGCCCCGGGTCGCGACGGTGAGCGCCGGTACGTGACCAACGTGGACCTGGCGGCCGGACGCGTGGACGTGGGCCGGCTCGAGGAGGTCATGGTCACCACCGTGCCACTGGACGCCGGCTCGATGAGCACGACTGACACGGCGCTCGCCGGGGGCGAGTACGTCTGGGTCCAGGCGAGTGCGCACGGCGTCGCGCGTCGGGCCGTGCTTCGCGGGCCGGGCCACTGGTCGGTCGAGTTCGATCAGCCGATCCGTCCGGTCGCGCCGGGCCAGTCGGTCGTCTTCTACGCGTTCGATGACCCCGAGGTCGTGCGTGGCGCGGCGGTCGTGGCCCGGTCGTGAGCGCTTCGGCTGAGCGTGTGGCGTGGTTGCGCTCGCAGATCGCGGTGCATAACAAGGCTTACTTCGTGCACGATTCGCCGCTCATCCCCGATGCCGACTACGACGAGCTCGTGCGCGAACTGCGTCGCCTCGAACAGGAGGACCCGGCCCTGGTCGTGTCGAGCTCACCGAGCCAGACGGTCGGCGCTCCGCCTGACAGCACGTTCCCGTCTATTCGACACAGCGAGGCGATGCTCAGCCTGGACAATGTCTTTGACGAGTCCGAGCTGCGGGCGTGGGCCGAACGGGTGTCGCGCGCCCTTGACCTCGACCCGGCGGCTATCGCCTTCGCGGTCGAGCCCAAGATCGACGGACTGGCGCTGTCGATCCACTACGACGGCGGTCGGCTCGCCTGGGCGGCGACCCGCGGCGACGGGCACTCCGGCGAAGATGTGACGGCCAACGTGCGCAACGTGGCGAGCGTTCCGGCCACCATCGGTGCGCTGAGGGGTGCGCTGGACGTGCGCGGTGAGGTCTTTCTCACCAAGGCGGCGTTCCTCGAGCTGAACCGCGTGCAGCGCGAACGCGCCGAGCGCGAGTTCGCCAATCCCCGCAACGCCGCTGCCGGCAGCCTGCGCCAGAAGAACGCGGCGGTCACGGCCGAGCGTGCCCTGTCATTCCTCGCGTATCAGGTTGTCGACCGTTCGAACACACTCGGCGTGACGAATCAGGGGGCGCTGTTGGCGGCCCTGGCGGAGCGCGGATTCCTTGTCGCCGCCGACGCACGGGTCGTCGTGGGTGTGGATGCGATGGTCGAACGGTCGTCGTGGTTCGAGTCGCACCGTCACGACCTGGACTTTGATGTGGACGGGGCGGTCATCAAGGTCGACGAGTTCGCGCACCGGGCCCGGCTGGGCTCGACGTCGCGAGCGCCGCGGTGGGCCATCGCGCGCAAGTTCCCACCTGAGGAGCGCACGACACGACTGCTCGCAATCGAGGTCTCGATCGGCCGCACCGGTCGGGCGACTCCCTTCGCGGTCCTAGAACCGGTCGTCGTCGCGGGTTCGACGGTCTCGCTCGCTACGTTGCACAACGCCGACCAGGTGGCGCTGAAGGACGTGCGCCCGGGTGACGTCGTGGTGGTGCGCAAAGCGGGCGACGTGATCCCCGAGGTGGTGGGCGCGGTGATCGACCCCACCGTTGAGCGCGGCGCTTCGTGGACGTTCCCGAGCGTGTGCCCCGAATGCGGCGGCCCACTCGTGCGACTCGGCGACGAGCGCGACAGCTACTGCGTGAATCCGAAGTGCCCGGCCCAGCTCCTTCAGCAGATCGTCCACTTCGCGTCGCGCGGCGCGCTCGACATCGAGGGCCTGGGTGAGCAGCGCGCCGCCCAACTGATCGAGGCGGCGCTCGTCGCCGACGTGGCCGACCTGTTCGACCTTGACGTGGCGGCGCTCGAGCAACTCGAGGGATTGGGTGCGGTGTCGGCGGCGGCGCTCGTGGGTGCCATCGAGCGGGCCAAGGTTCAACCGCTCAGTCGATTGCTCGTGGCCCTCGGGATCCGCCACGTCGGGCCGGTTGCCGCGCGCGCCCTCGCCACCTGGTTCAGGTCATACGCAGCGTTGGTCGAGGCGCCACTGGCCGAATTAGAGACGATCGACGGCGTCGGGCCGGTGATCGCGGCGTCGGTCTTCCAGTTCGTACGCTCGCCCGAGGTGATCGAGCGGATGGCACGACTCGCCGACGCCGGGCTGACGCTCGTCGAGCCCTCGAACGGTGCGCTGGGCGAGACGCTGAAAGGGCGCGCCGTCGTGGTCACTGGGTCGGTGCCGGGGTTCACCCGTGAAGCGGCCGAGGCCGCCATCGTTGCCCGCGGCGGCACGTCGCCGGGCACGGTGTCGGCCAAGACCTACTGCGTGGTGGTCGGGAACGCACCGGGGGCGAGCAAGCTCACCAAGGCCCGGACCCTCGGCGTGCCACTCGTGGACGCCGACGAGTTCGAGACGCTGCTCGTCTCGGGTACGTGGCGCACGACCATTGCCCGAGACGAAGAGACAGTGCTCTAGGGTTGGGTTTGCCCATGTCTACCTACACGTTCTCACCCGGCCATGACGTCGTTGGTCGCTACCGCATCACCGATACCGTGGACGTCGGGTCGACGGCTGAGGTCTACGTCGCCGAGGATCGGACCCTGCACCGCACGGTGATCCTGAAGGTCCTGCTCCCGCAGTTGGCCGCGCACGAAGACGTGCGCCGAACGTTCCGCGACCAGATCATCCGCTCGGCGACGTTGAGCCACCCGCATCTCGCACGGGTCTTCGACGGTGGCCAGGAATCCGGATCGATCTTCGTGGTGAGCGAGTACATGAGCGGCGGCTCGCTCGAGGACGTGTTGGCCGCAGGCCGACGGCTCGAAATCGGCGACACCGCCAAGTTGGGCAGCGACGTGGCCTCGGCGTTGGCGTACCTGCACGCCAACGGGATCGTTCACGGATCGCTGTCGCCGAGCAAACTCCTCATCGGCGACGATGGTGGCGTGCGCGTCGGCGACGTCGCCATGTCGGGGCTGCGCACGATGCACCCGGGCCACTACTCGATCAACGACGTGCGTTACCTCAGCCCCGAACAGGCTCAGGGCGTGCCGGGGGACGCCAAGTCCGACGTGTACGCGCTCGCGTTGATCCTCTTCGAGGCCGCGACCGGCGAGGCACCCTTTGACGCGGTGTCGGCCGACGCGATGCTGCGGGCCCGGATCAACACGCCGTTGCCGATCCGCCCGGAACTCGGGACGCTCGACATGATCCTCGCTCAAGCGGCGGTTCCCGACCCGCTGCTGCGGCTCTCGGCGGAGCAGTTCGCCAATCGACTCACCGCGAGCGTCACCGATCCCTCCCCGTTGGCCATCACGCCCGTCAACCGGACGATGCCGTTGCTCGCGCACTATCGGCCCTCCGAGCCACGGACCTCAATTGGGTTCCGCGCGCCGTCGGCCGAACAGATCGCGGGCTCCGATTACGACGAGTCACCGGCGCCCCGCTTCCCGCGCCCGCAGCCGGCCCGCCAGGTCCCTCCGGGGGCATCGGCGGCCGACGCGAGGGCGCGCGCCCGCGCTTCGGAGCCGTACCCAATCGTGCCGGCGCCGCGCCGGCGCCGCGCCGCACTCGTGCTCGCGGCGATCGTGTTGGTCGCGGCCGTCGCGGGTGCTGCGGTGTGGAAGTCCGGACTGCTGACCCAGAGCCACACCGTGCCGTCCCTGGTGGGCCTCACCACGAGCCAGGCGGCCAGCCAGTTGAACGCCGAGGGGCTCACCGTGCGCGTCGCCGGCCACCAGCGCTCGACGACGATCGCCGCCCACGAGATCATCTCCCAGTCGCCCGGGGCGGGCAGCTCCGCCAAGGCCGGCACCGTGGTGACCGTCACCGTCTCAGACGGCGCGGCTCGCGTCACACTGCCAGCCGTGATGGGTGAGACCTGCGCCGTAGCGACGGCGGCGCTCAAGAAAGCGGGAATCGCCGCGACGTGTCCGAGCACGGCCTACGTCGTGAGTTCACTCGGCGCCGGTCAGGTGGTCTCGGTGCTCTACCACGGGTTTTCGAACCCCGCGAGCGTGCCCGCGGGCGCGAAGGTCGTCTTGGCGTTGAGCAAGGGTCCCACACCGACCACGACGACGCCGACCACGACCTCGCCAACGACGACTGCGCCCGCGCCAACCACGACGACGCCTGCGACGACGACCGCCGGTACCGGTCCGCGGCCGGTGCCCAATGTGATCGGCATGGATCAGTCCCAGACATTCGCGGCCTTCAAGAAGGCCGTCCTCTTCTTCCATACCAAGGGGCCGGGGTCGGCCAACGGGACCTGGACCAAGGTGGTATCGACGATCCCGGCGCCGGGCACGATGGTGCCGTACCGGTCCACGATCATCGTCAACGTCAAGTGAGCGGCGATTGTGAGCTCTGCCAGGCGGCGGTGATCACGACGCGTTACGTCGAGGACGATCTCTGCTGGATCGCGGACTGCGAGATATGCCTCGTGCCCATGGTGGTGTGGCGCAACCACGACGCCACGCCACCGGAGGATCTGAAACGACAGCTCCACGAACGACTCGCGGCGGTGGCCGACCGTGAACTCGGGGTCGGTCAGTGGACGATCGATGACCACATGCGCAACATCCCCGACCACTACCACGCCCACGCGAGGCCACCGGCGTTCTGGCGACGATAGGGCTACCAGCGCGTCAGTACAATCGGGCGAGGACGAGTGAGGGAGTTGTGATGGGTGCGTTGGACGGTCGTGTAGCGATTATCACCGGTGCCGGCCGCGGGATCGGTCGCGAACACGCGCTGCTGTTCGCCGCCGAGGGCGCCAAGGTCGTTGTAAACGACCTTGGCGGGTCCCTGGATGGTTCGGCGAGCGCGGCCACGCCCGCTGAGGAGGTTGTCGCCGAGATCCGCGCCTTCGGGGGCGAGGCCGTCGCCAACCACGACAATGTCGCCGAGTGGGAGGGTGGCGCCAGGCTGATCCAAACGGCCCTTGACACCTACGGCGAGCTGGACGTCCTGGTCAACAACGCCGGGATTCTGCGCGACCGGGTGCTTGTGAACCTCTCGGAGGCAGACTGGGACGCGGTCATCAACGTCCACTTGAAGGGCCACTTCGTTCCCACGCGCCACGCCGCGACGTACTGGCGCGAGCGAGCCAAGGCCGGCCATCCGGTCAACGCGTCGATCATCAACACGTCGTCGACCTCGGGACTGCTCGGCAACATCGGCCAGTCCAACTACGGCGCCGCGAAGGCGGGCATCGCCGCGTTCACGGTCATCATCGCAGAGGAGCTGGGTCGTTACGGCGTGCGGGCGAACGCCATCGCACCGGCCGCGCGTACCCGGATGACCGAGTCGACCCCAGGCCTTGCGGACTACGTCGTCAAGCCGAGCGACGAAGCGGCCTTTGACGTGTGGGACCCCGCCAACATCTCACCCTTGGTCGCAACGTTGGCGATGGCCGACTGCACCGCCACCGGACGGGTCTTCTTCGTCCAGGGCGGCACCGTGCGACTTTTCCAGAACTGGACGATGACCGAGACCCTCGAGCGCGACGACCGGTGGGCCGTGGCGGACCTCGCCGCCCAGCTGCCGACGCTGCTCGGCTGATCAAGCCCGTGGCCCACCGACCGGCCGCGGCGCGGCCGGTAGTCTGTGAGCTATGACGACTGCCATACTCCCCGGCTGCGAGCCCTTCGAGGCGGCCGGGAGCGACACCGGCGTGCTCGTGCTGCACGGGTTCACCGGCAATCCCTCCTCGGTGCGGCCACTCGCCGAGTTCCTCGCCGCCGACGGCTTCACCGTCTCGTTGCCGCGCCTGCCGGGCCACGGTACCTCGGTGGCCGACATGACGACGACGAGCTGGGCTGACTGGACCGGCGCAGCCCTTGAGGCGTACGACGACCTCGCGGGACGGACCGCGCGCGTCGCGGTCGTGGGACTGTCGATGGGTGGCGGTTTGGGCGCCTACGTCGCCCAGCGTCGCGACGTCAGCGCCGCCGTCTTCATCAACCCGCTCGTCAAGCCCCCCGTCCCCGAGATGATTGACGGTCTCAACCAGCTCATCGAGGCCGGGCTCACGACGATCGACGCCATCGGATCGGACGTGAAGCGCGAGGGCGTGAGCGAACTCGCCTACGACGCGACGCCGCTCGCGTGCGCGAAGAGCCTCTTCGACGGCATCAGCGAAGTCTACGACGCACTGGGGTCGATCGTGGCGCCGAGCCTCCTGCTCTCGAGTCGCGAGGACCACGTCGTGACCGTGGACAACGGCGACGACCTCGTTGCGCGCGTGCGTGGTCCCATTGAGCGGGTGTGGCTGGAGAACTCGTTCCACGTCGCCACGATCGACAACGATCAGCCGGTCGTGCAGTCCCTGACGCGTGACTTCATCCACAAGACGGTCGCCCCGTGAGCGGGCTGACCCGGGCCGAGGTCGCTCACGTGGCCAAGCTCGCGCGGTTGCGCCTGAGCGACGAGGAACTCGACCTGTTCACCGTGCAGCTGGCACGCATCCTCGACCACGCAGCGGACATGCAGTCGCTCGACCTCGGCGACGTCATCGCGACGGCCCACCCCTATGACCTGATCAACGTGGTCCGCCAGGACGTCGTACGCCCAAGCCTCAATCGAGATGTCGTGCTCGCGGCCGCTCCGGACGCCGAAGACGGCTGCTTCGCGGTGCCGCGGATCATGGGGGAGGCGCCGTGAACGCGATCACCATGGCCGAAGGCGTACGCGCCGGCGCGCTGAGTGCGACGGCCCTCGCCCAGGAATCGCTCGACGCGATCCGGGCGCGCAACGACGAACTGAACATCTTTCTGCACGTCGACGAGGACGGGGCGATGGCGGCGGCGGCGCGTGTCGACGACGCGGTCGCCCGTGGCGCCGACCCGGGACGACTCGCCGGGGTGCCGATCGCGCTCAAGGACAACCTCTGCCAGGTCGGGGTCCCGACGACTTGCTCGTCGCGGATCCTCGAAGGGTGGCGTCCGCCCTACAGCGCCACGGTCGTCGACCGACTCCTCGGGGCTGGCGCCGTGCCGATGGGCAAGACCAACCTCGACGAGTTCGCGATGGGCTCGTCGACCGAGACCTCGGCGTTCGGCCCGACCCGCAACCCGCTCGACCCGACCCGGGTGCCGGGAGGTTCCTCGGGTGGCTCCGCGGCCGCCGTGGCCGCGGCCATGACCCCCCTCGCGCTCGGCAGTGACACGGGTGGGTCGATCAGGCAGCCCGCCGCGCTCTGTGGCATCGTCGGGGTAAAGCCCACCTACGGGTTGGTCTCGCGCTACGGCCTGATCGCGTTTGCGAGCTCACTCGACCAGATCGGCCCCTTCGCTTCGACCGTCGCTGACGCGGCGCTGCTGCTCGAGGTCATCGCGGGCCACGACCCGATGGATTCGACGTCGTTGCCCGAACCGTCACCGAGCCTCGTCGCACACCTCAACGACGGCGTGGCGGGTCGGCGGATCGGACTGGTTCGCGAACTGATCGACGGTGCCGACGCTGAGATCGTCGACGCGGTCGAACGGGCCGCGGCGGTCCTCGCGGCGGCCGGGGCCTCGATCGTCGAGCTGTCCATCCCTGAGTTGCGACTCGGGCTCAGCGCCTACTACCTCATCGCACCGGCCGAGGCGTCGAGCAACTTGGCGCGCTACGACGGCGTGCGCTACGGACTGCGCGTCGACGCCGAGGATGTCGCGGCGATGAATGAGGCGACCCGCACGGTGGGCTTCGGGGCCGAAGTGAAGCGACGGATCATGCTCGGGACCTACGCGCTGTCGGCGGGGTACTACGACGCCTACTACGGCCAGGCGCTGAAGGTCCGCACGCAGATGCGCGACGCGTTCCGCCGCGCGTACCTCGACGTCGACCTGCTGCTCGGCGCCACGACCCCCTCGGTCGCATTCACTTTCGGCTCCAAGACGAACGATCCGATGGCCATGTACCTGTCGGACGTCTTCACGATCCCGACGAACCTGGCCGGCGAGGCTGCGCTCTCGGTCCCCTTCGGCCGGGGCGAGGCGGACCTGCCGATCGGCGTCCAATTGCTCGGACCGGGTCGTAGCGAAGCGCGGCTCTTCGCCGCGGCCACGGTGCTCGAAGACGCGGAGCGGGAATCATGACGTTGCCAGCCGGTTGGGAGATGGTTGTTGGACTCGAGGTTCACACCGAGTTGCGAACCGCCACCAAGATGTTCTGTGGCTGCGCCAACGCATTTGGCGCCGAGGCCAACACGAACATCTGCCCAGTGTGCCTGGGCCTGCCGGGCTCGCTGCCGGTGCTGAACGAGCAGGCCGTCTCGATGGCGATGGCGATCGGCATGGCGCTGCACGCCACGATTGCGCCCTCGACGTTCCACCGCAAGAACTACTTCTACCCCGACATGCCCAAGGACTTCCAGATCTCCCAGTACGACCTGCCGATCAACGCAGGCGGGTACCTCGACCTGCCCGATGGGTCTCGGGTGAGCATCGAGCGCGCGCACCTGGAGGAGGACACCGGCAAGTCGACGCACCTGGGCGCCAGCGGACGCATCCACGGTGCCGAACGCTCGCTCGTGGACTACAACCGCTCAGGTGTGCCGCTGGTCGAGATCGTCTCGGGCCCCGACATCCGTTCGGCCGCCCAGGCGCGGCTCTACGCGAGCGAGCTGCGTGCGGTGCTAATCGCGACCGGCGCCTCGGACGGACGGATGGAGGAGGGGTCGATGCGCATCGACGCCAACGTCTCGGTTCGCCACAGTGGCGACCCCTTCGGGACCCGCTGCGAGATCAAGAACCTCAACTCGCTGCGCAGCCTACACCGGGCGATCGAGTTTGAGGCGGAGCGACAGGTGGCCCTCATCGAGGACGGCGGCGTCGTTCGACAAGAGACCCGGCACTGGGACGAGACCCAGGGGGCGACCTCGACGATGCGCGTGAAGGAGGAGGCCGAGGACTACCGCTACTTCCGCGAACCCGATCTGGTCGACCTAGCGCCCGACGCCGACTGGCAGCGCCGCGTGGCCGAGTCCCTGGGTCCGATGCCGGCCGAGCGCCGCGCTGCGGTGGTGGCACTCCTCGGTGAGGCGAGCGACGCTCAGCGCGACGCGATCGACGTGGTCATCGACCTCGGTCTCGAGCGCTACGTCCACGCGACGGCCGCCGCCGGGGGTGACGTGGGCGTCGCCGTGGCGCGCGTCGCCAACGAACTCGCCGCCGCCGGGGACGTCTCGAAGCTCACCGAGGACGCCTTCGTGGCCGCGGTTGAGATGGAGTCCCGTGGCCAGCTCTCGGCCACCCAGGCGAAGGCCGTCCTCGCCGATCTACTCGCCTCGGGTGGCGATCCCGCGGCCATCGCCGCGGCTAAGGGTTTCGAACAGCTCTCGGCCGATTCGCTCGGCGACGTCATCGCGACCTTGATCGCGGCCCACCCCGACGAGTGGACGCGTTTTTGTGCGGGCGACGACAAGCTTGCCCAGTTCTTCATCGGTCTTGTCATGCGCGAAACGCGTGGTCGGGCCAACGGCAAGGCCGTCATCGCCGAGCTACACGCGCGACGCTAGCCATGGGTAGGCCGCGAACGCTGCGCGCCCGCCGGATCGCCCTAGTGCTGGCCGCCTCGTTGGTCGTCGCGCCGGTCGCGGGTGCCGTGTCGGCGAGACAGGGCACCACGACCGCGACGCTCGCCGCCCGGGCCCGTCATCGACGGGTGGCGCCGCTGACCGGGCTGCCCGATCCGACGGCGGTGTCAATGCGTCGCTCGGCCCTGACGGTCAAGATCGACAACACGCCGATGGCCCATCCCCAGTTCGGGATCAACGAGGCGGACGTCGTCTACGAGGAGATCGTCGAGGGTGGCATCACGCGCCTCGCCGCGGTCTTCAATTCGCACCTGCCCCCGGTCATCGGACCGGTCCGTTCGGTGCGACGGACCGACCGCGAGATCGTGTTTCCGCTGAAGGGGGTCTTCGCCTTCTCCGGCGGCGCGGCCTACGCGCTGGCGAGCATCGCGACGGCGCCGGTCAAGCGCTACGACGAGGCGACCGCGGGTTCGGCGATGTACCGCGATCCCGCGCGTTACGCCCCCCACAACCTGCTGTTGAACCCGGTGAAACTGCTCGCCATGGCCGGTCGGCCGACGCCACCACGCCCGATCTTCACGTACGTTGCGAAGGACGCCCCGCCGCGCGGGGCCCCCGTCGGGTCGTTCACGGTCAACTTCCCCGCGGGCTACGCCGTGCACTACGCGTGGGACGCGAGGACCGGCTCGTGGGATCGCTCGATCTTCGGCGCACCGGACGTCACCGCGAGCGGCGCGCGCGTCTCGCCGGTCAACGTGATCGTGATGGAGGTCAACTACATCGGCGGCGTGGGCGCCATGGGCGCCGAGGCCAACCTGGTCGGGCACGGCCCGGCGATGGTTCTGAGCGACGGTCGCCTGGTGCGCGGCTCGTGGTTCCGCTCCGGCGTCGCCAAGGCGACGGCGTACCGCACGTCCAACGGCACGGTGATCGCACTGCGTCCGGGGCAGACGTGGGTGGAGTTGCTCGGGCCGGGCGAGACGGTCAGCCTCTATGCGCCAGTTGGGTGAGCGGTCGGCGCATTTCGTAGACTGCTGCCATGACGACCCACCCCACACCTCGTAGCACTGACGTCACCCTCGGCAAGGGCCGCGCGCCCGCGCGCGCGATGCTGCGCGCCATGGGCATGGGCGACGATGACATGGTCAAAGCCCAGATCGGCGTGGCGTCGAGCTGGAACGAGGTGACGCCGTGCAACCTGCCGCTCGACCGACTGGCCAAGCGCGCCAAGGTCGCGGTGCGTGACGCCGGGGCCGTGCCCTTCGAGTTCGTCACCATCGCCGTCTCCGACGGCATCTCGATGGGCCACGAGGGGATGCGCGCCTCGCTCGTCTCGCGCGAGGTCATCGCCGACTCGGTCGAGACCGTGATGCACGCGGAGCGCTTCGACGCGCTGGTGACCTTCGCGGGCTGTGACAAGTCGCTGCCGGGCATGCTGATGGCGGCCGCTCGCCTGGACGTGCCCTCAGTCTTCCTCTACGGCGGCACCATCATGCCCGGTCACCTCCACGGCAAGTCTCTCGACATCACGTCGGTGTTCGAGGCGGTCGGCGCCAACGCCGTCGGCTCGATGAGCGACGACGAGCTGCGCGAGGTTGAACTCGCGGCCTGCCCCGGCGAGGGGAGCTGCGCGGGCATGTTCACTGCCAACACGATGGCGAGCGTCGGCGAGGCGCTCGGCATGTCGCTGCTCGGCAGCGCGAGCGTCCCCTCAATCGACCCCCGACGCGACCAGTACGCTTACGACTCGGGGCTGGCCGTCGTGAACCTGCTCGACCGCGGGATCACGGCCCGCCAGATCATGACCCGCGAGGCGTTCGAGAACGCCATCGCGGTGGTGATGGCCCTCGGCGGCTCGACGAACGCGGTGCTCCACCTGCTCGCCATCGCCCACGAGGCGCGGGTCCCGCTCGCGTTGGAGGACTTCAACACGATCGCCGCGCGCGTGCCCCACATCGCTGACACCAAGCCCCACGGCAAGTACCACATGAGTGACATCGACGAGATTGGCGGCGTGCCGGTGGTGCTCGCGCACCTGCTCGAACGCGGTCTGCTCCACGGCGACGTGATGACCGTGTCGGGCCAGACGATGGCCGAGAGCCTCGAGGCCTTCGCGGCGCGCCGGCCCGACGGCGAGGTCATCCACGACGTCGACCACCCGATCCACGACCGGGGCGGCATCGCGGTGCTGCGTGGGTCGCTCGCGCCCAACGGCGCCGTGGTGAAGGTCGCGGGCATCGATCACCTCCACTTCCGTGGCACGGCGCGGGTCTTTGACGGCGAGGACGCGGCGATGACCGCCATCCTCGCGGGAGAGATCCAGCCCGAGACGGTGGTGGTCGTCCGCTATGAGGGACCCAAGTCGGGGCCGGGCATGCGCGAGATGCTCGCGATCACCGGCGCGATGAAGGGCGTGGGGCGCGGCAGTGACTCCGCGTTAGTCACCGACGGACGTTTCAGTGGTGGCACGCATGGCTTCTGTGTCGGACACGTGGCGCCCGAGGCGCTCGACGGCGGGCCCATCGGACTCGTCGAGGACGGCGACATCATCGAGATCGACGTCACGACCAACTCCATCGATCTGCTCGTGGATGACGCGGTGCTCGCCGAGCGCGCGGCGCACCGGGCGCCGTTCGTGCCGCGGTACACGACCGGGGTCCTCGAGAAGTTCGCGCGTCTCGTCCAGGGGGCCGAGACTGGGGCGGTCACGTCGCGCTAGCGCGTCGAGACCCGACGATGATGCCGCGGGGCCTCGCCTTGTGCCCGTGACGTCGGTGTGCTTAGATAGTTTCGTGACAACGGGCCGCCTGATTCTGGTAGTAGTAGGGGACAGGCACCGGTAGTCACGTATACGCGTTCACCGGAAGCCTCCCAATCGGGAGGCTTTTTTCTTTATACCGACGGAAGTAGGAATCGTGGAACTCACTGGCGCGCAAGCCCTCATCAAGAGCCTCGAACAGCAGGGCGTCGACACCATCTTCGGCCTGCCCGGCGGCGCCATCCTGCCGGTGTACGATCCGCTGCTCGACTCGTCGATCCGCCACATCCTCGTGCGCCACGAGCAGGGGGCCGGTCACATGGCCGAGGGTTACGCGATGGCGACCGGTCGCGCGGGGGTGGCGATGGTCACGAGCGGCCCCGGCGCGACCAACATCGTCACGCCGATCACCAACGCCCACATGGACTCGACGCCCCTGGTCGTGATCACCGGCCAGGTCGCGACCAGCTCGATCGGCCTGGACGCGTTCCAAGAGTGCGACATCACGGGCATCACGATGGGGGTGACCAAGCACAACTTCCTCGTCCAGTCGGCCCACGAGTTGCCACGCGCGGTGGCCGCGGCCTTCCACCTCGCGACCACGGGACGCCCCGGACCGGTGCTGATCGACGTGCCCAAGGACGTGGCGCAGTCGACGATGGAGTGGTGGTACCCGTCCGGGGTCGACGAGTACGACCTGCCGGGCTACCGTCCGACGGTCGAGCTCGACGAGGTGGCCGTGGCGCGCTGCGTCGCGTTGATCGGGGAGTCTGAACGGCCCGTGCTCTACGTCGGCGGTGGGACGCTCAAGTCCCGCGCAACGGCAGAGTTGCTCGCCTTCGCCGAACGTACGCGCATCCCCGTTGTGACGACGCTGATGGCGCGGGGCGCCTTCCCGGACTCCCACGAGCAGCACCTGGGCATGCCGGGCATGCACGGCGTCTACGCCGCGGTCATGGCGATCCAGCGAAGCGACCTGCTGATCACCCTCGGCGCCCGCTTCGACGACCGGGTCACCGGCAAGATCGCGTCCTTCGCCCCCGACGCGCAGGTGATCCACGTGGACATCGACCGGGCCGAGTTCGGCAAGATTCGTCGCCCGGACGTCGCTCTGCAGACCGACATCGCCACGGCGCTGCGCGCCTTTGACGCCGCGAGCGCACGCCCGAAGAACCTTGACGGCTGGTGGCGCGAGATCCGGACTTGGCAGGCGAAGTACCCTCTCGTCTACGACGAGCCCGAGGTCGACGGACCGCTGCGCCCCCAGCACGTCATCGAGTCGATCGCCCGAACGGCGCCGGCCGGGACGATCGTCGCTTCGGGGGTGGGCCAGCACCAGATGTGGACCGCCCAGCACTGGCCCTTCGAAGAGCCCAACACCTGGGTCAACTCGGGTGGTGCGGGGACCATGGGGTTCGGCGTTCCGGCCGCGATTGGGGCCAAGGCCGGTCGTCCGGATCGCACCGTGTGGTGCATCGACGGCGATGGGTGCTTCCAGATGACGGCCCAGGAACTCGTCACCGCCCGGTCCGAGGGGATCCCGATCAAGGTGGCGATCTTGAACAACGCCTATCTGGGCATGGTGCGTCAGTGGCAGGAGATGTTCTACGACGAGCGATATAGCGAGGTCTACCTCTCGCCGGACCTACCCGACTATGTCAAGTGGGCCGAGGCGATGGGCTGCGTTGGCCTGCGCGCGACCAACGTGAAGGAGATGAACGACGTGATCGACGAGGCCAACAAGATCAACGACGTACCGGTGGTGATCGACTTTCGCACCGACAGTACCGAGAAGGTCTTCCCGATGGTGCCCGCGGGCGTCAGCAACGACGACATCATGGTCCACCCCTCCCAGCGCGGGGGTGCGCGATGAACGTCCCCGAGCCCTTCGCCGGCGAGCCCGTTCATTCACCGGTGCGCCACCATATCCTCTCGGTGCTGGTGGAGAACAAGTCGGGCGTGCTCGCACGCATCGCCGGGCTGTTCGCCCGGCGCGGCTTTAACATCTACTCACTGGCCGTCGCCCCGTCCGAGAGCCACGCCCGGTACTCGC
>JAJYDR010000145.1 GCA_021777285.1 Actinomycetes bacterium
GACCTACGAAATCCTAATGTTTTTGGCGCCGTAGCCAACACCCCCGCGCGCTAGCGCTCTTGACCCTGCTGACGATCGGCCGCGGCGGTGGCGAGTTCGTCGACGAACTCGTTCATCGGATCACCGGCGTGTCCCTTCACCCAGGTGAAGGTGACGGTGCGTCCGCCCCGCAAGACGAGGTCAAATAAGGGCTCCCAGAGATCCCGGTTGGCGACGGGTTGGCCCTGGGAGTTCTTCCAACCTCGCCGCAACCACCCGACGTACCAGTGGTCGTTGAAGCACTTGACCACGTAGGTGGAGTCACTCACGATCTCCACGTCGCCCTCGGGGTTGGCCCGTAGCGCCTCGAGGACGGCGCGCAACTCCATCCGCTGGTTCGTCGTGCGCGCCTCGGCGCCGCTCGCGTACCCGTCAGCACCACGGGCCCAGGCCCAGCCCCCCGGGCCGGGGTTCCCGCGACAGGCGCCGTCAGTGTGGATCCGGGTCACAGTTGGCGCGTGATCCACGCGTCTGGGTCCGAGGTGAAGCGCGTCACCGAGACGGGCAGGTCGCCACGCAGCACCTGGCCCAACGTGACGTGCTCGAGCACCTCGCGCAGCGCCGCTCGCACCGCGACCCAGACGTCGCGCAAATGCGTCGCGTCGCCGCCGTAGTTGAGGGTCTCGGGACGCATCCCGCGTACGCCCGCCATCGGCCCGCTGACGACGCGCAGGATGTCGGCGATCATGATCGTGTCGGGGTCGTGGGCGAGTTTGAATCCGCCTTCGGGGCCACGCTGGCTCGTGACGAGACCGCCACGACGCAGATCGGAGAGGATCGCGCCGAGGAACTTCGCCGGTAGCTGCTGTTCGACGGCCAAGTGTTCGGCGCTCATGGACGTGTTGCTCGCCGCCAGGGTGAGTAGCGCCCGAATGGCATACTCGGCCTTCGCGGGGATCTGCATAGGTCCATTCTGCCCGAGTCGACGGTCCCGACCGCGCGATGGATGTCCGCGCGTCACTTCGTCTCGCCGTGAATGGCCAGACGAGGGACCTAAAGTGTGCGGATGTACGAACTCGACCAACGCCGCCTGTACCTGTGCGTCGGCCACCGCGATGACCTTGCGGAATTCCTGCCAGCCGTCCTACGCGGGGGCGTGGACGTCGTGCAACTTCGCGAGAAGGACCTCGACGACGAGCAGCGGCGGGCCTCGGGGGCGTTAATGGCCGCCATCTGTCGGGACTTCGGCGTCCCGTTCATCATGAACGACTCGCCGTACCTCGCCGCCGACGTGGCGGCCGACGGCGTCCACGTCGGTCAAGACGACGTCAGCGTGGCCGTCTGTCGTGACGTGTTGGGTCCCAACGCCATCGTCGGGCTCTCGACGCATGAGCGCGAGGAGTTCGCCCGTTCGCTCGAACAGCCCACGACCTACCGCAGCGCCGGACCGATCGTGGCGACACCGACCAAGCCCGGCCGTACGGGAACCGGCGTCGCGTACGCCATCGACTGCACCAATCGAAGTGACCAACCGGTGTTCGTGACCGGCGCCGTCAACGCCGACAACGTCGCGTCCCTCGTACACGCCGGGCTACGCCACTTCGTGGTCGTGCGCGCCCTGACCACCGCCAAAGACCCCTACGCCGCGGCGGTCTCGATCCGCCGCGCCCTGGACGAGGCGCTCGCCAGCGTCGGCTAACGGTGTCGGTCGAGCCAGCCGAGGAGCGTCGCCACCATTCGAGGGTCCGCGCGCAGCTGGTGGCCGGCCCCTTGGATCAGACGCAACTCGGCACGGCCCTCGGCCGCGCTGAGCAGGTCGCGCGCGTCACTTGCGGGTACTTCGAGGTCGTCCGTCCCGTGGCCGATCAAGAGACGCCGCGGCGGGATGTTGGCGACCGCCCCGAGCGGGTCGACCGCCAACACGTCGGCGCGTAACTCGTCGGGCGCGAGCAGGTCCTTCTCGTCACCCACCACACCCGCCCCGATAATCCACTGGCGAAAGGGGACCGCCGGACCACACCACGTGTCCATGTGCGCTGGTGCTGCGAAGGTGGCCACCCCGCGGACCCGTTCGTCCTCGGCAGTCACCGCGAGCGCGAGCGCACCCCCGAACCCGAATCCCGCGAGGGAGATGCGTCCGCCATCGCGATCGATGCGTTCGATGATGGCGCCCAGGTCGCGGCGCCACTGACTGGCCGAGAACGTCCCCGTGCTCCCGCCGACACCCGACAACGTCCCGGTCGCCACTGTCCAGCCCGACTCGCTCGCCAGGTGTTCAGCAAGCTCGGGGAGCAGACCCGCCGCCTGACGGCCCATGCCCGTTGCGCGCGGCAGCCCGTGCGCGAGCACGAGCACGTGAGCGGTCGCGGCACGGGTGCCCGAGGACGCGATACGAAGGTCGAGGACCGACGTGCCACTTGCGAGCTGTTCGTGGACGAGCACGCGGCCTTAGATGCCCAGTCGGTTGGCGAGCAACTCGCGGTGGTACGCCGGGTCACCGAGGAACAGCTCGGAGCTCTTGGCGCGCTTGAAGTACAGGTGCGCGTGGTGTTCCCAGGTGAAGCCGATACCGCCGTGGATCTGTATGTTCTCGGCGGCGCAGTGGAAGTACGCCTCGGAGCAGAACGACTTGGCGAGGCTCGCGGCAATCGGCAACTCGTCGTTGCGCTCTTGAGCGGCCCAGGCCGCGTAGTAAGCGGCCGATTTCGCTGACTCCACGTCGAGCAGCATGTCGGCGCACTTGTGCTTGATCGCCTGGAACGACCCGATCGGTCGGCCGAACTGGACGCGGTTCTTCGCGTACTCGACCGCGTTGTCGAGCACGCGCTGCGCGCCGCCGACCTGCTCGGCGGCGAGGGCGGCCGCGGCGATCTGGACCGTGGTCTCGAGTCCGGCGAGCGCGCCGCCGTTCGAGCCCACGAGGCGGGCCGGGACGTCGGCGTAGGTGATGCGACTCTGCTTGCGGGTCTGGTCCATGGTGGGTAGTGACGTGCGCTCCAGCCCCGAAGCGTTCGCCTCCACGGCGAACAGCGAGAGTCCGGCTTCAGTCATCGCCGGCACGAAGATCACCGATGCGCTCTGGCCGTCGGTCACATAGTTGCTCACGCCGTTGACAACCCAGGTCCCACCGGCTTCACGTGCGCTCACCGATGTCGCAGCGAGGTCCCACTGACCGGAGTCGTCCGTGAGCGCCACGGTCGCGATGGTGTCCCCCGAGGCGATGCCGGGTAGGTAGGCGGCCCGGTCCTCGTCGGTTCCCACGAGCAGCACGGCGTTGGCCGCCAGCGCCACCGTTGAGAAGTACGGCGAACACAGTAGCGCGGCCCCCATCTCCTCGAACACGACGTACAGTTCCACGGGGCCGAAACCCTGGCCGCCGAACTCTTCGGGGATGCCCAGCCCTTGCAGGGCGAGTTCGTCAGCCATCTGGCGCCACACCGCCGGGTCGAATCCGTCGACGGTGGCCATGAGCCGGCGGACCTCGGTCTCGGGCGACTTCTCATCCAAGAACCGTCGCACCATCTTGCGAAGTTCCTCCTGCTCCTCTGAAAAGCCGAAGTTCATGGTCACCCTCGATTCCCGTCGGCTCGTGAGCCGTTGCACTTGCGAGGATAGCGAAAACCATACGACCGCGTCGCGTGGCATCCTGATGGTGTGAACGATTCGACGGTCATCTGGAGCGGCGCCGATCTGGAAGTCCACCGGGTCGTTGTTGGACCGCTCGCCAATAACGTCTACGTCCTGCGATGTCGTCGCTCGGCGCTGGCGGCGCTGATCGACGCCGCGGACGAGTCCGAGCGACTCATCCGCCTCGCGGACGTTCTCGGCGTGGTCGACGTGCTCGAGACCCACGGGCACCACGACCACGTGGGCGCGATTCCCGGGCTGCGCGCCTCGGGACGCGTCGTCTGGGGCCACCCCGAGGACGTCACACTGTTCCCCGCCCTCGACCGGTACCTCGCCCACGACCAGGTGATCGAGGTGGGCGAACTGCGCGTGCGGGTCATCCACACCCCGGGGCACACGCCGGGCTCGACGTGTTTCTTGGTCGAGGGGAGTCCCCTGCTCTTCAGTGGCGACACCCTCTTTCCCGGTGGACCCGGTGCCACCGCATTCGAGGGCGGTGATTTCCCCACCATCATCGCCTCGATCGAGCAACGACTGTTCCATCGCCTCGCCGACGACGTGCTCGTCCTGCCCGGTCACGGCGCCCCCACGACCATCGGCGCCGAACGTGCGCACCTCGACGACTGGATCGCGCGGGGCTGGTGACCGGCCGAAAATCCGGGCGCGAACGATAGGCTCACCTTGTGTCCGTGCCCTTATTAGAACTTCGAAACGTCCACGCCGTCGCCGAGGATACTGTCATCTTGCGTGGCGTCGATCTCACCATCAACCCCGGCGAGGTCCATGCGCTGATGGGGCCTAACGGGGCCGGCAAGTCGACCTTGGCGAGTGTCGTCATGGGTCACCCCGGCTACCGGGTGACCGACGGACAGATCCTGCTCAACGGCGTCGATATCGCAACGTGGTCCCCCGACCAGCGGGCCCGCGCGGGCATCTTCCTCGCCTTCCAGTACCCCGAGGCCATCAGCGGCGTCTCGGTCATCCAGTTCCTGCGACAGGCCATGGTGGCCCGCAAGGGCCTGAGTGAGCTGTCGGTGCTCGAGGTACGACTCGAGCTCGCTGAATGGATGGACCGACTCGGCATGGACCCGGCATTCGCGGAACGACACCTGAACGACGGTTTCTCCGGCGGTGAGCGCAAGCGCAACGAGGTGCTACAGATGGCACTGCTCGAACCCGTCGTCGCGCTGCTCGATGAGACGGACTCGGGGCTCGACATCGACGCGCTGCGTATCGTGGCGCGCGGTGTGCGAACGGTGCGTAGCGAACACCCGTCGATGGGTGTGGTGGTGGTGACCCACTACGTCAAACTGCTCGAGGAGATCGAACCCGACCAGGTT